>CAWJMQ010000028.1:0-36804 GCA_963844005.1 uncultured beta proteobacterium | reverse complement strand
ATAACGCCGCCTTGAGGCGTTCCGGCTTCCGTTGCATGTAGAACCCGCAACTCGACATACCCGCATTTCAACCACTTGCGCAGCACGTCCCTATCCATCGGAATGTGATCGAGCAGCCACGGATGGCTGATGTGGTCGAAGCAGCCTTGGATATCCGCTTCCAATACCCACTGCGCACTCGTCCGCTGTGACAGCGCCGTTCGGCACTGCTTGATCGCGTCCGCCGTGCAGCGATAAGGTCGGAATCCGTAGCTGTTCGTATCAGCCAGCGTTTCGGACACGGGCTCCAGCGCGAGAAGGTGCAGCGCTTGCATCGCGCGATCCTTCATCGTCGGTATTCCCAATGGCCGCAGCTTGCCGTTGGACTTCGGGATGTACACGCGCCTTAGCGGCAACGGTCGATAACCGCGTCGCTCCAACTGTGCAATCCCACGGACCTTGGACACCGGGGTTGACCATACAACATTGTCCACACCCGGCGTCTTGTGCCCGCGATTCTCGGTCACCCGTCGTACGGCTAATGTTTTGCCGCAAAACGAGCGAGTCAGGAACCGTTGCAGGGCTTTCACCTTGCGCCAGTCCTCTTCCTTCGTTGCCTTGGCGATTCGTATCTGCAGGTTTCGAACATTCCTGTTCACCCTGGCCCAGTCGATGCCGTGCCATTCGATCAGGTCTGCCGAAGACGCAGATGCAGGCTTCTCGACAAGACACTTCCTGTCGTCGAACTGCATTCTCACTTGCTGTCTCCTTGGCAAATCCCAAGCAAGAAGACGCAAGTCTCCCCCTGCGGGGATGATTGCGTTTCCCGCAGGGAAGATTCATCGAAACTTCTACAGGCGAACTGCCCGTAGAGACCACGTGGAAGTCAGCCCGCTTTCGCGTGAGGCGACGTTCAAGCCCCTATCCAGACCGTTACAGCCCGGCGTTCGCTTTCTCCACGATCCTTTACCCGCACTTCCGACAGCTTCTCTTACGATCGGCTTGCCCGCGCCACAACTTCGACGCGGGCGGAAATACGGGCTTACCCTGTTCCACTCCAGCAACAAGAACAGCTTAGGTCCTGCCTCTCCACCGGTGGCGCTTCGTCGACGTGACCTCACTTCAGAATGAGACATCCGGCCACTTACCATTTTGGTTCGGGCGTACTCCGTTGCTTTCGCCCGGCTTTGATAACGGTGTTTATCAGCAGTTCACTTGCGTTGACCATACTGTCCAGCCTAACCCCTTGTCCATTTGCAACGAACGAACGCATACCGATTCCTCGCAGAACCGGAATATCCGAGGATGAGGCATTGTCAGGGCGCTCCGCACGCAACCGTTGCCGGTCACGCACTGCCCGTAGGCTACGACTAGTCGAGTAGTCGGTTCCCTCTCGCTCGTGAGAGCGATGGAACAATTGCTGTAGTGGCTTTCGCCACACCACTCTTCGGCCTGATGGCCGTACTGTCTGAGGCTGCCAATCTTTATGGCCTTTTAGGGCCTACCGGTAACCCGGGGGGAAGCAGCGTCCCACTGGTGTGCGCGACACTCAGGTCGCAGTCGGGTAGGGACGACTCGTTGCCGAGCCATCCCCCCCTAAGAACCGAGCGTGCGAGTTTCCCAGCACTCGGCTCAAGCCACTACCAAGCCTAGCGAGCTAGGCCGGCAAATTACACTGCCTTGGCAATTCGTATCTGCAGGTTCCGAACATCCTGTTCATCCTGGCCCAGTCGATACCGTGCCATTTGAGCAGGTCTGCCGAAGACGCAGATGCGGGTCGCGCGACAAACATCCTGTCGTCGAACTGCATTCTCACTTGCTGTCTCCGTAAGAGGACCCCAGCAAGAAGACGCAAGTCTCCCCCTGCGGGGATATTGCGTTTCCCGCAGGGGAGATTCATCGAAACTTCTACAGGCAAATTGCCGGTAGAGACCACGTGGAAGTCGGCCCGCTTTCGCGTGGGGTGACGTTCAAACCCCTGTCCAGACCATTACAGCCCGGCCTTCGCTTTCTCCACGATCCCTTACCCGCACTTCCGACAGCTTCTCTTACGATCGGCTTGCCCAAGAGCAAACAGCCTCCGTGGGCGGAAATACGGGCTTACCCAGTTCCATGCCAGCAACACGAACAGGTTAGGTCCTGCCTTTCCACCGGTGGCGCTTTGTCGACGTGTCCCAGTTCAGGAATGAGACACCCAGCCACTTACCATTTTGGTTCGGGCGTACTCCGTTGCTCTCGCCCGGCTTTGATAACGGTGTTTATCGGCAGTTCACTTGCGTTGACCATACTGTCCAGCCTAACCCCTTGTCCGTTTGCAACGAACGAACGCATACCGATCCCTCGCAGGATCGGCATATCGTCATGGATGAGGCATTGTCAGGGCGCTCCGCACGCAACCGTTGCCGGTCGCGCACTGCCCGTAGGCTACGACTAGTCGAATAGTCGGTTCCCTCTCGCTCGTGAGAGCGATGGAACAATTGCTGGAATGGCTTTCGCCACACCACTATTTGGCCAAAAGGCCGTACTGTCTGCTGCTGCTGTTTTATAGCTCTAAGTCTACCGGTTGCCCGGAGGGAGAGGCAGCTTCCCCATAGTGGCGCGACACTCAGGTCGCACCCTGAAGCTCAAATCGGCGCAGGATGCATTATCTGCCGCGGCCGGCTGGTTCGTCAATCGCCTGCATGAGGCCAGCACATACTGGTGGTCTCGCTGAAGGAATTGCACCGGTGGCCGTGCTCACGGAGCGGGTCCGGTGCGACGGACAACGGAGTCCGCGCTACTTTGCCGCGACCATCGCTTTCAATTGCTTGAGCCGCTCGCTGCCGGCCGATTTCTCGCGCGCGGCTTCGTCGGCGGAAACCGGTGCGCCGGCCCAGCGCAGATCCTCGGCCGCAAGCTCGCCGAGGAAACGCGACGGCTGACACTCGACCGATTCGCCGCCGCGCCGGCGTCGGAGGCAAAACGACAGGTGCAAGCTGCGCTGTGCGCGCGTGATGCCGACGTACATCAGGCGCCGTTCCTCGTCGACGTCGCCTTTGGCGACGGATTCGCGGTGCGGCAGCAGCCCCTCTTCGAGTCCGACCAGAAAGACGTGCGGAAACTCGAGCCCCTTCGCCGCGTGCAGCGTGGAAAGCCGCACGGTGTCGAGCAGCCCGATCGGCAGGGAGATGAGGTCGTCGAAGTCGACGGCCTGATACGCGCGCAGCGCATCGCCGTAGCGCCGATAGGCCTGCGCCGCCGCAGCGTCGTCGTTGCTCTGCGCGGCTTTCGCCGCCGCCGCAGGCGACACCAATGCGCTTTTCCACGCGCTGATCCGCCATTGCACCGCCCGCGCACGGGCGCGATCCGTCGTCTGGATCAGCTCGGCGACGATCGGTTCGATATCGTCGGGGGCGAGGATCGAGAATCCCGGCTTCAGTCCCAGCGCGGCAGCATCACCGCGAACGATGCGCAAACCCAGCGCGTGGAACGTGCCGATCCAGACATCGTCGGCACGGCCTCTTCGGCCGTCACCGTCCAGAAGTTGCGCGCTCCGGCCACGCATTTCGCGCGCAGCCCGGTTCGTGAACGTGATCGCGGCGATCCGTGCGGGATCGTGGCCGCGTTCCAGCAGGTGACCGATCTTCGCGGCGATGACGCGTGTCTTGCCGCTGCCGGCGCCCGCCAGCACCAGCAGCGGACCGTCGAGATATCGCACCGCCTCGCGCTGCGCGGGATTGAGCGGTAACGACATCGGGAACGAAAGGGGAACGGAGAATCCGGATGTTAGAATCGACACGGATTCTAGCAGGCCGATACGCAATCCATCTCTCGTCATTCCGCGCTCTTGCGCGCACGCTTCCCATGAGCCTCTACGCGATCGGCGACATCCAGGGCTGCCACACGGAATTCCGCCAGCTGCTCGAACTGATCGGCTTTTCGCCGCGCAACGACAGACTCTGGCTCGTCGGCGACCTCGTCAATCGCGGTCCCGAATCGCTCGCCGTGCTGCGCGAAGTGAAGGCGTTGGGCGATGCCGCGGTAACGGTCCTCGGCAACCACGACTTTCACCTGCTGACGGTGGCCGCCGGGTACTCGAAGCAACATCGGCAGGACACCATTGCGCCGATTCTCGAAGCACCCGATCGTGCCGAGCTTCTGGCGTGGCTGCAGCGTCGTCCCTTGGTCGTGATCGAGGACGATCTCCTGCTCGTGCACGCGGGCCTCCTTCCGGCATGGACGCCCGCCGACGCGCTGGCGTTGTCGTGCGAGGTGCAGGCGATGCTCGCGAGCGGGCGAGCCGACGCGTTCCTGCGCGAACTCTACGGCGACGAGCCGCGCGCATGGCGCGACGACCTCGCCGGCTTCGACCGGCTGCGGGTCATCGTCAACGCATGTACCCGGCTGCGCTTCTGCACCGGCGACGGCACGATGGAGTTCAAGGAGAAGCGCGGTCCGCACGCCACGCCTGAAGGCTTCCAGCCCTGGTTCGAACATGCGCACCGCGCTTCGGCCAGCAAGACGATCGTCTGCGGCCACTGGTCGACACTTGAATTGAAGCTCGCGCCGAATCTGCTGATGTTGGATTCGGGTTGTCTGTGGGGCGGGGCGCTGACCGCGATCAGGCTCGACGATCGTCGCGTGTATCAGGTGCCGGGGCGCGCGCCGGTGACTCCAAAACCGTTCGGATAGCCTCCGCCGCCTCGCTCGACAGCTCGCGGCGATGCCGCGCCTGCGCGGGCAGCGGCGACGTGAGGTGCAGTTCCGCGACGAGCGCGCGCTCGCCGGTCACCCGCCAGAACGATTGAATCATCGTCAACTCGCCGACGAAGGCCGGCGCGTCGCTGTGCTCGTCGGCCGGCGTGCGGTAGCGGATCGCGACGGGCTGGACATGTCCGGCCGCGTCGACGATCGGTTGAAACAGCGAGCTGTGAAATTTCAGCAACTCGGTGCCGTCGCTGGTGGTTCCCTCGGGGAACACGGCCACGATATCGCCACGCGCCAGCGCGTCGACCGTGTGGCGGTTCACCGTGTGCGTATCGCGCCGTCGTTCGCGCTCGATGAAAAGCGTGCCGACGTTGGCGCTGAGTCGACCGACGACCGGCCAGCGCTTGAGCTCGGCCTTGGCGATGAACCGCGCCGGCTGCAGCGTGTTCAGCACGAAGATGTCGAGCCAGGAGATATGGTTGGCGACGATCAGCACGTTGCCCGGAAACCCGCGGTCGTGCCGCCAGTGCACGCGCGCTTCGATGCTCAGCATCTGCAACAGCTGCCGCGACCACTTGCGGATCAGCGCCGCCTTCTTCGGGGGACCGATCCATGGGAACACGAACACCGTCGTCGACAGTCCGCCGACGACGTGGGCGGCAACGCGCGCGAAGCGCACGAGACGAGCCGGAAGCGATGTGGGCTGATGAAAGGGCCGATGCCGCGTCGTCATCGGCTCGTCACCACACGTGCGCGCCGAATTGCTCGTGGTAGAGCTTTGCAACGAGGTCGCGATCGACCGCGTGGTTCTGCGCACCACGACTTGCGATCTTGAGCGACCCCAGCGTCGCCGCAAGGCGTCCGGTGCGCTCCCAGTCCCAGCCGCGGACGATGCCGTAAAGAAGGCCCGCGCGGTAGGCGTCACCGCAGCCGGTCGGATCCGTGACCGACGCCGGCTTCACCGCCGGGAGCTTGAACGTACGGCCATCCGCGTGGATCCGCGAACCTTCGCCGCCCTGGGTCACGATCAGCGCTTCGACACGCGCGGCGATCGCGTCGAGATCGAGTCCGGTCCGCTCCGCCAGCATCCGCCCCTCGTAGTCGTTGACGGCAACGTAGGTCGCGGCGTCGACCATCTCCACGAGTTCCGGTCCCGAAAACAGCGGCAGCCCCTGGCCCGGATCGAAAACGAACGGGATCTTCGCGTTCGCGAACTGCTCTACGTGAGTGCGCATGCCCTCGCGTCCGTCAGGGGCCACGATGCCGAGCGCGATGCCGTCGACGTCGTCGATCCGGTTCTCGTGCGACGCGTTCATCGCGCCCGGATGGAACGCCGTGATCTGGTTGTCGTCGAGGTCCGTGATGATGAACGCCTGCGCGGTGTACGATCCGTGCACCGTGCGCACGCCATCGCACGCGATCCCGAGATCGTGAAGCCGCTCGCGGTAGGGTGCGCCGTCGTCGCCGAGCGTCGCCATCACGACGGGCTCGCCACCGAGCGCCTTCAGGTTGTACGCGATGTTGCCGGCGCAGCCGCCCCATTCGCGCCGCATCTCGCCGATCTGGAACGAGACCGACAGCACGTGCGTCTGCTCGGGCAGGATGTGCCGCGCGAAGCGGTCGGGGAACACCATGATGGTGTCGTAGGCGATGGAGCCGCATATCAATGTGCGCAGATTCATGCGAGGGGACGCCCGAAGATTATGGAAGTGAAACGGTGAGGGAGTTTACCCCGCCGCCGCCTGGCTCCCTCGCCTGCCCAACGCTTTACTGACTCTCGCGCCCGATCTCGCGCACGATGGATTGCTGCCGGCGCGAAACGGGCAAGGTCTCCGGGACATCCTTCAGCAGCACCTCCCAGTGCGCGTCACCCTCGTCGCCGACGCGACGCTCGAAACCGCGGATGAAGTCGCGCGCGACGAGGCAGTTGCGGTGGACGCGGACCATCCGCGGGCCAAACTCCTCCTCGAGCTTGGTCAACGATTCCTCGAGCAGGTACTCGCGCTGCGCGGTGCGAATCGTTATGTATTTGAGTTCGGCCTTCAGGTAGACGATTTCGTCGACCGGAACCAGCACCACGCGCGATCGCTCGGTTACCGACAGGAACCGGCGCGCGGAGGTTTGCAGCTGGTCGAGCCTCGTCGTCGAAACGGGCTTCAGGCGGGGCATCTTCTGCAGCGCGGCCAGCAGCCGCTGCACGCGCACAGGCTTCATCAGGTAGTCGACCGCGTTCACTTCGAACGCCTGCAGGGCGTGCTCGTCGTGTGCCGTCGTGAAGATCACGAGCGGCGGTTGCGGCAGCTTCAACACATGGCGCGCGAGTTCGATTCCACCCATTTCCGGCATGTGGATGTCGGTAAGGACCAAGTCGGCGCTGACCGTGTGAAGGAGGTCGATGGCTTCCCGGCCATTGGTCGCTTCGCCGACGAGTGAGAGCGGCAGCGCGGCGGAACAGTCGTCGAGCAGCTCGCGCAGCCGGCGGCGGGCCGGCGCCTCATCGTCGACGACAAGAATCCGCAGCGGCGCTTCAGCCACGCGACGCTCCGGGATTTCCGTTCGCAAGCGCCTGCCTGTCCGGCCGCGCGTTGGCGCCAGGTGCAACCAACTCCCGGCTCGCCTTCGCAGGATCATCGGCCGCCGCTGCGTCGGCAATGCCTGCCATCGATGCCTTCGACGTGCGGTAGGGCATCCGAATTTTGACTTCGTATGCGGACTCCCTCACCCTCGATTCCAAAGCGCCCTCGGCATCGAAGTGGAGCTTGAGCCGCTCGCGAATGTTCGCAAGCGCCATTTTGTTGCCGGCGTGGTGCCGGCCGCCGTCGGCCCGGTACGGGTTGCGCAGGATGGCATGGACTTCGCCACCCCGGTAGAAGATGTTGATCGAAATGACACCTGGCTCGCTCGACGGCTCGATGCCATGGTAGACCGCGTTCTCGAGGAGCGGCTGCAGCAGGAGCGGCGGCACCAGCGCATCGCCGGGCATGTTGTTGAGATGCCATTCGACCTGAAGCCGGTCGCCGAGGCGCAGCTTCTCGAGCGCAAGGTATTGCCGGCAAAGCTCGATCTCGTCGTCGATCGGAACGAGCTCGCGGTTGTCGCGCATCAACACGCGAAAGAGATCCGCCATGTCCAGCAGCGCGGTTTCGGCCTGTTTCGGGTCCGAGCGCACGAGCGACAGCACCGCGTTGATGCTGTTGAAGAGAAAGTGCGGGCGAATGCGGGCCTGCAGCGCCTGCAGCCGGGACTCGGCTATCGCGGGCGACAGCGCCTTCGCGCGGAGGCCGAAATAGAGAAGCAGCGCGCCGTAGATGCCGAGCGCGAAGACGAGATGCCGCAGCGAACCGAGCGGCGGCTCTCCCAGCTGGCGCGCGACGAGGAAGTGGACGCCGAGGCCAATAACGACAGTAAGCGCCGCGATTGCGAGGGCGCCGGTCGCACCCGACTGCCGTGCCAGCCACGGCGCCACGGCATAAAGGATCGCGATTTCGACAATGAGGTGCGGCTCGACCACTGCCGACATTTCCGTCCACTGGGTCGCCCAGAGGTCGAGCTGCGGTTCGCGCACGAGGGCAGCGACCGCCGTCAGCAGGTTCACGGCGAGCACGATGCGCAGGATGGTGCCGAGATTGCGGAAATCCGGCAATTCGGGAGCGATGGTGTTTGGCCTTATAATCGAAGGCATAGCGAAACCGGCATGCAAGCATTGTGCCGGAGACGTGCGCCGGGTCGAACGCCGACTCGAGCGGTATCAGAGGGTATTGTCGGCAACCCCCGCCGGCTAGGCAAGCTGAACCCGATGCGAGGCTCGTCCTCGAGCTTCGTTCGGTTCGCTTTTTTGGGCATTCTGATGCCGCCTCACCGTAGGAGCAGGTCGGAATTGAAGGCGCCGCCGCATAGTGCCCCCTCCCCCGTCGGATGGTCCGGCCGTTTCGGCGAGCCGGTGTCCACCATCGTCAAGCGTTACACCGCGTCGGTGGATTTCGATCATCGGCTTGCCGACGTGGATATCACCGGCTCGCTCGCGCACGCGCGGATGATGGCCGCGGTCGGCGTGCTCGCGCCTGACGATCTCGAGGCAATCGAGCGGGGGATGGACACGATTCGCGGCGAAATCGCGCGCGGCGAATTTCCGTGGACGCGCGACCTCGAGGATGTGCATTTCAACGTCGAGAAGCGCCTCACCGCGCTCGTCGGCGACGCCGGCAAGCGGCTCCATACCGGCCGCTCGCGCAACGATCAGGTCGCCACGGATCTCAGGCTCTGGCTGCGCGGCGCCATCGATGCGCTGGTGGAGGGGCTCGCGGCATTGCGCCGCGGGTTCATCGAACTTGCCGAGTTGCATGCCGACACGATCATGCCGGGCTATACGCATCTGCAGGTCGCGCAGCCCGTCACGTTCGGTCACCACCTCCTTGCGTACGAGGCGATGTTCGCGCGCGACGCGGAGCGGTTTCGGGACTGCCGCCGGCGCGTCAACCGGCTGCCGCTGGGCAGCGCGGCCCTCGCCGGCACGAGTTTTCCGATCGATCGCACGCGCGTCGCAGAGGAGCTCGGGTTCGACGCACTCTGTACCAACTCGCTCGACGCGGTGTCCGATCGCGATTTCGCGATCGAGTTCACGGCCGCTGCCGCATTGGCCATGACTCACGTTTCGCGGTTTGCCGAAGAACTCGCGTGGTGGATGAACCCCCGCTTCGCCTTCGTGTCGCTCGCCGATCGCTTTTGCACCGGGTCGTCGATCATGCCGCAAAAGAAGAACCCGGACGTTGCGGAACTCGCGCGCGGCAAGACGGGGCGCGTGAACGGCCACCTGGTGGCGCTCCTCACCGTGATGAAGGGCCAGCCGCTCGCCTACAACCGGGACAACCAGGAAGACAAGGAGCCGCTGTTCGATACGGTCGACACGCTTGCCGACACGCTGGCGATCATCGCCGACATCGTCGCCGCCGGCATCACCGTCGACAAGGTGCGGATGCGCGCTGCCGCGGCCGAGGGCTACGCGACAGCCACCGATCTCGCCGACTACCTCGTCAAGAAGGGCGTGCCGTTCCGCGACGCGCACGAGGCAGTTGCGCGTACGGTGCGGCACGCCGAGCAGCGCGGCCGCGATATCGCGGATCTGCCGCTCTCCGAACTGCAATCGTTCGCGCGCGAGATCGACGCCGACGTCTTTGCCGTATTGACACTCGACGGCTCGGTCGCGAGCCGCAACCACCCGGGCGGCACCGCACCCATGCAAGTGCGCGCTGCCATCGTTGCCGCGCGCACCGCGCTCGAATCGGAGTCGGGCGCACCTGACGCATTCTTGAACGCGAGCAAGTCTTCGAAGGAGAGCGACAAGTGAATCCGACCCCGGACCAGCGAAACGTCGCGTTCATCGGTCTAGGCGTCATGGGATATCCGATGGCCGGGCATCTCGCGCGAGCGGGGCATCGCGTCACGGTCTACAACCGGACCGCCGCGAAGTCACAGCGCTGGGTTGAGCAGCACGGCGGGACGAGCGCGCCGACGCCGGCGCAGGCCGCGGCAGGGGCAGAACTCGTGATGATGTGCGTCGGCAACGACGACGACATTCGCGCGCTGGTCCTCGGCCAGGAGGGCGCGCTTTCCGCGATGCGCGGAGGCTCGGTGCTCGTCGACCACACCACCGCTTCTGCGCAGATTGCGCGGGAGATTCATGCCGCCGCCAAGTCCGCGGGAGTCGGGTTCCTCGACGCGCCCGTATCCGGAGGCCAGGCCGGCGCCGAGAATGGAAATCTGACCATCATGGTCGGCGGGGACCCCGACGTGTTCGCGATCGCCGAACCGGTTCTTGCAATTTACGCCCGGGCGGTGACGCTGATGGGCGGTGCCGGCAGCGGCCAGCTCACGAAGATGTTCAACCAGATCTGCATTGCAGGCCTGGTCCAGGCGCTCGCCGAAGGCATCACGTTCGCAGAAAAGGCGGGGCTCGACGTCGAACGGGGGCTCGATGTGATCGGCAAGGGCGCGGCGCAGTCGTGGCAGCTCGAGAATCGCGGCCGGACGATGCTCGCCGACAAGTTCGATTTCGGCTTTGCGGTCGACTGGATGCGCAAGGATCTTGGCCTGTGCCTCGCCGAAGCGCGGGCGCGAGGCGCCGCCCTTCCGGTCACCGCGCTCGTCGACCAGTTCTACGCGCGCGTTCAGGCGCAAGGCGGCGGTCGGTGGGACTCCTCCAGCCTGATTCGCGCGCTCCGCGACAAGCGGTGAGCCGAGACCCGTCGGTCGCCTGATTCATCAGCCGCGGCATCGTACCGCCGCTGTGTCCGGACGCCAGTCGCGGCCCTCAAGGTGCGGGAGCAGGCAGCCGATCGGCGTCGACAATCGCGATCTCGAACGTGATCTCGGCGGTCTTTGCAAGCATCAGCGTCGCCGAGCAGTACTTGTCCTTCGACAGCTTCACCGCGCGCTCGACGGCGCCCGGATCGAGCCCGCGCCCGGCAATCGCGTATTTGAGGTGGATCCGGGTGAATACCTTGGGGTCGGTTTGGGCCCTCGCGGCGTCCGCATCGACGGTGCAGTCCGCAATCGGCTGGCGCGCCTTTCGAAGGATCAACACGACATCGAACGCGGTACAGGCGGCCGCACCCATCAACACCATTTCCATCGGCCGCATCCCGAGGTTACGCCCGCCGTGCTCGGGCGCACCATCGATCACGACGGCATGGCCGGTTTCCGACTCGCCGACGAAACTCACGCCCTCGACCCATTTCGCCCGGACTTTCATTCGCCCCCCACGATCGCCCCTAATGCGAATATTGTCCTGCATTCCGCAGCCCGCCGACGCATGGAGTCAGAGTGTAAGCATTCACTCACTATGCATCGGAACAACATTTCTGCCGCAATCGGTCTGCTGCGGCGCAACACCCCTTGCATTGGCGCAAAGGATATGCCATCATCATAACCGTCCCAGAGCGGAGAATTCCCCCATTCTCCCCGGCGGACAGTTCCTCCCTTCCTCCTCCTAGGGCGGAAACCTTGAAGCGCGGCTCCTCCCGAGTCGCGCTCTTTTTTGATGGCACGCGGCCAACCCCGCTTCGGCGGCAACAGCGTTGACCGGAAAGCAGAAAATCGATTATCATTAAAGACTTTGCTGAACCGCCCCGAAACCTGATTCTGCAATGAAAACCTTCTCCGCCAAGCCGCAGGACATCACGCGGGATTGGTTCGTGGTCGACGCCACGGACAAGATACTCGGCCGTCTTGCCAGCCAGATCGCGCTGCGCCTTCGCGGCAAGCACAAGCCGATCTTCACCCCGCACATGGATACCGGCGACTTCATCGTCGTGACCAACGTCGAAAAGATCCGCGTTACCGGCAACAAGGCCGAAGACAAGCTCTACCACCGCCACAGCGGTTACCCGGGCGGGATTTCGACAACGAACTTTTCCAAGATGCAGGCGCGCTTTCCCGGCCGCGTGCTCGAGAAGGCCGTCAAGGGCATGCTCCCCAAGGGTCCCCTCGGCTACAAGATGCTGAAGAAGCTCAAGTGCTATGCCGGTACGGCGCATCCGCACACCGCCCAGCAACCCAAGACACTGGATATCTGACCCTCATGATCGGGATCTACTACTACGGCACCGGCCGCCGCAAGAGCGCAGTCGCCCGCGTCTTCCTCAAGAAGGGCAGCGGCAAGATCGTGGTCAACCAGAAGCCGGCCGACGAATTTTTCTCGCGCGACACCGGGCGCATGGTCATCCGGCAGCCATTGAAGCTCACGAACCACGAAGCGACGTTCGACATCATGATCAATGTCGAAGGCGGCGGAGAATCCGGCCAGGCCGGTGCGGTGCGCCATGGGATCACCCGCGCACTCATCGACTACGACGCCGAGTTGAAGCCCGCACTGTCGAAAGCCGGGCTCGTGACGCGCGACGCGCGCGAAGTGGAGCGAAAGAAGGTCGGCCTCCACAAGGCGCGCAAGCGCAAGCAGTTCTCGAAGCGCTGACCGTCACCTCGCTTCGATCACGAAGGCCGCCCGCGAGGCGGCCTTCGTGCCTTGGGAACCGCGAGTACCCGCTAAGGAACCCCTGAACAAGTCGCGCGCGGAGCGCCCACGCGGGACTTGTTCAGAGGTTCCCTAAGGTCAGTGCCGGAAAGAGCTGAGGAATCCGGGTGCTAGAATCAAAAACACCGAACGATTTTCGAGCGAGGACGCGATGATCAAGATCGGCATCGTCGGCGGCACCGGCTACACCGGCGTCGAGCTCTTGCGGCTGCTGGCACAGCATCCGAACGCAGACGTCCGCGCGATCACGTCGCGCAAGGATGCCGGCACCAAGGTCGCCGACATGTTCCCGAGCCTCCGCGGAAGGTACAGCCTGGCGTTCGCCGATCCGGCCGAGGCCGACCTCAAGTCATGCGATGTCGTATTTTTCGCGACGCCCCACGGAGTTGCGATGGCACAGGCGCGCGAACTCCTCGCCGCCGACATCAGGATCATCGACCTCGCCGCCGACTTCCGGTTGAAAGATCCCGCCGCGTTCGAGAGGTGGTACGGAATGCCGCACGCATGCCCCGACCTCCTCGCCGAATCGGTCTACGGCCTCCCGGAAGTGAACCGTGCCGCGATCAAGCGTGCGCGCATCGTTGGCAATCCGGGGTGCTACCCGACGGCGGTTCAACTGGGGTTCCTGCCATTGATCGAGGCGGGCATCGTCGACAACGCGCATCTCGTTGCCGACTGCAAGTCCGGCGTATCCGGCGCGGGTCGCAAGGAAGAGATGGGGCTTCTCTTCGCCGAAGCCTCGGACAACTTCAGGGCATACAGCGTCAAGGGCCATCGGCACCAGCCCGAGATCGTCCAGGGCCTCAATGCCGCCGCAACGTCGCCCGTGAGCCTCGTGTTCACACCGCACCTCGCGCCCATGATCCGCGGCATCCACGCTACGCTCTATGCGCGGCTGACGGACACGAAGGTCGACTTGCAGGCGCTCTTCGAAACGCGATACGCGGGCGAGGCATTCGTCGACGTGATGCCGGCCGGGTCCATGCCCGATACGCGCTCGGTCCGCGCGGCGAACGTCTGCCGCATCGCCGTCCATCGCCCGCAAGGCGGCGACATGGCGCTCGTCCTCGCCGTCGAGGATAACCTCGTCAAGGGCGCCGCAGGCCAGGCCATCCAGAACATGAACCTGATGTTCGGCCTGCCAGAGACCAGCGGTCTCACTGCACTCCCGGTCCTTCCGTAGCCGACTGGTGGAGAACCCGACATGAGCCGCGTTTCGGACGAGACGGCCTGCCAGGGTTGACGTTGGCCCTGTCTGTCTGGTGGCGCCGCGCGCGCCAGCACTTTTCCATCGACGCGCCCAGGATGTCGGTGCGCTCGCACCTGCCATGGCCGTGGCGCGCGGTCGCCGGCACGAGCCTCATCGCCGTCGTCGGGGGAATGTGGTGGTGGGGGTTCGATTTTGGCCAGATCTTCGGCGGCTTCAATCGCAAGGAAGTCGAAGCTCGGATCGCGTCACTCGAAACCGAAAACGCTCGATTGCGCGCCGAAAATTCGCAGCTCCAGGCCAAGGGAATGCAACTGGAAAGCGAGCTTGCCATGACCACTGGTGCACAGACATCGCTCTCGAAGCAGGCGCTGCTGTTGCAGAACGAGAACTCGCAGATCAAGGAGGAACTCGTCTTCCTGCAAAAGCTCGTCGCCGACTCCAACAAGCAGACCGGGCTTTCGATCCAGCGCCTCGTCGTCGAGCGCGAGAGGGAAGACGCATGGCACTACAGCCTCACGCTCGTGCGTGGTGGCAACCCGAAGGACGAATTCGATGGCCGTGTCACGCTGCAGGTCGCGGTGCAGTCGGTCGCAACGAGCGGGCCGGCGCCACGAACGACCATGGTGACGCTTCCCGACGAACAGCCCGGCACCGCCGCGGCGCTGAAGCTCAAATTCAAGTATTATCAGCGGCTTGAGGGAACCATCGACGTCCCGAGTGGGGCCGTTGTGCGTTTGGTCACCGTCCGCGTGTTCGAGTCCGGACAGTCCAATCCCCGGGCCACGCGCAGCCTTGTGATCCCATGAGGAGGACCCATGTGGCAGCGTAAGAAGCATTCGACGCCGCAGAAGCGTATCGACAGCCTCATCGGCGCCGGCACGATCGTCAACGGGAACGTCAGTTTTAAGGGCGGACTTCGAATCGACGGCCAGGTACACGGCAACGTGGTCGCGACCAATGGCGAGCCCAGCGCGCTCGTCATCAGCGAACAGGCGAAGGTGGACGGCGAAATCCGCGTATCGCACGTCGTCATCAACGGGACCGTCAATGGCCCCGTCGTCGCCAACGACTACCTCGAGCTGCAGCCGAAGGCCCGGGTCGTCGGCGATGTGACGTACAAGACGCTGGAAATGCATGTGGGCGCCACGATTCGAGGACGGTTGAACCACACCGAACCCGGAACGGCGTCGGTGGTCGAATTGAAGCGCGTGGTATCCGAGTAGGCCGCTCTACAACCGGGGGTGCCGAAGCCCCGGCCGCAGCCCTGACTAGCCCCTATCGGCGGCAGGGTTGCGGCAACCGGGACGGCAGCCGATAATTGCACCCAAGCGACAACGGGAGCAGAGATGAACGCAATGACAGAAATGCCCGCCCCGCTGGTCTTCTCGGACAGCGCCGCGGAAAAGGTCCGGTCCCTGATTGAAGAGGAAGGCAATCCCGACCTCAAGCTTCGTGTGTTTGTCACCGGCGGCGGTTGCTCGGGCTTTCAGTACGGCTTCACGTTCGACGAGGCCGTCAACGACGACGACACTGCGATGGTGAAGAACGGCGTGACGCTGTTGATCGATCCAATGAGCTATCAGTACCTGGTCGGCGCAGAAATCGACTACCAGGACGGCATCGAGGGTGCGCAGTTCGTGATCAAGAACCCGAACGCACAATCGACGTGCGGCTGCGGCTCGTCGTTTTCCGCCTGATCGAACGTTCGCTGCAATGACGACGGGGCCTTCGCGGCCCCGTTTTCATTGCTGCCTCCTCGCCGCCACGATTGTGGGACGCGGCGAGAGCCTGTGGGCTCAAGGTTCCGAAGGGTTCAACGCGGATAGATCGCGCCGAGCACGCGCAATCCGCGCGCACCGGTGACATTCGGCAAGTTGCCCGGGCGGCCAGCCAGCGTCTCTCGCGCGAGCCAGGCGAATGCGAGCGCCTCGACATGGTCGACGGCCACACCTCGCGCTGCGGTGGTCGTAACATTGCGCGGTGAGAGGAGTTCGGTCAGAACGTGCATGAGGGCCGCATTCTTCGCGCCGCCGCCGCAGACCAGTACTTCCGTCGCGGCTCCGCATTGCGCGTGCACGGCGTCGGCAATGGTCCTCGCCGTCAGCTGCACGAGTGTTGCCTGGACGTCGACCGGCGCAGCGTTGCGACCGGCGAGCTTCGCGTCAAGCCATTCGCCGTGGAACAGGTCGCGGCCCGTGCTCTTCGGCGGACTGCGTGCGAAGAACGGCTCTGCAAGTAGGGCTCCCAGCAACCCTTCGTCCACATGGCCCGACCTCGCCCACGCGCCATCGCGATCGTAGGAGGCATCGTGATGGCGGGCGTACCAGAGGTCGGAGAGAACATTGCCAGGACCGGTATCGAAGCCGCGAACGTCGCCGTTCAGGGGAAGATCGGTCAGATTGGCGATACCGCCGATGTTCACGACGACGCGATGCTCCGCCCCACCGAAGAGCGCCGCGTGAAAAGCGGGCACGAGCGGCGCTCCCTGTCCGCCCGCGGCGACATCACGGCTCCGGAAATCCGCGACGACTGGCACGCCCGTCAGCTCCGCGACGCGCGCCGGGTTGTTGAGCTGAAGGGTCCAGCCTTCGTCGGGCGCGTGGCGAAGGGTCTGGCCGTGGACGCCGGCCGCGATGACATCCGCCGATCGTAGACCGGCGATGCCCATGGCTGCGGCGATCGCATCGGCGTAAGTGTCGGCCAGCGCATTCGCCGCGCGCGCCGCGCGCGCGAGCTCGTCGGCACCGGTGCGCTGCAACGCGAAAAGCTCGTCACGAAGGGCGCGTGCGAACGGAATGTGCGCGGCGGCGATGAGTTTGCAGGGGCCCTCTGTGGTTTGCGTGAAATCGGCGATGACGGCGTCGACACCGTCGAGGCTCGTGCCCGACATCACGCCGGCGTAGTGCTGGAGCACGGCGGTGACGGGAGCGTCGCGTCAATCGCCGCCGAAGGCGACGAGCGTGCCGGCGAGCTCGCGCGCGAGGGCAAGTTGCGCAGCGGCGGGCGTGATGCGTTCGGCGAACAGAGACCGCCGGATGGCGGCCAACGGCTCGCCCGACGGCAACGCGACCGTAAGCGGATTGTGTTGGTCGTTGCCGACGCGAAACTCGTAGTGCAGATGCGGCCCGGTGGCCCACCCGGTCTGGCCGACGTAGCCGATCACCTCACCCTGTGACACGCGGGCGCCCGGTTTGACCTGCGGCGCAAACCGCGACAGATGCGCGTAGAGCGTCGAGACCGAGCCTTGATGTTGCAGCTGAATCACGTTGCCGTAGCCGTCCTGCGTGCCCGCGAACAGCACTTTGGCGTTGCCGGTGGCGCGTACCGGAGTCCCGCCGGCGCCGCGTAGTCGATGCCCTTGTGGGCGCGCCACGTCTGCAGGATCGGGTGGAACCGCGCGCCCGAGAAGCCCGAAGTCACGCGCGAAAACTCCATCGGCGAGCGGAGGAACGCCTTGTGCAGCGGCGCGCCGTCCTCGGTGAAATAGCTTTCGCTGCCGTCGTCGTCCCGCCAGAGAAACGCGCGCATCGCCCTGCCACCGTTCTCGAATTCGGCGGCGACGATTCGGCCCGGCCCAATCGGTTCGCCATCGGCATAACGCATTTCGTAGACGACGGCAAAGCGGTCGCCGCGCCGCAGATCCAGGTAGAAATCGATGTCGCCGGCGAACACGTCCGCCATCTGCAGCGTCACGGGGTCCGGAAGGCCCGCCGCATCGGCAGCGCCGAACAGCGAAGTGCGAATTTCGCCCGTCGCCATTTTCCAGCGAATCTCGGTCGGCGCAGGCGTCGTCGATGCGGTAAGACGCTCGCCGTCCCGAACGATCGAAAGGCGCTGGCCCTCCCCAGTCACGAAACGCAGCGTCAGCAGTTGACCGTCGCCGTCGGTCTCGATACTGAGCGGCTTTCCCGGGCGGAGCTGGTAGAGCGCTCGAGCCTCGCGGTCGGTGCGCAGAAATTCGAGAGCCGCCGCATCGACGACGCCGAGTCGTGCGAGCACGCTTCCGATCGTGTCGCCGCGCCGAATGCGATCCTCGCGCCAATACCCGGCCGCGCTGGCGTCTAAAACGCTGACCACCGGCTGCGGGAGATCCATTCGGACAACCTGCGTCGGCACGATCTCCGGCGCGGTATTGGCAACGAGGCCGAACGCGGCCATGCCGCATATCCCGAAAAGCGCGAGCGAAAGCCACTGCCCGAACGTTGGCGGACGCGCGACGCGCGCGGCGGCGAACCGAACGCTTTGCGATAGAATTGGTCGTTTGTGCGAGGTCATCGCCAAGGCCGGCGGGCGAAACCGCGATCATATCAAACCCGCCCCGGAAAGCCCCAGCCGGTCGCGTGGCCGTGGCCGGCGCCCGCCCAGGCGCTCCGAGGCGCTCGAACCGCCTGCAACCAGGAAAGCCGAGCCGCAGCCATGACCGTCGACATCGAACAGCAACTCGCGGTCTTCAAACGCGGCGCCGACGAGCTTCTGGTCGAGACCGAGCTCGCCGCAAAGCTCGCCCGCGGCAATCCGCTCCGGGTCAAGGAAGGCTTCGATCCGACGCGACCCGACCTCCACCTCGGCCACACCATCCAGTTCAACAAGCTGAAACAGCTGCAGGACCTCGGACACCACGTCATCTTCGTGATCGGCGATTTCACCGGGATGATCGGCGACCCGACGGGTCGTAACGTGACACGCCCGGCTCTGTCGCGCGAGGAGATCGAGGCCAACGCCAAGACGTACACCGACCAGGCATTCCTGATCCTCGACCGCGAGAAGACCGAGATTGCGTTCAATTCGACATGGCTGCTGCCTCTCGGCGCGGACGGGATGATCAAGCTGGCCGCGAAATACACGGTCGCGCGGATGCTCGAGCGCGACGACTTCGGCAAGCGCTACCAGAGCGGCCAGCCGATCGCCATCCACGAATTTCTCTACCCGCTGGCGCAAGGCTACGACTCGGTCGCGCTCCGGGCCGACGTCGAACTGGGCGGCACCGACCAGAAGTTCAACCTGCTGGTCGGCCGCGAGCTGCAGCGGCATTATGGACAGGAGCCGCAGTGCATCCTGACGCTGCCGCTGCTGGAGGGGCTCGACGGCGTCAACAAGATGTCCAAGTCGCTCGACAACTACGTCGGCATCACCGAGCCGCCGGCCGAGATATTCGGCAAGCTCATGTCCATTTCCGACGACCTGATGTGGCGCTATTACGACCTGCTGTCGTTCCGGCCTGCGGACGAGATCACCGGGTTGAAACGCGAATGCGCGCAGGGTCGCAACCCGCGGGAGGCGAAGGTCGCACTCGCGCAGGAGATCGTCTCGCGGTTCCACTCGCGCGCGGCCGCCGAAAGCGCACTTGCGGAATTCGAGGCGAGATTCCGTCAGGGCGCGATGCCGGAGAGCATGCGGGAAGTGTCCATCCGTACGACCGAATCAAGCGATGGGGCGGCGATCAGCACGGCCAACGGGACCACGGCGCAGATCTCCGCGGCGGAATCGCCCGATTCGGCCGCCGGAATTGGCATCGCGCAGCTCGCGAAGCAGGCCGGCATCGTCGACTCGACGTCCGAGGCGCTGCGGCTCATCGCGCAACGAGGGCTCAAGGTAGATGGCGAGGTCGTCACCGACAAAACGCTCGTTATCCCGGCCGGCCGCACGGTCGTCGTGCAGGCCGGAAAGCGAAGATTCGCGCGCGTCACGGTGAAATGAGAGTAGCTCGCATCATGGGGTCGCGGCGCGCGCCAACGGGCTTGACCCACGCCATGCGCCCGTCGGCGCTCATGGCGACCCCCATATCGGGCTACGCCATTCCCGGATTTCCCGCCACGCCGTCGACCTTGGGCAGATTGAGCTTCAGCGGCTTGATCGTCTTCCGGGCCTTCAGGTAGCGCGCCATCATGTCCCAGATCGCCTCGCCGCCGGCCGTCTTCGCGTCCTCCGAAACCGGCGCCCAGCCTGCAACCTTGTATCTCTTCGCCGCATCGATCGGCTTGCCACGGAGCACCATGCTCGTGATGCGGGTCCCCATCCGCGCATTCGGCGCAATCGCGTACGAGAGCCCGCCGATGCGGACCATGTCGCCACCCTGCTGGTAATACGGATCCGGATTGAAGAGGTTGTCGGCGACATCCTCGAGGATCGTCTTGATCGTTTCGCCGGTCAGTTCGTTGACGGTGACGTACGGATACGTGATCGCCGTCTGATCCATCAGGTGCTCGAACGTGATCGCCTCTCCCGGCAGCAGCGTCGTCCCCCAGCGAAAACCCGGAGAGAAAGCGATCTCTGCATCTTTTTCGGCCATCAGTCCGTCGAGGATCAGCTGATCGGCGGTGCCGTTGAAGTTTCCGCGGCGATAGAGGAGCCCCTCGGTCACCGCGAGCCTTTCGGCGAGCTTGTCCGCGTAAGGCGCGCGGTGCCTGCGGATCAACGCCGTCATCGCGGGGTCGGCTGGCAATAGCGCGCTGAAGACCGGCAGCAGACGATAACGGACATCGGCGACCTTGCCGCCCTTCACCTCCATATCGAGCACGGCAAGAAACTTGCCGTTGCTGCCGGCATTGGTGACGAGCGTCCTGCCGCCCGGATTGTCGACGAGCGTCGGCTGCGGCACGCCATCGTGCGTGTGACCACCCAGTATCGCGTCGATGCCGGAGATGCGCGCCGCGAGCTTCAGATCGACGTCCATCCCGTTGTGCGAAAGGAGTACGACGACCTGCGCACCCTTGCCACGCGCCTCGTCGACGGCCTTCTGCAACGCTTCTTCCTGGATGCCGAATGTCCATTCCGGGACGAAGTATCGTGGGTTCGCGATCGGAGTATAGGGAAACGCCTGCCCGACGATCGCGACCGGGACGCCGTTGATCGACCGGATCACGTAGGGCGTGAATACCGGGTCACCGAAGTCGGCGGTCTTGACGTTCTGCGCAACGAAATCGATCTTGCCGGCGAAATCCTTGGCGACGAGCTCTTTGACGCGATCGGCGCCGAGCGTGAACTCCCAGTGGCCGGTCATCACGTCGACGCCGATCGCCTTCTGCGCTTCGACCATGTCCTGGCCCCGGGTCCACAGCGCGGTCGCCGAGCCCTGCCACGTGTCGCCGCCGTCGAGGAGCAGAGCACCAGGCCGCGAGGCCTTCAGCTTCCGCACGAGCGTCGCGAGATGCGCGAAGCCGCCGACGCGTCCATAGGCACGCGCCGCCCTGTCGTAGTCGAGGTACGTGAATGCATGCGCCTCGCGCGTGCCCGGGCGAATACCAAAGTGCCTGAGCAGCGCTTCGCCGACGAGATGCGGAGGCCGTCCAGCCGCGCTGCCGACGCCGAGATTGACGTTCGGTTCGCGAAAATACACGGGGTTGAGCTGCGCGTGGCAATCCGTGAAGTGCAGCAGGCTGACGTTACCGAAGGCCTCGATGCCGTCGTAGAAATTCGCGCCCGCCGAGAGATCGAGCGCCGAACGGGCGTCGACCGGAAGGCCGGCCGCCGCCGCTGCAGCGACGACGTGCAGGAATTCGCGGCGATTCACACGCTACTTGTTGACGGGGGAGGCCGGATCCATCAGCAGCGCGACGACATCCTTGATCTGCTGCTCGCTCAGGATGCCCTTATGCCCGAAGCGCGGCATGTTCGTGCACGCGTTGTAGGCGTCCGCGTTGTAGATCTTGCCGTAGGCGTACTTGCGCATTTCGTCGGTGTAGCCCCGCAGCTTGCCGAACTGATAGAGGGTAGGTCCGATCGTGCCGAACGAAAGTTCCTCGGGCGCGAGCTGGTGGCAGGCGTAGCAGTTCGCGCCGACCGGTCCCTTCGGATCGTCGGAAAACTGCATGCCCCGGCCTTCTTGCGCGATCTTCTCGCCGTTTTTCCAGTCGCCGACGTACTTGCCGTCGGCCGGCCACTTGATCGAGGCGAGATTCGCCTTCTCGATTCGCTCGGCAACGTCCTTGGGGGGCGCCCTGCCCGCGTACTCGCTGCACGCCTTCTGCATGTCGTCCTGTTCGAGGCGGTCGAGCTTGGCCTGGCCCTGCTCCTTGAACGAAGCCTTCATGACCGCCGCAGCCTTCGCCGTCGTCTCGGCATCGCTCGGCCCGGTTGCGCAGCCGATGAGGATTGCGGGTATGGCAATGGTAAGTGCCCCGGCGAGCAACAAGACTGGAGGTAAGCGTCGCATCGCGGGATCCCTGTCAGCGCTTGATCGACGGCGCATCGAACGCGGCGCCGTTCGCGTTGCGGGCGAGGAACATCGTCAGCGCGACCGATGCGTCCGACGTGAACACGAGCTCGGGGAAGCGCTGCTGGCGGAAGCAGTCGTACAGCCGCCACTGGAACGAGCGGAGCTCTCCCTGCGAAACTCGGTACGCCGGCCACGTCGTGTAGGCCTTCTGCGCGCCCTCGGTCTTCATCAGATTGGGCAGATCCTGCAGGCGGATCCGCTTGGCATCGTCGGCGTGGCAGGTCGCGCAGGCGAAGTCATGCGTGCCGCCGCGGAAATAGAACATCTTCTCGCCGAGCCGATAGGCTTCCTGCTCCTTCGGGTGGGACAGCGCGACGTTCATCCGGATTCCACGCGACTGCGACGTCACGTAGGCGACGTACGCTTCCATGTCGGCCTTTCGGTCCGGGCTCCCGAACGGACCCCTTTTCGCGTCGGCCTCGGTGTACCCCTGCAGAGTCACCATGCACCAAACGATCCGCGACTCCAGGTCCATCACCCGGTCGGCATCGGCGAAATATTTCGGCAGCTGCGCGTAGGCGGCCTTGACCACGCCCGGGCCGAGACCGAGATCGCACGCTTCGAGCGAGGCGTTCTTCGGGCCGCGCTTCTGCTTCCAGAGATCCTCGCCGCGGGCCTCCCACAGCTCGGCAGGGTTGCCGTCCTGCAGCGCCGCGCGGTACTTCGCGATTTCGTCGATGGCGCTGCCCTGCCCGAGCGCGACCGCTGCTCCCAGCATGAGGACGCACACGACGCCTTGCGCGGCGCGCCGGTAGTTGACTCGCATTGGAATCTCTCCCGGCGCAAATCGGCGCAGCGATCTTCGGCGCGCCGTCACGCGATGACCGCACCGATCGGCGCACTTGCGCAAATTCACGCGATGACCGCTTCGTCAGTGCGTTTGTCGCCCCTGTTGTCGGTCCAGGTGATCTGGACCTTGTCTCCCTTCGCGCCGCCCTTGAACTTGAACGACAGGAATGGGTTCTTCGACACTGCGGGTCCCCACTGCGCCGACAGGACTGTCTTGCCGTTCCACGTGGCGACCACGTCCTGGATGTGCCAGGCCGGAATCGTCTTGCCCTGCGCGTCCCTGCGCTGACCGGTCTCCATTTCGTGGCTCATCAGCACCTTCACTTCGGTCGAATCGCCGACGACGCTGGCCCGGATCTTCATCGGATCTGCCATGACTTCCTCTCCTCAGCCGCCGCAACCGCCAAGCGTGACCTTGATCTCCTTGGAGGCGACGTAGAATTTCCCGTCGGCCTTCACGAGCGCATAGACATTCGAACTCTGCCCCATCTTGACCCGTGTGCTGATCGAAGGATCGGTTCCCGGTGGAATCTCGAAAATCGCCGCCGTCATGTTCGGATTCTTCTCGATCAGGATCGCGATGGATTCGGTCTTGGGAATCGCGCTCGTCACGCCGACGGGGACGACGGCGCCGTTTTCGGCGATGTCCGGCGTCGCGAAGAACGTGATGTCCTTGCTCGGCGCCGCTGTGCTGCCGCCGACCGCCTTGACCGTCTCGTCCAGCGACTTCGTCTCAAACGCCGCCTTGTTCCAATCGGCATGCGCATCGCCGGGAGCGATCCAGCCGGCCGCAGCCGCGAGCGAAAGGAGCGTAAGGCCGCCGCCCGTCTTCAGGACATCCCTGCGCTTCTCGTTCATGCGTTTCTCTCCTGTTTCACAGAGTGCAAATTGTAGTACGTCGGCCCCTCCTTGGGTGGGATCGGCCGTCTTCCCGAAAATCGCTACCGCGCGCCCGCAAGGATCCACTGGACGACGGTCCGCGCGTCCGCCGCGTCGACCTGGGGCTGACCGGGCATCGGCACCTGACCCCATGCGCCGACACCGCCCGCCTTCAACTTGGCGACGAGGCGCGCCTCGCTGCCCGCGACGCCGGAATGCGAACCGTCGCCGCCATACCTCTTGGCAATCTCCCGGAACGCGGGTCCGACCAGCGGGGATTCGATGCCGTGGCAGGCGAGGCATCCGAGACGCTTCGCGAGATCGGCGCCTGCGACCGGAGGCACTGCCGTCGGCTTCCCTGCGCCGGGCTCCCGCGCGACGGTCTTCAAGCCCTCGATCGCACCCATCGCACGCCGCTGCTCCGCGAGGTCGCCGTGCACATCGAGCGCATACGCGGGCATCTCGCTGGAGAGCCGCACTTCGTTCACACAATTCGCCATGCACGCGACATTCGCCGTATCGGGCCTGCCGTCGCGACGCATGAAGCCGTGGGCGGTCGTGAAGCCGTCGCGGTTGGGCATCTTCACTTTCGGCAGCGTGTCCTGGTCGAGGACTGCATCGGCGGCCAGGATGTCGTTGAGATTGAGGACATAGGCGGTCAGCGCATAGACCTCGTCCGCGGCCAGCGATTGCGGATTGTTGAACGGCATCGCGCGCCGGATGTAGTCGAATAGCGTCGTGGCGTAGTTGAGCTTGCTGCCCGTCGTGCGGATCGGCGCGTCGGACGCGAGCGTGCCGACGCCGCCGGCGATCTGCAGATAACTGTTGCTCTCGCCGAACGTGCCGTGACAGCTCGCGCACTTGTCGTCGTAGATGCCCTGCCCTCGTGCGACGCTCCCGCTTCCCTTGGGCAAGCCCGCGCCATCGGGCTTGACATCGATATCCCACCCGGCGATCTCGTCGCGCGTTGCCGGTTTGCCGAGACCGAAGTTCCCGGCGGTCGACGGATCCGCTGCAGCGGCAACCACTGCCCATGCCGACGCCGCGACGAGCAGAGCACACCGCAGAGCGTCAGGACGTGACCTGGACATTGCTCACCTCGCCGGTCGGATCGACGCGCCAGGTCTGAATGGCGTTGTTGTGATAGATCGAGCGCGTCCCCCGCACCTCGCGCAGCTGGCGATACGTGGGCTGCACATAGCCGGTTTCGTCGATGACGCGCGATTGCAGCAGCGCCCCGCCACCGTCCCAGATCCAGTCGATCCTGAACCGCGTCAGCGCCTTGGTCAGCACCGGCTCCTGCAGGCGCGCGCTACGCCAGTTGCGACCACCGTCGGCGGAGACATCGACGCGCCGGACGCGCCCCCGTCCCGACCACGCGAGCCCCGTGATCTCGTGCTGCCCACGGTCCAGGATCACCTGGCCGCCCGAAGGCGACGTGATCACCGATTTCGCCTCCTGGATCCACGTGTACTGGCGATGGATGCCCCCGGGGAGCAAATCGACGTAGTGCAGCGATTCTTCGCGCGTATTCCATGGCGCGTCGCCGACTTTGAGCCGACGCAACCACTTGACGCTCGACACACCTTGGACACCCGGCACCAACAGCCGCACCGGATACCCTTGCTCCGGGCGAAGCATCTCGCCGTTCTGGCCGTAGGCGACGATCACGTCGTCGAGCGCCATTGCAATCGGGATCGAGCGCGTCAGCGATGCGGCGTCCGCGCCTTCCGCGAGGACGAACTTCGCACGCTTCCGGTCGAAGCCGCATTCGCCGAGCAGCGTCGACAGCGCGACGCCCGTCCATTCGCTGCACCCCAGCATGCCATGGCTGTACTGGACCGTCGGCACAGCGACGTTCGCCCACTCCATGCCCGTGTTGGCGCCGCATTCGATGAAATGGATTCGGGTGATCGATGGAAATCGCAGGATATCGTCCATCGTGAACACGCGGGGATTCGACACCAGCCCGTGGATCATCAGCCGGTGCTCGTGCGGATCGAGCTCGGGCACCCCCGCGTGATGGCGTTCGAAGTGGAGCCCGGACGGCGTTATGACGCCGAACAGATTCTGCAGCGGTGTGAACGACACCGACGAGTATGGCGTTCGGGTCAGGCCGGGACTTTCCCGACGCTGGATCTTCGACTCGTACTTCGACGGCACGCCGTAAGGGCTCGCGAGAATCGGTGCGCCGAGCGTCCTGCTCCACTCGGGGGCGTTCGGCGGGAGGTTCCGGCCGGAATCCTGCGCCAGCGCGCCGCCGGTCCCGAACGCGCCTCCGCCGGCCAGCGCTCCACCGGAAAGCACGGTGGCGCGGCGCAGGAAATCTCGACGCGATGCGGTGGGTGGCGCCGCTTCGAGCACGGATGGGATCCGTTGCGACGTGTCCGAGGTGTCCGACGTGTCCGACATCGCAGTGTTAACGGACCCTAGTAGAGGGCTGACGCACGAACGCCAGCAGCTCCCTGCGCAGCGGCTGCCGCGCATCGATTCGACCCGCGATCTGCACACACACCGTACGGCAGACATCGGCGAACACGCGATCCGTTACACGGTAATACACCGCGTTGCGTTCCTTGCGCCGGCTGACCACGCCGGCTCCGTGCAACAGCGCAAGGTGCCGCGACACGTTGGTCTGAGTGGCGCCGGTGGCGGCGACGATCGCCGACACAGAGCGCTCGTCGCTGCAGATCGTGTGCAGAATCTTGAGGCGCGTCGGTTCGGAGAGGAGGCTGAAGTATTTCGCGACAGCGGCGAATACCTCGTCGAGCTCGTCGGTTGCGGGCGCGTCGGCAGCGGATGGGTTTTTCATGCTCGCATGAGCATATGCGCATACGATAACGCCGTCAACCGGCGGCCGACGCGAGGACGTGGAGCCCTCGGGGGCACCATCGAACTATCAGTGAATCAGCGGACTCCGGCCGGACTTTTCGCCAGACGGGAAAGGTCGGAGAGGTCCGCTCAGTGGATGGTCGCGCTCGACAGAAACCGCAGTTCCGCGCCCGATTTCAACCGGTAGACGCCCTCGCCGAGGTGTTCGGCACCGTCCATCTCACCGCGCGTGAACGTCACCTCCGTGTCGCCGTGCTTCACTTCCAGCACGACGTCGTCGGCGACGGTCTCGTCATCGGGAACCCGCATGTATTCCGTCTCGAAGACGATGCCGTCGATCAACACGAAGTCCGCATTGTCCATTGCGCTCGCAAGGTTCAGCATATTGACGCCGGTTGCCATGACCCCTCCGCGACGCGGCGCGCCCGAACAGCCGCGCCGCACAGGTCGAATATGCGGCCGACAACGCCGGCTTCAACTCCCGCCAAAAGCGCTGTCAGGTCCACAAACGCCGGGAGAGCCGCGGCGGTTGACACTCAGGGAGCGACTGAATGAGGCGCGTTGGCCGCGACGGCGCCTCTACGGGATGGGATGCGCCGAGCGCGGCGCTGGCAACGGTAGCTTTAGCAGGCTGATGCAGAACCCCTCATGAGCCGCGTTTCGGACGAGATGGCCCCGAATACTAGGCGCGAGCCGCGTCGAATAGCTCGCGCATATTCGCAAGGCTGCTACGACGTAGGCGGGGCCCTCATTTGCCAAATGAGCGTCGAAACCCGGATGGGCAGTGGCGTGGCAGGCGGTCTGCTCTGTCGCGCAGCCCATCCTGCCACGCCACTGCGCGGCCATGACGGGTTCTGCATCAGCCTGCTAGGGCTTGTCCGTTCTTGAATCGCGTGATTTGTACTAGCCGACGAGCTCTCGAACGAAATTCGGGAGCGCCAGCGCAGCGCGATGCATGTCGCCGTTGTAGTACTGGAGTTTGCGAAGGCCGCGCTCTTCGATGCGGCGGTCGATCTCCGGCGTCGACAGGCTTGCGGGGTCGAGGGTTGCCG
This sequence comes from uncultured beta proteobacterium, assembly GCA_963844005.1. Taxonomy (GTDB): domain Bacteria; phylum Pseudomonadota; class Gammaproteobacteria; order Burkholderiales; family Casimicrobiaceae; genus CAIWHR01. Next base: position 9,133 of record CAWJMQ010000028.1, on the reverse strand, counting down.
ACGCGCAAGCCATCATCCACATCCCCCCATAGAGCGGAACCGATGTCAGATACGGCGTGACGCGTGGAAAGGCCGCGCGGAGGCTCCGCAGCGTTCCGCGGATCACGTCAGGATGTGCGATCGGGCTTGCGAGATGCAACGTCAGCGCGCCGCCGGGATTGAGGCGCGCCGCGCACGCGTGGTAAAAATCCGGCGTATACAACCTCTCCGACGGGCCTCCCGGATCGGTCAGGTCCAGCACGATCAGGTCGAAACGGGCCTTCGCCGCGCGCACGTATTCGAAGCCATCGCCAATCTCGAGGGCGAGTCGCGGATCGTCGAGCGCGCCCCCGTGGACTTCGCCGAGATACTTGCGCGCGATGTCGACAACGGCGGCGTCGATCTCGACGAGCGTCACCGACGTGATCGACGGGTGCTTCAGTAGCTCCTCAGCCGACCCGCCATCCCCTCCCCCGACGATCAGTGCGCGCTCAGGTCGCGGATGCGTGAGCGCAGACAGGTGAACGAGGTTTTCGTGATAGAAGAACTCATCCCTTTCGGACGTCATGAAGTGCCCGTCGAGACGGAACAGCCTGCCGAACGGCACGCTGTCGTGGACTTCGATCGACTGGTGGGCGGACCTGAAACGCTCGAACTGGTGCGCCGAACGGACATAGAACCCCCACTCGGGCGTCATGTGTTCCGTCAACAGTCCGTGAGCGAGGTCGTGGGGCGCGCCGCTCGCGCCCTCGACCGGGCCGTCAGTCATCCACGCCTCCGCGATGGATCACCTGAAATTTCGTGCGCTTTGGCTTCAGCGCAGCCTCGAGCGCACGGAACAGCCGCTCCGCCTTGTCGCTGTTGTCGGTCGCGAGATTGCACACATAGACGTCGACGGTCACGAAACCGCACTCCGGCCAGGTGTGAATCGCGAGATGGGACTCGGCAAGCAGAACCGTCCCCGTCACTCCTTGCGGCGCGAACTGGTGGAACGCATCACCGACGATCGTCAGTCCCACGGCGCGCACGGCGTCGAGACAGGTCGCTCGCAGGGCTTCGGCACGGGTGAACTGCGGCGTGTCGGCAGGGCATTCGTACCATTCGCCTAACAGATGGATTCCGTCCATTAGTCGTCCCCTTGAAGACCCCGACAAGCAAGCGTGACGGCGACGCCGAAGAAAACGCCCCGCTCCCCGCGTATCGCGGGAAGAAGGGCGCCCACCAGACTCGGCATCGATGCCGTGCTCTGCCTTGTAAACATTCAATTATTGCACAAAACGTCGTCGGGCGCGATAATTTCCCGTTACGCGCAAGAGAAAGCGCACCCGCGCCGCCGGGAAACCGACGGTATCTTGATAAAACGACCACTCCGCGGCCGCCGCCCCTCCGGCCCGATTCTGCGAAGGTTCGTCGGACCGCCATGACAGTGACAGCCGCCTCGACCGCGATGACTGCCGCGCCCAGCATTTCAGATTCCACGCTCGCCAATGCGATCCGCGCGCTCGCGATGGACGCCGTCGAAACGGCAAAAAGCGGGCACCCGGGTATGCCGATGGGCATGGCCGACATCGCCGTCGCGCTCTGGAATCGCCATCTTTCGCACAACCCGGCGAATCCGAGCTGGGCGAACCGCGACCGCTTCGTCGTTTCGAACGGCCATGGCTCGATGCTCCTCTACGCGTTGCTGCATCTCACCGGTTACGACCTGCCCGTCGAGGAACTCAGGCGATTTCGGCAGCTGCACTCGAAGACGCCGGGGCACCCGGAAGTCGGCGTGACTCCAGGCGTCGAAACAACCACCGGTCCCCTCGGCCAGGGCTTGAGCAACGGCGTCGGAATGGCGCTCGCCGAGAGGCTGCTCGCGGCGGAGTTCAATCGCCCCGGCCACGCGATCGTCGACCACCGCACTTACGTATTCGTCGGCGACGGCTGCCTGATGGAGGGCATCTCGCACGAGGCATGCTCGCTCGCGGGAACGCTGGGCCTCGGGAAGCTGATGGTGATCTACGACGACAACGGCATATCGATCGACGGAGAGACCAAGGGCTGGTTCACCGACGACACGGGCATGCGCTTCGAGGCCTACGGATGGAACGTGATACGCAGCGTCGACGGCCACGACGTCGAAGCGGTCGATGCGGCCATCTGCGCGGCGCAGAAGGTCGCCGATCGCCCGACGTTGATCTGCTGCAAAACGGTGATCGGCAAGGGTGCACCGACCAAGGCCGGCAGCGCCGACGCGCACGGCGCAGCGCTGGGCGAAAAGGAAGTGGCGGCGACGCGCATTGCGCTGGTATGGACGAGCGCGCCGTTCGAGATTCCCGCCGAGGTCTACGCGGGCTGGAACGCGCGCGAACGCGGCGCGGTCGCCGAGAAGGCGTGGGAGACGCGCTATGCGCGGTACCGCGTCGCGCATCCGGAACTCGCCGCCGAGTTCATGCGACGGATGCGAGGCGAGCTTCCCGCCACCTGGCGAGAGACGGCGAACGCGTTTGCGCTGGCGCAGGCCGCCAAGGGCGAGACGGTGGCCACCCGCAAAGCATCGCAGCAGGCGATCGAGGCGTACGCGAAAGCGCTGCCGGAAATGATCGGCGGGTCCGCGGACCTCACCGGGTCCGTTTTCACCAACTGGTCGGGCAGCAGGACGATCACGCGCGACAACGCGGGCAACTACCTCTATTTCGGCGTGCGCGAGTTCGGAATGTGCGCGATCGCGAATGGCATCGCGCTGCATGGCGGCTTCATCCCGTACGTGGGCACGTTCCTCACGTTCTCCGATTACGCGCGGAACGCGTTACGGATGGCGGCTATCATGAAACTGCGGTCGATTTTCGTTTTCACGCACGATTCGATCGGTCTCGGCGAGGACGGGCCGACACACCAATCGGTCGAGCACGCCGCAAGCCTTCGCCTGATTCCGAACATGACGGTGTGGCGTCCCTGCGACACGGTCGAATCCGCGGTCGCCTGGGATGCGGCGATCGAACGCAGCGTCGGTCCGTCGTGCCTCCTCTTCACGCGGCAGAACGTTCCGTTTCAGAAGCGCGATTCCGGCCAGATAACGTCGATCCGGCGGGGAGCCTATGTGCTCGCCGACTGGAATGGCACGGGGACCAGGCGCGCGGTGATCCTCGCCACGGGCTCGGAGGTCGCGTTGGCGATGGGCGCGCGCGACGCACTTGCCGCCGAAGGCATTGCCGCGCGTGTGGTGTCGATGCCCTGCACCAGCGTCTTCGATCGGCAGGATGCGGCGTACCGCGCGAGCGTGCTTCCACCGACGGTGCCGCGCGTCGCCGTCGAGGCGGGTTCGACGGACGGTTGGCACAAGTATGTGGGCGCTACCGACGATCCGAAGGGCGCCGTCGTCGGCCTCGACACTTTCGGCGAGTCGGCGCCCGCGGGGGTCCTGTTCAAGCATTTCGGTTTCACGATCGAAAACGTCGCTGCCGCGGTGAGGCGCGTCGTCGCGTGAGCGCCGCCAGGGTGTTTTCGCCGTCGAACACGGGCCCGACGTCGTGGACTTCGCCTGGGGTACGATACTGAAGGAGCCGGAACACGGCTTGGACGCGGAGTTGGCGACGGTCTACGTCCGTCGCGAGTAGCAGCCATTCGAAGCAAAACCTTGTATTCCAGGAGCAACGCAATGACCATCAAAGTCGCCATCAACGGATACGGCCGCATCGGCCGCAACATCCTTCGCGCGCACTACGAGCGCGGCAAGACGCACGACCTCGCCATCGTCGCCATCAACGATCTCGGCAGCCCCGAGACCAACGCGCACCTGACACGCTACGACACGGCGCACGGCAAGTTTCCGGGCAAGATCAGCGTCGAGGCCGACGCCATGATCGTCAACGGCGATCGGATCAAGGTGTTCGCGCAACGCAATCCGGCAGACCTGCCGTGGGGTTCGCTCGGGGTTGATGTGGTGCTCGAATGCACCGGCCTCTTCACGACCAAGGAGAAGGCATCGGCGCACCTCAAGGGCGGCGCCAAGAAAGTGATCATCTCGGCACCCGGAGGCAAGGACGTCGACGCGACCATCGTCTACGGCGTCAACCACGGCGTGCTCAAGGCGGCGCACACGGTGATCTCCAACGCATCGTGCACGACGAACTGCCTGGCGCCGATGGTGAAACCGCTTCACGACAAGATCGGCGTCGTCAACGGCCTCATGACGACGATCCATGCCTACACCAACGACCAGGTGTTGACCGACGTCTACCATGAGGACCTGCGCCGTGCCCGCTCGGCAACCATGAGCATGATTCCGACCAAGACGGGCGCCGCCGCAGCGGTCGGTCTCGTGTTGCCCGAGCTCAACGGCAAGCTCGACGGATACGCGATCCGCGTGCCTACCATTAACGTTTCGATCGTTGACCTGTCTTTCATCGCCGCGCGCGACACGACAGTGGACGAGGTGAACGGGATCATGAAGGCCGCGGCGGAATCCGGCCCGCTCGCCGGGATCCTCAACTACAACACCGCGCCGCTCGTATCCATCGATTTCAATCACGATCCGGCGTCATCGACATTTGATTCGACGCTGACGAAGGTCTCGGGACGGCTGGTGAAAGCGTCGAGTTGGTATGACAATGAGTGGGGCTTCTCTAACCGCATGCTGGACACGACCATGGCGCTGATCGGAGCAAAATAGCGAACGAAGCGCAACAGCCCCACTCATTGCGGCGGAGGCTAACATGAGCGTAGCGAATGTTAGGCGAGCGCCAGCGAGCGGCCGGAGCCACAATGAAAGGATTCAGCAACAGAATGCTCGACACCGCAATTGCGCTGATGGGAGCAAGATAACGGACGAAGCGCAACAGCCCCACTCATTGCGGCGGAGGCTAACATGAGCGTAGCGAATGTTAGGCGAGCGCCAGCGAGCGGCCGGAGCCATAATGACGGGCACGCCATGACCACGGCCGCGGATCCCGTCGCCAACCCGCTCCTGCTCGATTTGCCGCATGCGTTGGTGGGGCCTCGCATCATCGCGCGCCCCTACCGCGATGGCGACGGCGAAACAATCGCCGAGGCGGTCGCCGAGTCGCGTGAACGCCTGTTGACGGCCGACATGCCTTGGGTGAAGGACTGGGACCAACCGGATCAGGGTCCGATCTACGTTCGGCGCTGTCAGGCCAAATGGGCCGCCCGCGACGACTTCGCGCTCGGCGTATGGGAACGTGCCACCAATACCTTTCTCGGCGGCAGTGGTCTGCACCGGATCGTCTGGAGCGTTCCGTCCATGGAAATCGGCTACTGGATCAGAAATGGGTTCGAAGGCCGGGGCTTCATCGCCGAAGCCACGGCGCTCATTGCCGCGTTCGCCTTCGTCACGCTGCACGCGCAACGGGTGCGCATTCGTTGCGACGCCGAGAACGTGCGCAGCGCCGCCGTGCCACTGCGGCTCGGGTTCGCACACGAGGCGACGTTGCGCAACGAATGCCGGCGTGGCGACGGCACATTGCGTGACACGCTCGAGTTCGGCCTGACGCCGGACGATTTCCGACTGCTGCGCGCGGGCACGTGGAGCACTTACCTTTCGACTTGATTGCGACCCGGCACCAACGGATCCTGAAACTATCATGCTCAATCCCTTTACCGCGCACCCTGCGTCCGTCGGCGAGACCTATTTCCAGCACATGCGCTTCGCGTTCCGATTCGGGGGTCGCATGTTGCTGGGAGGGATTGCCGCGGTCGTTCACTCGGTCTTCCCGTTCCTGTTCGTGACGACGGCAAGCCGGATCAACGACGAGCTCGTGCAGATTCGGGCTTCGTCGCGCGGCCGCACCGTACGCGTCGTCGACGTCGAGACCATGCTGCCGCTCGACTATCACATCTGACCGCCATGGATATACTTCGCCTTGCCGACATCGACGTCCGCGGAAAGCGGGTCTTCATCCGCGCCGATCTCAACGTGCCGCAGGACGACGCCGGGAACATCACCGACGACTCGCGGATCCGCGCATCGGTGCCGGGGATACGCGATGCGCTCGCACGCGGAGCGGCGGTGATGGTGACTTCGCATCTGGGGCGGCCGACGGAGGGTGAATGGACCGAGGGCGACTCGCTCGCACCCGTAGCGAAGCGATTGTCCGAGCTTCTGGGCAGACCCGTTCCGCTGATCCGTGACTGGACGGACGGCGGAGGCTGGCACGCGGCGCTCGCAACGGGTGACGTCGTACTGCTCGAGAACTGCCGCTTCAACCGTGGAGAGAAGAAGGACGACGACGCGCTCGCGCGGAAGATGGCGCAGCTTTGCGATGCCTACGTCAACGACGCGTTCGGAACCGCGCACCGCGCCGAGGCGACGACCCACGGCATCGCGAAATACGCGCCCATCGCCTGCGCGGGCCCGCTGATGGCCGCCGAACTCGAGGCGCTGGGAAGGGCACTGGCCCATCCCGTGCGTCCTCTGGTCGCGATCGTCGCGGGATCCAAGGTCTCGACCAAGCTCACGGTTCTGAAAGCGCTGGCCGCGAAGGTCGACGTCCTGGTCGTCGGCGGCGGCATCGCCAACACGTTCATCCTCGCGGCGCACGGCAAGGTCGGCAAGTCGCTGGTCGAGGTCAACCTCGTGAGCGAGGCGCAGGCGATCCTCGACGCGTTTCCAGGCAAGGTACCTATCCCGGTCGACGTGGTTTGCGCCAAGGAATTGTCGGCAACCGCGGCCCCGGAACTGAAGGCGATCGAGAATCTCGCGCCCGACGACATGATCCTCGACATCGGCCCGACCTCGGTTGCCGCACTCGAGATGATCATCGCCAAGGCGGGAACGATCCTCTGGAACGGGCCGATCGGCGTATTCGAGTTCGACGCTTTCGCAGGCGGGACGAAAGCGCTGGCCCATGCGATCGCCGAATCGCCCGCCTTTTCCATCGCCGGCGGCGGTGACACCGTCGCAGCGATCCACAAATTCGGCGTGGCCGACCGCATTTCGTATATCTCGACCGCGGGTGGCGCGTTCCTCGAATTCATCGAAGGCAAGACGCTCCCCGCCGTTGCGATTCTGGAAACCCGAGCGAAAGGCTGACGGCGGATCGCGCCGTTGCCGGCAGCCATTGCTTCACCCCGACCCATGACCGAACCCGACGGCAGTCTGCTGTCGCTCAACACGGCGACCGTTCGAAAACTGTGGACGCTGCCGGAAATCGTCAGCGGCTGCCTGCGGCACGGGATCCGCGGCATTTCGCCGTGGCGCGACCAGGTCGCGGCGGCCGGATTGAAGGACAGCGCCGTTCGCATCCGCGACGCGGGACTCACGGTCACCGGTTACTGCCGCGGTGGCATGTTTCCGGCCGTGGACCGAGAAGGGCGCCGCGCGGCCGTGGACGACAACAAGCGCGCCGTGGACGAAGCGCTGGCCATCGGCGCCCAATGCCTGGTGCTCGTCGTCGGCGGCCTGCCGAAGGACCGCGACGGCGAGAAACGCTCCAAGGACATCGCCGGCGCCCGCGCCATGGTGCGCGACGGGATCGGCGAACTGCTCGAATACGCGCGGCCGGCCGGAATGCCGCTCGCGATCGAGCCGCTGCATCCGATGTACGCGGCGGACCGCGCGTGCGTGAACACGATGGAGCATGCGAACGACCTTTGCGACGAACTCGGCCCGGGGCTCGGGATCGGGGTCGACGCCATATCACGTCTGGTGGGACCCGCACCTCAAACGCGAGATCGAACGCGCTGGGAGCGCTACGCCATCCCGCCTTTTCGCGTACCACATCTCCGACTGGCTCGTGCCGACGACCGACCTTCTCACCGATCGCGGGATGATGGGCGACGGCGTCATGAGCCTGCCGCTCCTGCGGTCGTCACTCAGACCAATGGCTACCGCGGCATGCACGAAGTCGAAATCTTCTCCGCCAACACCTGGTGGAAGCGCGACCCCGACGAAGTCCTCGCGATCTGCAAGGCGCGTCACCGCGAATGCACTTGATCCAGATCGGTGGCGTGGGCGCGCTTGACGGCTCGATACCCTTGATCTTTCCCATTACCCTAACTTTGGTTGGGTGACCGGTTCGTCGCAATCGCCATAAGCTCGTCCAAGAGTCGGTCCACAAAGCGGCTCGTCGGTTCTTGAACTCCTGCGTTCGCGGGACGGCTTTGGTACATATCTTGGGAGGGGATAATGCGCAGATTGACGAAAGGTCTGGTTGCGGCCGCTCTTCTGCCGGCGGCACTGATGTTCGCAAGCACTGTCGTGGCTCAGGACGCTCAAAAGCGGACGCTGCGGTTTACGGCGGCAAGCAACAAGGGCCATCCGCAGGTTCAGGGCGTCGAGCATTTTGCGGAACTGGTCGCGAAGAAAAGCAACGGCAATATCACGATCAAGGTGTTTCCGGGCGGAACCCTGGGGCCGGACCTGCAGGTGGTCTCGGCGATGCAGGGCGGAACCATCGATCTCAACGTGATGAACGCGAGCTTGCTCGCCGGCGACGTGAAGGAGATGGCGGTCCTCGATTTCCCGTATCTCTTCAACAATGCCGGAGCCCGACGCGATCCTGGACGGCCCCATCGGCAAGAAGCTGATGGACAAGCTCCCCGAAAAAGGTCTCGTCGGACTCACGTTCTTCGATCTTGGCTTCCGGGAAATGCACACGTCGAAAAAGCAGATCGCCAAGGCCGACGACCTGAAGGGTCTCAAGATGCGGGTGATCCCGACGCCCGTCTACGTGGACTTCATGAACGCCACGGGCGCCAACGCGGTGCCCATGCCCTTCACCGAGACCTACACGGCGCTGGAGCAAGGCAGCATCGACGGCATGACCAACCCGCTGCTCAACATCCTCGATGGCAAGTACAACGAGGTGACGAAGTACCTCGCGATGACGAACCACATGTACACACCGCAGATCGTCATCGTGAGCAAGAAGACGTGGGACAAGCTTTCTCCCGCCGAACAGAAGATCCTGCGGGACGCCGCCGTCGAGACGACGGCCTTTCAGCGCAAAGTAGCTCGGGAGGAGGCCGCGAAGGTGCTGACCGCGCTCAAGGCGGCGAAGATGACCGTCGTCGAACTTCCGCCGAGGAAATCGCCAAGCTGAAGGAAAAAGCGCAGCCGGTGATCCAGAAGCACTCCAAGACCGTGGGTGATGAGTTCGTCGCCGAGGTGAACGCCGAGCTGACGAAAATACGCAAGAAGTAGGAATTGCCA
>CAWJMQ010000027.1:0-106506 GCA_963844005.1 uncultured beta proteobacterium | reverse complement strand
ACCTAGGTACTCCGAAGCCGAAGTCAACGCGCTGCTGAAGGACTGGCTTGACGGCCCCGGCCGGATGCTCGCGACCGACCATGTCGAGTTGCGCCGTTGGCTGGTCGACTGCCGGCTGCTAGACCGCGACGGCTATGGTCATCGCTACATGCGTACCGAGCCAGGCGAGGCTTGGCACGCGACGATCGCTGCGTTGGACGGTGTCGACCTCGCGTCCGAGGCGCGCGCCGCGAGGGAGGCCGAAGCGGCGCAACGAGCTCTGCGCAAGGCGCGATGGGAAAGCCGTCCGCCCGCGGAATCGGGTAGGAAATGACTGCGCGCACTCTCATCAGCAGTGGCACACCGTGGGAGCCGATCGTCGGATATTCGCGTGCGGTCCGTGTCGGCAACCAGGTTTGGGTCGCCGGCACCACGGCGACCGATGCGAAAGGGGCAATCGTCGGCATCGGCGACGCGTACGCTCAGACCCGCCAGGTGCTGGCGAACATTCGCTCGGCACTCGAGCGCGCGGGAGCGCGTCTGGAGGACGTCGTCCGCACGCGGATCTACGTGACCGACATTGGACAGTGGGAGGCCGTGGGACGCGCGCACGGCGAGACGTTTCGCGATATCCGCCCCGCGTGCGCGATGGTCCAGGTAGCTCGTCTCGTGGATCCCAATATGCTGGTCGAAATCGAGGCGGACGCAGTGATTCCGGCAGGGGATCCCGCATGAAGGCAACGGGATTCGCATAGATGCAGGCAAGTGACGAGGCGTGGATGGCCGAAGCGCTTGGCCTTGCGCACGCGGCTGCAGCACGCGGCGAGGTCCCCGTTGGTGCCGTCGTCGTCAAGGATGGCGCGATCGTCGGACGCGGAGGCAACGCGACGATCTCGAGTAGCGATCCCACGGCACACGCCGAGATCGTCGCGTTGCGCGACGCGGGACGCGTGCTGGGCAACTACCGGCTTCCGGGCTGCGATCTCTACGTGACTATCGAGCCCTGCGCGATGTGCGCCGGCGCGATCCTGCACGCCCGCATCGAGCGGCTTGTATTCGGCGCGAACGATCCGAAGACGGGCGCCTGCGGTTCCGTCGTCGACCTCTTCGACCTGCCGCGGCTCAACCATCACGCGACGGTGACGCGCGGTGTGCTCGCGGGCGAATGCGGAGGACTCCTGTCCGATTTCTTCGATGCGCGCCGGTGACGTCACCATGACGCAACGCTCGTACGGCATCGGTCTCTACGCACCGGCCGGCTTCGCGACGGACCCTGCTGCGATCGATCGCGCCGTCAGCCGCTTGAGGTCGCTGGGACATCGCGTCGTCGTCGATCCGACCTGCACGACGCGCTGGCAGCGATTCTCCGCGGTCGACGACGAGCGCCTTGCCGCCGTGCTGCGGATGGCCGACGATCCCGAGGTGGAGCTCGCGATCGCCGCGCGCGGCGGGTACGGCTGGTCGCGGCTCATCGATCGGCTGGATTTCAACGCGCTGTCGGCGACCGGAACGCGGTGGATCGGTCACAGTGACTTCACCGGCTTTCAGCTTGCCGCACTTGCCAGCGCCGGGATGACGACGTTCGCGGGACCGATGGCCGCGTACGACTTCGGCGCCGTTGTTCCGTCGGCGTTTACGCTCGACCACTGCTGGGGTCTGCTCGGAAGCGATCGATACGAGGTGAACTGCGCGCTCGATGGGCCCGACTTCATCGGCGAGGGAACGCTGTGGGGCGGCAATCTTGCGATGGTCGCGCACCTGGCCGGCACGCCGTATCTGCCGCGCGTGGACGGCGGCATTCTGTTTCTCGAGGATGTCGGCGAGCATCCGTACCGGGTCGAACGGATGCTCTACCAGCTTCACCTGGCCGGCGTGCTCGTCCGCCAGCGCGCCGTGCTGCTCGGCGATTTCACCGGATACGAGCTCGGGCCGAATGACAACGGTTACGACGCTGCAGCGATGGTCGCGCACCTGCGTTCCCACCTTGCCTTTCACGTCTACACGGGCTTGCCGTTCGGGCACGGACCGGAAAAGCTGACGCTGCCCGTGGGCGGGCGCTGCGCGCTGACCGTTCACGGCGGCCGGGCGCAGCTCGTGTTCAGCGACTACGGCCGGCTGCGCTAGCCGGAACTTCCGAACGCTCAGCGGTGAAGCCATGGTCCACCTCGCCGACGACCGCGCCCCGCCGGTCGAATGTGCGTTCGACGAAGCGTACTCCGCGGTCCCGACCGACGGCGAGCACGGTCGCACACCGGGTGCCGTAATCGTCACCGATAATGAAGGGTGCTGAAAGCAGTCGCTCGCGCTCGAGCGGAACACCGGTCGTCGGCAACTCGTCGTCGGGTGCGCGGCCGGTGTCTGCAAGCATTCCGAACAGCGGTTCGAAATCGGCGTCGGCGCGAGCGCACCACAGCCCAAGCGCGGCCTTCGTCCGGGCGACTTTCGGCCACGGCGTGTCGAGCGCCGCGTTGGACAGGCCGTAGATCCCCGCGTCAAGCGGCAAGGTCTTGCCCGCGCGATTCGAACCCCAGCGGGCAACGGCGTCGTGGCCGGCGACGAGATTGAAGCCGTTGTGAGCGGTCGTCGCGCCGACGATCCGCGCGACGCTTGCGGACGGCGGTGCGTGATCTGCGAGCACCGCGGGCACCAGCGCCCCGCGCGACGGCGCGTCCGGATTGTTTGGCGATCCGTCGCGGACGTTGGTGACGAGCGCCCACCGCGCCGCGCGATCGACGGCGAGCCATGCGCCACCGGCGACGAGGTCGCGGCCCGCGAGCCAGCCCTCGTGCCACCATGCCGCCGGCGCCGCGGCGCGAGCGTGATACTCGTCACGATTTGCGGCGATCACCAAGACGAACCGTGGGTGCGCGTCGAGCGCGAACAGCGCAAGGCACATGCGCTAATCTCGGAACGAGCGAGGGTGGCCGGGATACGGCCCGAGGGCCGCGAAGCGCTCGACCTTTCTGGTGCCGTCCACCGCGACCGCTTCGGCCGCAAACTTCCGAACGCACGCCGCCAGCGTTCGTGCAAACGCGTCCGCATTGCCGACGGGTTCGTAGACTTCCATCCACGTCGAGGGATCGTCGATGCGTGCGAGCAGGCGCCCGGACACGCCCGTTCGTTCTTCGACGTTGGCCATCAATGCGCCGATCGTCGCGCGCGCCGCCCGAGTGTCGGCCACGACGCGGTAATACACGTAGAAGTGCGCACCCGGGTCGGCGACGGAGTTCTTCATCCGATACGCCCGCTGGGGGCGCCGAGTGCCGGAATCGCGTAAGGCATCGGCAGCGGCGCAAGGAGAGGGCCGTCCGGTGCGCCGAGGCGCGCGTCGCCGCGCTCGGCCGCCGCCAGTTGCAGCACGGCGAGGAGATCGCACCCGCCGCCCGGCGCGGCAGCCGCATTGACGACCGTGCCACACGGCTGCCCGCCAAACGCCGCGCTGAAGATTCGTGTTCCGGACGAAACGCCGGGAACGCCGGCGTGGAACAGGAATGTCCGTTCCTTGAGGCGCCCCAGATATTGCGTTCGGGCGATGATCTCCTGCCCGGCATAGCAGCCCTTCTGAAAATCGATGCCGCCGAGCAGGTCCCAGTTTGCAGTCTGCGCGACGAACAAGTCCTGGGTTCCGGCGGTCACCATCGGGACGCCGGCGCGAATCGCCAACCACTGCCAGACGTCGTAGGACGCCGCGGTGGCATGGAGGAGAAGTCGCGTTCGAGTCGCTTCTTCCAGCACAGGAGGCGCGATGACGACGAACCGCGAACCGGGAAGACCCAGGACGGTAGTCGGTCCAACCGACAACCGCTTGTACAACCCCGGGACGTCGCCGAGCGCCGCAGCTAACGTATCAGCGCTACCCGGACCCCCGACGCCGAGGCGAATCGTCTGGTCCGACACATCGTCGATCGCGACCTTCGAACGCAACACGAACATCGAAAGGCGGCTCGCGACCGACTGCGAGATATCCGCCGACAAGAGCGCCAGGAATGCGCCATCGACCGCCGGATTCCGCCAAAGCACGAAATTCGCGAGCATCCGGCCCTTGGGCGAATTGAAGCTCGCGTGCCGGCACGCGTCGGACGAAAATCCACCGGTGTCGACCGACAGCTGCCCTTGCAAGAACGTCGCGGCATCGGCCCCGCCGATCGCCAAGAGCCGCAACGGCGCAAGATCGCAGACAACGGCGGCATCGCGGGCAGCCGCCAGGGCAACGTCAGCGGGAGCGGGGCTGCGGAACGATTCCTCGGGCATGGTCTGGAGTGATCGGACAGGTCGGGATCGTCGCCGGTGCCTGGAAGGCGTCGTCTTGGACGATTCCCGTGCTAAAATTGAATGTTAGGTCGCCCCATCGCCGCTTTCCCCGGATTTCGCCGGCAAGACGGCAGACGCGGGCAAATTCGCAGACCCGCACCTCAGGGTGCCCGAACCCGACCCGGCGCACAACCGGTAATGCGTTCGAGCCATTGGCGGGTCGTGGTCCAACCCTGAAAGGAGTCCACGAATGTCAGTAACAATGCGTCAAATGCTGGAGGCGGGGGTCCATTTCGGTCACCAGACGCGGTATTGGAATCCGAAGATGGCCGAGTATATCTTCGGTCAGCGCAACAAGATTCACATCGTCAATCTCGAGAAGACGATGCAGCTCTACCAGGAGGCGATGAAGTACATCCGCCAGCTGGCCGCGAACAAGGGCACCGTGCTGTTCGTGGGCACCAAGCGTCAGGCGCGGGAGATCGTCGCCGAGGAAGCCCGGCGGTGCGGGATGCCCTATGTGGACGCCCGCTGGCTCGGCGGCATGCTGACCAACTTCAAGACGGTCAAAGCCTCGACCAAGCGCTTGAAGGACCTCGAGCAGATGCATCAGGACGGAACTTTCGAGAAGATGAACAAGCGGGAGGCATTGACGCTCCAGCGCGAGATGGCAAAACTCGACAAGAGCCTGGGTGGCATCAAGGACATGACCGGCCTCCCCGACGCTTTGTTTGTCATCGATGTCGGCTACCACAAGATCGCGATCACCGAAGCGACCAAGCTCGGTATTCCGATCGTGGCGGTCGTCGATACCAACCATTCGCCGATCGGCATTGCGCACGTGATCCCGGGCAACGACGATTCGAGCCGCGCGATTCGTCTGTACGCGCGCGGCGCAGCCGACGCCGTCGTCGAGGGCCGAAGCGAGGTGATCCAGGAAATCGTCCAGGCCGGCGACGAGTTTGTCGAGGTCGCGGCGGACGCGTCGGCGTGAGTGCGACGGGCAGCGGAACGCGTCGACTTGCGCCTTCCGCGGCAGGCAGCACAGGTCTTGCGAGGTACGAAGGCGGCACCGGTGCGCCGTGTGGACCGCAGACCAGGCGCCCACGATAACGACTCGGACACGGAGTATCTAAATGGCGGAAATCTCCGCAAGCATGGTGATGGATCTGCGCCAGCGTACGGGGCTGGGCATGATGGAATGCAAGAAGGCGCTGACGGAAGCCGCTGGCGACACGGCGAAGGCCGAGGAGTTGCTTCGGATCAGAAGCGGCGCCAAGGCGTCGAAGGCCGCCGGCCGCATCGCTGCGGAAGGCATGGTCGCGTTGCACGTCGCGCCCGGCGCGAAGACGGCGGCGATGGTCGAAGTGAACTGCGAGACCGACTTCGTCGCGAAGAACGAAGATTTCCGTGCGTTCGCGACAGAACTCGCGACGGTCGTCGCGCGCGAGAATCCGCCGGACCTCGCCGCGCTCGGTGCAATGGTCTTCGCCTCGGGTGAAACCGTGGAATCCCGCCGCGTCGCGCTGGTACAGAAGATCGGCGAGAACATCACGATACGGCGTTTCACACGACAGACCGCCACCGGCAGACTGGCGTCGTATGTTCACGGCGCCCGGATCGGTGTGCTGGTCGATGTGACGGGCGGTACCGACGCCCTGGGCAAAGACCTGGCGATGCACGTCGCGGCGTGCAAGCCGATGGCGGTGAGCCGCGACCAGGTACCCGCCGACGTCGTGGCGAAGGAACGCGCCATCGCCGCCGCACGGGCGGCCGAGTCGGGGAAGCCCGCGAACATCGCCGACAAGATGGTGGAGGGTGCGGTCGCGAAATTCCTGGCCGAAGTCACGCTGCTGGCCCAACCTTTTGTCAAGGGTGACGGCAAGGAGACTGTGGAGCGACTCGTCAAAGCGCAGAGCGCCGTCGTCAACGGGTTCGTCCTCTACGTCGTGGGTGAGGGTATCGAGAAAAAGAAGGACGATTTCGCGGCTGAAGTCGCGGCGATGGCGAAAACCTAGCGACCCAACCGTGCCGTCGCGATCGCCACGTCCCGCCTGGAAGACGCCGCCATGACCGCCAAGCCCGTTGCCGCCGCCACCATAACTGCGAGCGCTGCCGTCGCCGCACTCCCGACGGCCGTCCGCGAGCCGGCCTATCGCCGTATCCTGCTCAAGCTTTCGGGCGAGGCGCTGATGGGTGACGACGCCTACGGCATCAACCGCGAGGTCATCGATCGCATCGTCGCCGAGGTCGCCGAAGTGGCGCGTCTCGGTGTCGAAATCGCCATCGTGATCGGTGGGGGCAATATCTTTCGCGGCGTGGCGCCCGGCGCCGCGGGGATCGATCGCGCTACTGCCGACTACATGGGTATGCTCGCAACGCTGATGAACGCGATGGCGCTCCAGGATGCCTTCAGGCGCGCGGGCGTCGAGTCGCGGGTCCAGTCCGCGCTGCGGATCGATCAGGTCGCCGAACCCTATATACGTGGGCGCGCGCTGCGGCACCTGGAGGAGAGAAAGGTCGTCATCTTCGGGGCGGGCACCGGCAATCCTTTCTTCACCACTGACACGGCCGCCGCTCTGCGCGGGCGCGAAATGGGCGTCGACATCGTGTTGAAGGCGACCAAAGTCGATGGCGTCTATACGGCCGATCCCAAGAAGGACCCGTCGGCGACACGCTACGCGAAACTCACTTTCGACGAGGCGATCATCCGCAATCTGAAGGTGATGGATGCGACCGCGCTCGCACTCTGCCGCGACCAGAACATGCTGCTCAAGGTGTTCTCGATCTCGATCCCTGGTGCATTGAAACGCGTGGTGCTGGGCGAGGACGAGGGGACCCTCGTGCATTGCTAGGAATGATTGAGCCCCGATGATTGAGCCCCGAGAGTCGACCGTGGCCATGAGCGATCGTTCGGCCTCCGGAGCCATCGCCGGTGCCACGCCGCTGTCGGCGCCGCGTGACCGACGCTGAACCGGCCTGGAGAGACCATGATCGCCGAAATCAAGAAAGCTGCCGAGCAGAAGATGCAGAAGTCGGTCGAGGCGTTGAAGCTCGACCTCGGCAAAGTGCGCACGGGGCGTGCGCACACCGGCCTTCTCGATCACATTCAGGTCGACTACTACGGCTCTCCGATGCCGATCAACCAGGTCGCGAACGTGACACTCGCCGATGCGCGGACGATCACGGTGCAGCCCTGGGAGAAGAAGATGATCCAGGTCGTGGAAAAGGCGATACGCGACTCGGACCTCGGCCTCAACCCGGCGACGTCGGGCGACGTCATCCGCGTTCCCATGCCGGCCCTGACTGAAGAGCGTCGTAAGGAATTGATCAAGGTCGTCCGTCACGAGGCCGAGAACGCCCGAATCGCCGTACGCAACATCCGCCGCGATGCGAACGAGCAGCTCAAGAAGCTGCTGAAGGATCACGCGGTGGCGGAGGACGACGAGCGCCACGCGCAGATGGACGTCCAGAAGCTCACCGATCGCTACATCGCCGAGATCGACAAGGTGCTCGCGGCCAAAGAGACGGATTTGATGGCGATCTGACGAAGGGGTTGGATGCACATTGCAGCAGATGAAGATGATTCTCGAACCGTGCGCCGCAGCGTCGCTGGCGCGCGTGTGACTCCGACCTTGCCAACCATGTTCACGAGCTCCACCCGCGAAATCCCCGCGCCCCGCGCCGTGCCCCGCCATGTCGCGATCATCATGGACGGCAACGGCCGCTGGGCCAAGCAGCGGATGTTGCCGCGCGTCGCCGGCCATCGGCGCGGGGTCGAAGCCGTGCGCGCGATCATCCTCGCCTGCATCGAGCTCGACATCGAATTCCTCACGCTGTTCGCCTTTTCCAGCGAGAACTGGCGACGCCCGCCCGACGAGGTCTCGATCCTGTTGGAGCTCTTCCTTCGGGCGCTCGAACAGGAGGTGGCCAAGCTTCATGCAAACGGAATTCGATTCAAGGTCATCGGCGACACGTCCGTATTCGATCCGCGCATCCGCGAGCTCATCGCGGCCGGTGAGGCGCAGACGGCGGACAACACGCGACTGACCATGACGATCGCGGCAAATTACGGCGGCCGCTGGGATGTCGCGCAGGCGGCGCGAAGGTACTTTGCGGCGAACCCCGAGATGGCACGCGGGAATTCGGAGTTCCGTCCCGAAGTGCTCGAGCCGTTCCTCGCGATGGCCTATGCGCCGGAGCCCGACCTCTTCATACGCACCGGCGGCGAGCAGCGGATATCGAATTTCCTGCTCTGGCAGCTTGCGTACACCGAGCTCTACTTCACGGACATGCTGTGGCCCGATTTCGATGCGATCGCACTCAACACGGCGATCGATTGGTATCGCCAACGCGAGCGCCGGTTCGGGCGTACGAGCGAGCAGGTCAAGGCGGTCCAGGGCGCGTGATGCGCTCCTGTGCCGTCATTGGCGGCCCGTCGGCGACCCTTCCCATGCTCGGAACGCGCATCCTGACGGCCGTCATTCTCGTCCCTCTCGTCCTTGCCGCACTGTTCATGCTGCCTCCGTTGGGCTGGGGCGGGGTATCGCTGCTGGTGATCGGCGTGGCCGCGGCCGAGTGGGCGAACCTCGCCGGATACGGCAAGACGGCATGGCTCGCGTTTGTGGCCCTGACGCTTCTGACCGGGACCGCGCTGCTCGTTGCTCCGTCGTCCGGATTCGCGCGCGGCTGGCCCGACGGCATCGTTCTCGCCGCGTGCGGTACTGCAACGCTCTTCTGGATGTTCGTCGCCACGCCGTGGCTCGCGCATCGCTGGAAACCCGATTCGCGGCTCGCGATGGCAATCGCAGGGTGGGTCGTGCTGATCGGAGCGTGGGTTGCCGTTGTCGAACTGCAGGCGTATTCACCGTGGCTCGTTCTCGCGGCGATGACGATCGTCTGGATCGCCGACACAGCCGCGTATTTCGCCGGTCGGGCTTTCGGCAGGCACAAGCTTGCGCCGCAGGTGAGCCCCGGCAAGACGTGGGAAGGGGTGTTCGGCGCACTTGCAGCGGTCGCGGTCTATGCGCTGGTACTCGTGCCGCTCGCGAAGGCCGGCGGCTATTCCGGAGTCGAGTCACCCTTCGCCGTGATCGCCTGGGTGGCGTTTGCGCTCGGCCTCGTCGCGCTGTCGATCGTCGGCGATCTCTACGAATCGCTGCTCAAGCGTCACGCCGGCGTGAAGGACAGCGGTCGGCTGCTCCCGGGACACGGCGGCGTCCTCGATCGCGTCGACGCGCTGCTCGCGGCGATGCCGGCGGCAGCGCTACTTGCGCTCGTTTACCTGCGATGAATGTGCGCAGAATCAGCGTGCTCGGGGCGACCGGTTCGATCGGCGATTCTGCGCTCGACGTCATTGCGCGCCACCCCGACCGCATGGTCGTGACGGCGCTCACCGCGCATAGGGATTGGCAAAAGCTTGCCGAACTGTGTGTGCAACACCGTCCCGAGATCGCGGCACTTTCCGATCCGGCTGCCGCGCAGGCGCTGGAACGTGCGTTGGCAGGGCAGGGCCTGCCGACGCGCGTGCTCGCCGGCGAGGCGGGGCTCATAGAAGCGGCGGCGCTTGCGCAGACGGACACCGTGGTCGCCGCGATCGTCGGTGCCGCCGGATTGAGATCGACAATGGCGGCCGCGCTCGCGGGCAAGAGGATTCTGCTGGCGAACAAGGAGGCGCTGGTCATCGGTGGCGCCGTGTTCATGGCGGCCGTTGAAAAGGGCGGCGCAACTCTGCTGCCGATCGACAGTGAACACAATGCGATCTTTCAATGTCTCCCGACGAATTACGCGCGCAATCCGGCAGCGGCAGGAGTGCGCCGGATCCTTCTCACGGCGTCGGGCGGGCCGTTCAGAACGCGTCCGCTCGCGGAACTCTCGAGGGTTACGGTTGACGAAACCTGCGCGCATCCGAACTGGGTGATGGGGCGCAAGATCAGCGTGGACTCGGCGACGATGATGAACAAGGGTCTCGAGATGATCGAAGCGCATTGGCTGTTTGGCGTCCCGCGCGAGTACATCGAGGTCATCGTGCATCCGGAGAGCGTCGTGCATTCACTGGTCGAATACGTCGACGGTTCCGTGCTGGCCCAGCTTGGCCACCCCGATATGCGAACACCCATTGCGCAGGCGCTCGCGTTTCCGGACCGGGTCGACGCCGGAGTGCCGGGCCTCGAACTCGTCCGACGGGGCTCGCTGACGTTCGAGGCACCGGACCATGAACGCTTCCCCAGTCTCGGTCTCGCCTATGGCGCGCTCGGCGCCGGGGGTACCGCTCCGGCGGTGATGAACGCGGCGAACGAGGTGGCCGTCGAGGCGTTTCTCGCGGGCCGCATCCGCTACGTCGACATCGTACCCGCAAGCGGTGTGGCGCTCGAGCGATTGCCGGCACGACCGGTGTCCTCGCTCGACGATGCACTTGCCGCCGACGCCGAAGCGCGCTCGGTGGCCCGCGCCTGGTTGAATCTGCCACGCGCGGCCTGATGGACGCCGCCACCAAGCTCCTCGCATTTCTTGTCGTGCTCGGCGTGCTCGTCGTATTCCACGAGCTCGGGCACTACTGGGTCGCGCGCTGGTGCGGAGTGAAGGTGCTGCGATTCTCCATCGGGTTCGGTCGTGTCCTCTGGTCGCGCCGCGTCGGCGTCGAGGGTACCGAATGGGCGCTCTCGGCGGTGCCGCTCGGCGGTTACGTGAAGATGCTCGACGAGCGCGAAGGCGTTGTCGCCGACGCCGACCTTCCGCGCGCGTTCAACCGGCAAGGGGTCTGGACCAGGATCGCGATCGTTGCGGCGGGGCCGATTGCCAACCTTCTGCTCGCGGTGCTGCTATTTGCCGGGACTTACGTGTACGGCATTCCCGGGCAACGCGCCTCGCTGAGCGATCCTCCCGCGAATACGCCGGCGGCGGCGGCCGGCGTCCGCGACGGCGATCTCGTGGTAGCGGTTGACGGTACGCCGGTCGGTAGCTGGCAGGACCTGCGATGGCGACTCTTGCGGGCTTCGGGTGCGAGTGACGCTGCGCTCGAGATCGAGCGACCGGACGGTTCGCGATTGACGCGCAGCATGCCGCTCGTGTCCCTTGCGGGTGCCGATTGGGAGGGCAATTTCATGTCGACGCTCGGGCTTCGTGCGGATCTTGGCGCGCCGGTGATCGACGAGGTCGTACCCGACAAGCCGGCCGCGCGCGCCGGGCTCCGCGCAGGCGATCGCATTGTCGCCATCGACGGCGCGCCGGTCCGCTCGCCGGCCGAGGTCGCCGCAAAGACGAATGCGAGACTGGGCGGTGACCTGGTGTTTCGAATCACGCGCGACGGCGCCGAGCGCGACGTGACGATCACCACCGAAGTCGCGGAGCAGGCGGGACGAAAGGTCGGCATTGCCGGAGTCCGGCTCAAGGTGGATCCGGCGATCGCGGAACGTCTCGCGGTGACCGTGCGCTATGGCGTGATCGATGCGCTTGGTCAAGGCGTGCGCAAGACGTGGGAGCTAGCGACATTCACGCTGCGGATGCTCGGGCGCATTGTCACCGGTGAAGCCTCGCTCAAGAACATCAGCGGTCCGATCACGATGGCCGACTTTGCCGGTCAGTCGGCGCAAGCCGGAACACTTGTCTTCATCGGCTATCTGGCGTTGATCAGCATCAGCCTCGGTGTGCTCAACCTGTTGCCCGTTCCGCTGTTGGATGGCGGGCATTTGCTGTATTATTTCGCCGAAATCATCAAGGGCAGTCCCGTCTCCGACCGCGCCTTCGAGGTCGGCCAGCGCATCGGCATGGCTATGCTGGCCGTCTTGATGGCGTTGGCGCTTTTTAATGACCTTTCCCGTTTGTTCTGATCGCCGTCGGCGCAATCCGCCATCGGCGGACCGCCATATCGGCGCGGCCGCGGTGGTGCGTGCGCTGTTCGCGATCGTCCTCGTGTTCGCGGCGCCGCTGGCGCTGGCCATCGTGCCGTTCGTGGTCAAGGACATCCGGGTCGAGGGTGTCCAGCGGACGGAAGCCGGCACCGTTTTTTCCTACCTTCCGATCAAGGTGGGCGATCGTATCGACGACGAGAAGGCGGCGCAGGCCGTCAAGGCGCTTTTCGCGACAGGATTCTTTCGCGACGTGCGCCTCGAAGTCCAGAACGACGTGCTGCTCGTCGTCGTGCAGGAGCGGCCGACCATCAGCAAAGTCGATATCACGGGCAACAAGGAATTCGATACCGAAACGCTCAAGAAAGCACTGAAGGAGATCGGCATCGCCGAGGCGCGGATCTTCGACCGCTCGGCGCTCGAGCGCGCCGAACAGGAAATCAAGCGCCAGTACATCTCGCGCGGCCGGTACGCGGCGAAGGTCACGGTCACGGTCACGCCTCAGGAGCGCAATCGTGTCGCCGTGAACATCACGATCGACGAAGGCGAACCGTCCAAGATCGCGCGAATCAACATCGTCGGCGCCAGCGCTTTCCCTGAGAGCGAGCTTCTCGGAATCATGACGCTGACCACGCCCGGCTGGACGACTTGGTACACGAAGAACGACCAGTATTCGAAGCAGAAGCTGTCCGCCGACCTGGAGACATTGCGCAGCTTCTACCAGAATCGGGGTTACCTCGAATTCAACGCCGAATCCACCCAGGTGTCGATCACGCCGGACAAGGAAGACATCTACATTACTATCAACGTGTCCGAAGGGCCGCGCTATACGATTTCCAGCATCCGGCTCGCCGGCGATCTTCCCGTGCCGGGACTCGAGCTCTCGCGACTCGTGCAGGTCCGGCCAGGCGACGTATTCTCGCGGGAACGCCTGCAGGCGAGCACCAAGGCGATCAGCGACCGGCTGGGCATGGAGGGATTTGCCTTCGCCAACGTCAATGCGGTGCCGGAACTCGATCGCGAGAAGAGGCAGGCGGCGTTCACGATCTACATCGACCCCGGCCGCCGCGTCTACATCCGGAGGATCAGCATCAACGGGAACACCCGAACCCGCGACGAGGTGATTCGACGCGAGATGCGCCAACTCGAGAGCGCTTGGTACGACAGCACGCGTATCGAGCGGTCGAAGGTGCGTATCCGGCGACTTGGCTATTTCGAAGACGTCAATATCGAGACACCCCCCGTCCCCGGCACCACCGACCAGGTGGATGTCGACGTCACCGTCACCGAGAAGAACACGGGAAGCCTGCTGGCGGGCGTCGGCTATTCGAGCGCCGAGAAGCTGGTGTTCAACGGGTCGATCTCGCAGAACAACATCTTCGGCAGTGGCAACGCGCTCGTTGCGGCGATCAACACGAGCTCGGTCAACCGCACGATTTCGCTGTCGTTCTCGCAGCCCTACTATACGGTCGACGGCGTGTCGCGCCTGTTGGAGATCTACCAGAGGAACACCGACCCGTCGTCGCTCAGCGTGTCGCAGTATTCGTCGTCGACGGCGGGGGCGGCAGTCGCCTTCGGCATCCCGGTCACGGAAACCGACACGGTCAACGTCGGGTTCCGCTATGAGCACACCGACATTACACTCGACGCAAACAGCCCGCCGCAATACATTGCGTATGTCCTCGAGTTCGGCAACGTTACCGACAGCTACGTCCTGAGCGGCGGCTGGTCGCGTGACACCCGTGACGACATCCTCTATCCTTCTAGCGGTCGGCTGCAGAGCTTCCTGGTAGAGACAGCGCTTCCCATTGGCGACGTCAAGTACTACAAGCTCAATTATCTGCAACAGAACTTCTGGCCGATCTACGGGGATTTCGTGCTGATGCTGCGCGGCGACTTCGGATACGCCGATGGATATGGCGGCACGCCGTTGCCGTTCTACAAGGCGTTCTACGCCGGCGGTGTCGGGTCGGTAAGGGGGTATGAACAGAGTTCGCTCGGTCCGCAGGACATCTACGGCAATGCGACCGGCGGCAAACGCAAGATCGTCGGCAATTTGGAGCTCTTTCACCCAGTCATCAAAGGGGACAAGTCGGTGCGCGCCAGCGTGTTCGTCGACGCCGGCCAGATCTACGTGAACGGCGACGAACCCGGCGACCGTCAACAGTACGATCTGCAGGGGTTTCGCTACTCGGCCGGCGTGGGACTCGCATGGAATTCGCCGATCGGTCCGCTGAAGTTCAGTTACGCCGTTCCGCTGAACGACAAGGCGCTCGACAGGATCCAGCACTTCCAGTTCCAGATCGGAACGATATTCTGAAATTACGCAGGAGAATCACTTGAAACGGAGTATCCACTGCATTTCGGGCGCCATCCTGGGCTTCGCCGCGCTGCTCACGCTCGGCACGGCGTTGGCGCAGGTGGCCGACTACAAGATCGGCTTCGTCAACACCGAGCGGCTGTTTCGCGAGGCGGCACCGGCAAAGCGCGCGCAGCTCAAGCTGGAAAAGGAGTTCGCCGCGCGTGATGCCGAAATCCAGAAGATGAACAAGCAGGTGCGCGACCTGCAGACGACGCTCGAAAAAGACGGGGTCACAATGTCCGAAACCGACCGCCGCAACAAGGAACGCGACCTCGCCAACCTCTCGCGCGACCTCACTCGGGGGCAGCGCGAATTTCGCGAGGACCTGAACCTGCGGCGCAACGAAGAACTTGCGAGCGTCCAGGAGCGCGCGAACAAGGTGATCCAGCAGATCGCAGAGGCCGAGAAGTTCGACCTGATCCTGCAGGATCCCGTCGTCTACGCCAGTCAGAGGATAGACATCACCGAGAAGGTGATCAAGGCGCTCGCCGACAAGTAGTCGCGGAAGACGGCTCGCCCACCGGGCGCATGCCGCCGTCGGCGTCAACCGAAATCGGAGCGGCCCGTGCCCATTTCCCTTGCCGACCTTGCAGCACGTACCGGAGCGACGGCATCCGGCGACGGCGCGGTCCTCGTGTCGCACGTGTCGACGCTCGAATCCGCCGGCCCTGGCGCGATCACGTTTCTCGCCAACCGCAAGTATCGTTCGCAGCTCGCGGCCACTCGTGCCACGGCGGTGATCCTCGACGCCGAAATGGCCGCACAGACGCAGCTGCCGAAGCTCGTGAGCGCCACACCCTATGTGATCTACGCGAAGGTGGCAGCGATCCTGCACCCCGCCCGGCCGACGGTCCCGGGCATCCATCCGACGGCAGCGGTCGATCCGCGCGCCCGGGTCGCGCCCAGCGCGTACGTCGGACCCAACGCCGTGGTCGGCGCGGGCGCGGTCATCGGCGAACGGGCACGGATCGGCGCCGGCTCGATCATAGGCGCCGACACTTCGATCGGCGACGACGTCGTCCTGCATGCCAACGTCACCATCTATGACCGCTGCATCGTGGGCCCGCGAAGCATCCTGCACTCGGGGGCTGTGATCGGCGCCGACGGATTCGGCATGGCCGAGGAGAACGGGCGCTGGCTCAAGATACCTCAGCTCGGTCGGGTCGTGATCGGGGCCGACGTCGAGATCGGGGCCAACACGACTGTCGACCGCGGGGCGATCGACGACACCGTGATCGAAAACGACGTCAAGCTCGACAACCAGATCCAGGTCGCGCACAACTGCCGGATCGGCGCACATACGGCGATCGCGGGCTGTGTCGGCATTGCCGGAAGCACGCACATCGGCAAGAATTGCCGGATCGGCGGAGCAGCGATGTTCGCCGGTCATATCGAGATCTGCGATGGGGTCGTGATTTCCGGGGCGTCGCAGGTCATTCACTCGATCACCGTTCCGGGCGAATATGCAGGCACCTATCCTGCGATCCCGCATGCGCGATGGCGGCGTTTGATGGTGGCCACGCGGCGGCTGCCAGAACTCGATTTACGGGTCCGTGCATTGGAGAAGGACGCCGGCACATCGCGTGCGGGCGGCAGCGACGAATCCGGCAAGGGGAAGCGATGAAGCCATCCGAAACGGGCAGCATGGACATCGAGGAAATCATGCGGTACCTGCCGCACCGGTACCCGTTCCTTCTCGTCGATCGCATCGTCGCGCTTGACGAGGGCAAGTCGATCCGCGGGCTCAAGAACGTGACGATGAACGAGCCTTACTTCGTGGGGCATTTCCCGGGCTACCCGGTCATGCCTGCCGTGCTCGTGATCGAGGCGCTCGCGCAGATCGCGTCGATCCTCGCCTGGAAGATCGTGGGCCGATCGCCCGCCGACGGGTCGCTGATATTCTTCGCCGCGATCGACAATGCCCGCTTCCGCCGCCAGGTCCGGCCGGGAGACCAGTTGATCCTCGAATCCGAGGTACAGCGCATGGTGCGAGGAATCGGGAAATTCGCGGTCCGGGCGAAGGTCGGAGATGACATCGTCGCCGAAGCCAATCTGATGGCCGCGATGCGCATGCCCGACTCGGCCAAGAAGGGCACCTGAATCGATGCCGAGGATTCACCCCACGGCTCTCGTCGACCCGATGGCGAGGCTCGCGGCCGACGTCGAGGTCGGCCCCTATTCGATAATCGGCGCGCAGGTGACGATCGGGGTCGGCACGGTCGTGGGCCCGCACGTGGTCGTCACCGGTCGCACGACGCTCGGCGCGCGA
This sequence comes from uncultured beta proteobacterium, assembly GCA_963844005.1. GTDB lineage: Bacteria > Pseudomonadota > Gammaproteobacteria > Burkholderiales > Casimicrobiaceae > CAIWHR01. The sequence continues at coordinate 89,798 of CAWJMQ010000027.1, read as the reverse complement.
AACCACGTCTTCCAGTTCACGTCGATCGGTGAGATTCCACAGGATCGCAAGTACACCGGCGAGCCGACGACGACGACGATCGGCGACGACAACGTCTTTCGCGAGTTCGTGACGATTCACGCTGGAACGGTTCAGGACCGCGGAGACACGGCAATCGGCGACGGCAACCTGTTCCTCGCCTACACCCACGTCGCACACGACTGTGTCGTCGGCAACTCGACGACGTTCTCGAACAACGCCCAGATCGCCGGCCATGTGCGGATCGACGATTGGGTGGTGCTGGGCGCGTATTCGGGCGTGCACCAGTTTTGCCGCGTCGGTGCGCACGCGATGCTCGCCGCCGGCGCAATCGTGCTGCAGGACGTGCCTCCGTTCATCACCGCGGCCGGCTACCCGGCCAAGCCGCATGGAACGAACAACGAGGGTCTGCGTCGGCGCGGTTTCACGGCCGACGACATTCTCGCGGTCCGGCGCGCCTACAAGACGCTTTATCGCGAAGGTCGCTCGCTCGACGACGCCAAGACCGTGCTGGGGCAAGCGCTGCAATCGTCGCCGGCGCTCGCTCCGCTCGTCGAATTCCTCGCCGAGCCCGGGCGCGGCATCATCCGCTGAGAGCCGGCCCCGGGCGTACGATGCGCGACGTTGCCTCCCGCCCGGGTCCGGTGACCATCGGCATCGTCGCTGGCGAAGCCTCGGGCGACGCGCTTGCAGCCACGCTGATCCACGCGGTCCGGGCCCGGATGCCGCAGGCACGATTCGTCGGCGTGGCCGGACCGAAGATGGAGGTGGCCGGATGCGAGCCGTGGTATCCGCTGGAGACGCTGTCCGTGCGGGGTCTGGTCGAGGTGCTGTCGCACCTGCCGCAACTCTTCGCGCTGCGGCGTGCGCTGGCGCGGAGGCTTCTCGCCGAAGGCGCGTCGATGTTCATCGGCGTCGATGCTCCCGATTTCAACCTGGGACTCGAAGCAAGGCTTAAGCGCGCACGTGTCCGCACCATCCATTTTGTCAGCCCGTCGGTCTGGGCCTGGCGGCGCGGTCGCGTGGCCGGCATCCGACGATCGGTCCACCGGATCCTCGCGTTGTTCCCGTTCGAGCCGCCGATTTACCAGGCGGCGGGCGTGCCGGTCACGTTCGTCGGCCACCCGTTGGCGCAGGAAGCCGCGGGAACCGGCTCGCGGCGCGAAGCCCGCGAGCAGCTCAAGCTCGGGATTGCACAGCCCGTTTTCGCGCTGCTTCCCGGAAGCCGCGCGTCGGAGCTCGACATGCACGGCGACCTCTTGTTGCAGACGGCGGCGGCATTGCACGCCACCCGGCCGAGCGCACGTTTCCTCGTCCCGTTGGCGACCCGGCCGACGCGCGACCGGTTCGAGGCGGCGATCTATCGCCTCGGACTGGAACAGCTGCCGCTGACGCTGCTCTACGGGCACGCGACGCGGGCGCTTCGCGCGGCGGACGTTGCGCTGGTGGCCTCGGGCACGGCGACGCTCGAGGCCGCGCTGGCCTGGCTGCCCGCACGTGATCTTCTACCGGATGAACCGACTATCGGAGCGAATCGTTCGGAGCCAGCTGCTGCTGCCCTGGGTCGGGCTTCCGAACATTCTCGCGGGGAAATTCGTCGTGCCGGAGCTGCTGGAAGACCACCTCACAGTGGAAAACCTGGCGCAGGCCGCATCCAACCTCTACGATGATACGGTGACGCGGCGCCGGCTCGAAGCGCTTTTCGCGCACTTCGCGGCGTCGCTCGCGGTGGACACCGGCTCGCTCGCCGCGGATGCCGTGACCGCGGAATTGCGGATGGCGGGCATCGCATGTTGACCGCGCGCCGCGCGAGACTCGTCGCGGGCGTCGACGAGGCGGGCCGCGGACCGCTCGCCGGGCCGGTCGTCGCAGCGGCCGTCATCCTCGACGCATCACGGCCGATTGCCGGCCTTCGCGATTCGAAGTTGCTGTCGGCGGAGGCCCGCACCAACCTTGCGCTCGAAATCCGCGCCGGCGCGCTGGCGTGGGCCGTCGGCGAGGCCAACGTCGCCGAGATCGATTCGCTCAACATCCTGCAAGCGACGATGCTCGCGATGCGCCGCGCCGTCGAAGGACTCTCCATCGCACCGGTCGAGGCGTGGATCGATGGCAACCGTTGTCCGGAGCTTGCGTGCGCCACGCGCGCGATCGTCAAGGGCGACCGCGACGTCGCGATCATCTCGGCGGCATCGATACTCGCCAAGACCGCGCGCGACGCGATGCTGATCGCGCTCGACGGAACTTATCCAGCGTACGGCTTCGGCCGCAACAAAGGGTATGGAACGGCGGAGCATCTCGCGGCACTGGCGCGGCACGGTCCATGCCCGGTGCATCGCATGAGCTTCGCCCCGGTCGCCCAGTTGCGTTTCCAGTTCTGAAACGTGCCCTCATGATTTGGCCGGTCACGCGGTCCGGGTTAACATCGCGTCGATCGCCCGGCGACCGACTGCCGTCGCGTCGGATTCCATGCCGACGGTGTCGCGGTCGTCGGCCCATCGAGGAGCCCCGATGATTCACTGCGTGTTGCACGACCCGAACGATTCCGTCGCGGTCGTCGTCGTCGAAGGTGTCACCGCCGGCACCACGTTGACCGGCCTTGTTCTCGACGAGGACCGGACGATCACGTTGCCCTGCGTGCAGGACATTCCGCTCGGTCACAAGGTCGCTCTGAAAGACATGGCCGCGGGCGACACCGTAATCAAGTACGGCGTCGACATCGGAAAAGTCGTGCTGCCGATCCGCAAGGGGCAGCATGCACATGTGCACAATATCAAGACGAAACGTTGGTAGGAAGCCTCGCGTTTCGCCACCGACCCAACGACCGAGATCACCATGCAAAAGTCATTCTGGGGGTATCGCCGCGAAAGCGGACGCGTCGGCGTTCGCAACCACGTCATCATTCTGCCGGTCGATGATCTCTCCAATGCCGCCTGCGAAGCGGTAGCGCACAACGTCAAGGGCACGATGGCGATTCCGCATCCCTACGGTCGGCTGCAATTCGGCGCCGATCTCGACCTGCATTTCCGGACGCTGATCGGTGCGGGTGCCAATCCCAACGTCGCCGCGGTTGTCGTCATTGGTATCGAGGAGGGTTGGACGAAGAAGGTCGTCGACGGCATCGCGGCCACCGGCAAACCCGTGTCGGGATTCGGCATCGAGCTGCACGGCGACCCGGATACGATCATGCGGGCGTCGAAGGCGGCGAAGGAATACCTTCAATGGGCGAGCGAGAGGCAGCGCGTCCTGTGCGACCTCAAGGATCTCTGGGTATCGACCAAGTGCGGCGAATCGGATACGACGTCCGGCTGCGGCGCGAACCCGACCGTAGGCGACGCGTTCGACAAGCTCTACGCCGCCGGCTGCACGCTGGTATTCGGCGAGACCACGGAACTCACGGGCGGCGAACGGATCGTCGCCGCGCGCTGTCGCGACGACGCGGTCCGCACGAAGTTCATGGCGATGTTCGACCGGTACCAGGCGGTCATCGAGCGCCACAAGACGTCCGACCTTTCGGATTCGCAGCCAACGAAGGGCAACATAGCGGGCGGCCTGACGACGATCGAAGAAAAGGCGCTGGGAAATATCCAGAAGATCGGCAAGAAGTGCGTGATCGACGGCGTGCTCGACAAAGCCGAAATACCTACCGGCCCGGGGCTTTGGTTCATGGACAGCTCGTCGGCGGCCGCGGAAATGGTCACGCTGTGCGCAGCGTCCGGGTATGTCGTCCACTTCTTCCCCACGGGGCAAGGCAATGTGATCGGCAACCCGATCCTTCCCGTGATCAAGATCTGCGCGAATCCGCGCACGGTGCGCACGATGAGCGAACATATCGACGTCGACACGTCCGGCCTGTTGCAACGGGAGCTGACGATGGGGGCGGCTGGCGACAAGCTGCTCGACATGATGTTCCGTACGGTGAATGGCCGGCTCACCGCAGCGGAAGCGCTCGGGCATCGCGAATTCGTGATGACGCGGCTCTACGAGAGCGCCTGATCGGCGGCTTCGGCGCGCGACGCGGCTCATACTTTGCCATTGCGGACGAACGAATCCGCGCACACAGCTTCGTCCCCAGAGGAATTTCCATGCCGAAGATCCGGGCGTTGGAACTCCCCGATCTCGCGGCGATCCGCGCGGCGCAGCTACGGATCGCGCCCCATGTGCACCGGACTCCCGTGCTTCGTTGCCGTTCGATCGACGCCGCCGTTGGCGCGACGCTGTTCTTCAAGTGCGAGAACTTCCAGAAGGTTGGTGCGTTCAAGGCACGGGGCGCGACCAATGCCGTGTTCTCCCTCGCAGATGGCGAGGCGCGACACGGTGTCGTCACGCATTCGTCGGGCAACCATGGTGCGGCGCTTGCCTACGCGGCCCGCGCGCGGGGAGTCCCGGCGTGGGTCGTGATGCCCGAGAATGCTCCGATCGTAAAACAGGAGAACGTGCGCCGGCTCGGCGCGACGATCCGGCTCTGCGCGCCGACCGTCGCCGCGCGCGAAGCTGCATGCGCCGAAGTCGAACACGAAACCGGGGCAACGCTCGTTCATCCCTTCGACGATCCGCGAGTGATCGCCGGGCAGGGGACCGCTGTGCTCGAATTGCTCGAGTCCGTGCCGGATCTCGACATCGTGATCGCGCCGGTGGGCGGCGGCGGACTTCTCTCGGGGACCAGCATCGCCACGCGCGCGGTGCAACCGGCAATACGCGTGTACGGCGCGGAGCCCACAAATGCCGATGATGCGGCGCGAAGCTTCCTCTCGGGATCCGTCGAACCGCTATCCGCGACGGCGACGATTGCCGACGGCCTCCGCACCACGCTCTCCAGCCTCACGCTGTCGGCATTGCGCGCCAACGTCGCGGCGATTGGCACGGCCAGTGAGGAAGGCATCGTGAGCGCGATGCGGATGACCTGGGAACGCATGAAGATCGTGATCGAACCTTCGGCGGCGGTTCCGCTTGCGTGCCTTCTCGAACGTACGCTCGACGTCGCCGGCGCACGTGTCGGCGTCATCATCTCCGGCGGCAATGTCGATCTCGCCCGCTTGCCATGGCAGGCTTGAGGTACTTGCGATGAGCGTGAACTCCTGTAGAGGCCGGTGATGCCGACCATCGCGCTCGGAGCGTTGCAGGAGCTCGCCACGCAGGTGCTCGTCCGTGCCGGCGCGAATCCCGAGATGGCCGCGACGACGGCAAGCGCGCTTGTCTATGCCGACGCACGGGGGCTCGCGTCACATGGTGTTTCGCGCATTCCGCAATACGCGACGCACCTGCGAAACGGCCGGGCCGACGGAACGGCGAAGCCGGAAATCGTGCGCGCCAGGGGCGGCGCGTTGCTGGTCGACGCGAAATGCGGACTCGCGTTTCCCGCGTGTGCGCTTGCCGTTGCCGAGGCCACGAGGCGCGCACAGGAATTCGGTGTCGCATTCGCCGGCGTCACCAACAGCCACCACTTCGGTGCCGCGGCATATCACCTCGAACCGGTCGGTGCGGCGGAAATGGTGGGGGTTGCTCTCGGCAACTCGCCGGCGGCGATGGCGGCGCCCGGCGGACGACGACCGCTGTTCGGCACCAAACCGATCGCAGCTGCGTTTCCGCGCCGCCCGATCGCTGATTCGATCAGCGAGACGGCGCCGCCGCCGCAATCGCCTCGCGCAACAGATTGAATACGCCGGGTGCGGCTGCGATTACTTCGTTCGTGCGGAGGAAATCCCTGCCGCCGGCGAGATCGCCGACGCGTCCTCCGGCCTCGTTGACTATCAACATTCCCGCCAGCACGTCCCAGGAACTGAGGCTCGTCACCCAGAAACCGTCGAGGCGGCTCCCGGCGACGTAGGCGAGGTCAAGAGAACACGCGCCGGCACGGCGAATGCCGCCGCACTGCGCGACAAGCGCGCCGAACACCTGCAGATATGCCGGCAGCTTCGGGCTGGAGCGCGATGGGAACACGGTGCCGAGGAGTGCCTCGTCGAGCCGTACGCAGGTCGAAGTCCGAATCGGCGTTCCATTCTGCGCCGCTCCCTTGCCCTTGATCGCCGTGAACAGTTCGTCGTGGACGGGATCGAACACGACGGCGTGCGTCACCTCGTCGCCTTGCGTGAGAGCGATCGACACTGCGTAGTAAGGGTAACCGTGGAGGAAATTCGAAAGTCCGTCGATCGGGTCGACGACCCACTTGAACTTGTTCCCGCTGCGGCCCCCGCCGGCGATCTGGCTCACGACCTGACGGGAATCTTCGCCGACGATCGCGTGGTCGGGAAATGCGGCGCGGAGCGTCGCGATGATCGCATTCTCGGCTTCGGTTTCTGCCTGGGCAGCGAGGTCGCCGTGGTCTTTCGCGTGCGAGGGCCGCCGCTTGAGGTCACGCGCGGCGTCGACGATCACCGAGGCGGCGCGGTGCGCGGCACGGATCGCGACAGCGAGGATGGGGTCGTTGATCATGGCCTATATCAATCCTTTGCGTTCTGAAGCTCTTCCTGCTCCATCCGCAGGTATGTCCCGTACGCGTTGATCCGATTGGCGGCGGCGAACGCCGGCAGCGAGGCAAACCGTGACCAGTCGGTCTGCGTGTAAGCCTCCTCGAAGGGTTGAAAATCCTTCGCTGCCCGGCCCATCGTTTCGCGCAGGTATACAAGATAATCGCGGGTCGTCACGAGATCGCGTTCAACGTCCGTGGAAGCGGGACCATGCCCGGGAATGACGACCGCCGGCTTGACCGAAATCATCTTTTCCATCGCCTTCAGCCATCCACGGCTGTCGGCAGTGCCGACAAAGGGGACGCGGCCGGCGAAAATGAGATCGCCCGCGAACAGCACTCGATCCTCGACCACGAACATCAACAAGTCCTCAGGGGAGTGCGCACCTCCCGAATACATGAGCCGGAACGTGACGCCGCCCAATCGAAAATCGGTGTCACCGTCGATCCAGAAATCCGGCGGGACGACTCGGGTGTTCGCGTCGATCCATGCCGAAAGCTCGACGCGGCGCTGCTCGAGCCTGGTTACGGCCAGATCCGACGCAAGGTAGATTTCCGCGTTGCGATGGGCCCATATCTGCGCTCCGATCGCGTGGAACTCCTGCAGCCCGTAGATATGGTCGGCATGGTAATGCGAAACAATCACTCGCCGGATCGGCGCCTTCGTCACCTTGCCGATCGCGGCGATCATCGCACGACCGAGCGCCGGCGTACCCAGGGCGTCGAAGGCGACGACGCCGTCGCCCGTCACGACGAAGCCGGCGTTCGACATGAAGCCCCGGTTGGCCGCGCTCGCCGCGCCCGATTCACCTTCGAAAAACCAGACGCGCTCGGACACTCGCTTGGGCGTCAGGACGAAGTCTTCGCCGCGGCAACTCGGGACGGTACATGCCAGCGACGCGGCGGCGAGCGCGATGGCGGCGATCGATTGCGCGTAGACGCGGGCGGGAAGGGCAGTGGGCATCCGGGCCGGTTTGGTGGAGATCCGTTGGAGGATACAGTGCCCGCGGCGAGTCGTCCGGACGCGGTGGTCGCAGTGACCAATCGGAACTTGGATGAGGCTCCTAGCGCCGGAAACCGCCGCCGCCCCGGAATCCACCTCCACCAAAGCCGCCACCCCCGAATCGACCGCCCCAGCCACCGCCGCCGCCGAATCCGCCGCCCCCGAATCGGTCGCCGCCACCAAATCCGCCACCGCCGAATCCGGCGCCGCCATTGCGCGAAAACGGGCTTGCCTCGCTGAATCCGCCAAACCGGTCGTCGCCCGAACTGCGCGCCTGCGACTCCTTGTCTGCCCACGACGAATCGCCCGATGCGCCGCTCCATCCGCTCGACGAATGCTGCTGCCAGCCGCTGCCGTCGTTGTGATAGACGTTGCCGTTGACGTCGGCATAGTGATTGTTGCCGACGGACGCCGTGGCCCAGCTGTTGGTCTGGCCAGTCTTTGCGTTGTAGGTCGAACCCCCTCCGACGTGCGCGTCGCCTTGCGGGCCGGCGGTGGTTGCTCCGGCACGGTTGTACGTGCTACCGCCGGCCGTCGTTCCGGAAACGGCGGAGCCCGTCGAGCGTTGCCCGGTATAGGTGTTGTAGTTGCTCGCGCGCGCGACGTCGGCGGAACCTCCCGCCGCCGTGTTCGCCGTTCGGTCGTAGCCGCGAGTCGCATTGCCGGTGTACGCGTTGTATTGGCGCCCCGCATTGTAGGTTCCCGACGTGCCCGTGCGACTGTTGTAGTAGCTGCCGCTTGCCGTCGTACCTGCGACGCCGCCGCCCGCGTACCACGAGCGCGTGCCGGAGTAAGTCGTGCTCCCCCACTGGCCGTAGACATTGGCGCTTGCCGATCCGCAGCAGGGATACGCGCCCCAGTATCCCGGATGGTAGTAGGCGCCCCCCCAGTACGGTTCCGTCCAGGCAGCCGTCGCGAGGCCTAGCGCGAACCCGTAGGTGAAGCCGACCCATGGGTTGTAGATCGGCGCGGCGGCGAGCCCGTACGTGTATGGCGGCGCATACCAGACGCTACCGACCCACGGCGAATACGCGTAACCCGTACCGTAGACGACGGTTCCGTAGGGACCGACGACCGTCCCGAGATAGCCGGGCGTGTAGCCGACGTAGACGTACTGCGGCGTCGCTTCGTAGATGCGCACATAGGTGACGTAGTAGATCGGCGAGGACGGCGGGATCGTGTAGATCACACTTGGCACCGACGTCGCGATGACCCAGGGCCCCGTCAGTTGCGATGCCGTGAACCATACGCCCGCGACCACCGCATAGTACGAGCCTGCTGTGACCTGGATCACCGGTTCGGACGAATTGACGACGTACGTGAGCGGCGTGCCGGGGATCTCCTGATACTGTGGCGGGCCATCGAAGCTCGGCGTGAATTTCGGTCCGTTCTTGAGCGGTACTGTCGCCGTTTGCGGGATCGAATTTTCGATCACCGCTTCCTGCGCCTGCGGCGTTCCGGCAACCGTGGGTAAGACGGCGCCGGCCAACGAGGTCGGCGGAATGCGCGCGAAGTCCGGCGGCAGCGCGTTGCTGGCGACATACGTCCACGGACCGTTGATGCTCGCCGAACGGAACCAGCGACCGGCGAGCAGCACGTAGTAATTGTTGTTCGTCGTGTCGATTAGCGCGTCGCTCGTCGTGTTCGACGCCCACAGCAGTTGGGTGCCGACGATCGGGACGAAGTCGGGCTGGCCCTTGAAGACGATCAGCTCGGTCGGAACCTGCGACGTGTAGAGCGTCGGGACGCCGTTGGCGAGCGACGGCTTCGGGTTGGCCTTGGCGCCACCATCGAGCAAGTCGACCGTGCCAGCCTTGGCGAGCGCTTTGGCGACGGCGTCGAATTCGCTGCGCACGAACGGCCCGATGATTGCCTGCGACCATGGACCGTCGAGCGAGCTCGCGGACAGCCAGCCGTCGTAAACGTGGATGTAGAAATTGTTACCCAACCCGCCTTGGACAATGAGGGCGCGCGCATTGATGACGCGCTGGTAGTTACGGTGCTCTGGCACGGGCTTCATCACCGGCGCGCCGTCGATCGGCACGAGGATCGCCGGCGTGTAGCTGACGATCACCTTCGGCGGGTTGTTCTGGACGGCGACGGTGGGCGGCTTGATTCCGGCGAGCGCGAGCGACGCCGTCAGCCGGTCGAGCGCGATCGTGCGGACGTCGTTCGCGATGTTCTTCTGGAGCTCCGCCGCGTAGGCGGCGCCACGGTTCGGCAAGGTCGGAAAGTCGGTCTTGGTGATCTTGAGATTTTCGAACACGACGGTCCGCGCGACGCGGTCCACCTGCGTGCGTGCGGTCGCGAAGATCACGCCGAACGTTTCCGCCTTCGCGCCCACTGGCTGAATCGCGAGGGCTGCACGGAAGTCGATCTGGTTTCCATCCCATTTGTTGACCTGCGGCTGGTAGACGAGCACCGACGCGTTCGCAAGATCGACCTTGCGTGGCCATGGGTCGGCGGGGATCTGGCCCGGCGTCGCGGCTGCGGCGGGGGCGGCAGTCTGCGCAACGGAAGGGGCTGGCAACGCCGTGGCGGCGACGATCGTGCAACACGCTATCGAGAAAATCGCTGAGTGAAGATTCATGGCTGGTTCGGCAGTCTAGGAAATGCGAGGGCAGCCGAGGCCAGCGAACGCCTGGTCCCCGTGGTCAGTGTGGCAAATCGAATTGGCATCGTCACCGTCGCCCTCGGGGTCGCAATTTGCCTTGTCGCGGCGCGTGCTTGCGCCGCGAGCATCACAGAACACTCGCGCGCCATCGCGCCAATCGTCAACGGATGATATTGCGTGCGCCGGCGGCGAAGCAGCCGGAGCCGCCCTGCGGACAGACGACGAGGTAGGTGGCGCGCTGTCCGCAGCCCTCGACGCCAACCGTGAATTCGGCGCGTTGCACGCCGCCGAAACGCGGGTTCTGGATCACGGGCTGAACGACCTCGCTCGACAGGACCGAGGCTGTCGCTTGCGGACAGTTCATCTCGAAGCGCCCTCGGTGCACGCCTACATTGATCGCGTCCGGCTGTTCGCTGGCGAGAAACTGGGCGTTGGTCGGGCCGCATCCCGTCAACGTAGCTGTCGAAGCAATCGCCGCGACAAGCGCCGAACACTTGAGCAAATCCGACATGTGAGGCCTCCGTTGTGCCATTGATCGTGTGTCCCGCGATGCGTCGCGAGTGGGTTGGAGCGTCGGCGATGCAAACCACGGAACGCGACGCGACGGTTCGTCGTTGCCGGGGTGGAATTGCGGACAGTATACCGCGCTATCCGACGTCTCGAGCGCATTCGCCGCGAGGCCACCGCCGCGCGGCGACGCCAGAATTCGCTATCGCAGTCCTGACCGCGGTCAGGCGGTCAAGAGCGGCGTTGGTCTACCGGATGCGGCGACTGCCGTTACGGCAGATGCAAGTGCCGGATGGGCGTCCAGCGCTTCCCATCGAGCGAGATCGGCGGGCCGGTCGACGTCCCATAGCACAGGCAACTCGTGCCAGGTCGCGCGCTGCGTGGCGAGCCTTGCACGCGTCGCGGCCATGACATCGGCCGTGCTCCACGGTATCCCCGAAAACGCGTCGACGGGACGCGCGAGCCCGACCAGCACATACCCGCCATCCTCGACCGGGCCGAACACGGCATCGTTATCGTCGAGTGCGGCGACGGCAAGCGCAAGATACGTGAGATCGAGCGCGGGACAGTCGGTGCCGACAAGGATTGCTCGCGACCGTTGCGTGACCGCCGCGCTCAGCGCGTTTCGCATTCTGGATCCGAGATCGTCACCCGATTGCGACCTCAACTCGACGCCATAGCGATCGCGCCAAGCGATGAATCCAGGGGCATCCACGTCCGGTGCGCACCACAGCTCGACGCGGTCGACGAGCCCGGCGGCTCGCGCGGCGACCGCGGTCGCAAGCGTCTGGTCGACCAGACGGACATATAGTGCGGCGGCTTCGTCGTCGCCGATCGCTCGCGCAAGCCGGGTCTTCACTGCGCCGGGCATCGGACTCTTGGCGAAGATCTGCAGCGTGACGGGCCTTGCACCTGAACCTGCCTGGTATTCGGCGGCCAACCGGCGAACGTCCTCGCCGCGCCAGTAGGCAAAGCGCCAACGCCACATCGTGACCATCGTGCGCCATGGTCCCCGACGCTCCCAGCGCCGGCCCGACGTGACAAGGCGATCGCGAAGGCAAAGCGGCGCACCACTGGCGCGCTTCAAGCGCTTCGAGAGCTCGATGTCTTCCATCAGCAGCTGGTCCGGATACCCGCCGACAGCACCGAACAGCGCGCGTTCGACGAAGATCCCCTGGTCGCCTGTCGCGATGCCAGTCAGCCGCGAACGCGCGTTCATCGTCGCGCCGATCAACTTCAATACTGGCGAATGTCCCGCGATCGTCACGTCGAACCTTCCCCAGCGGCGGCCCGATTTATCCGTGCCGCGGAGGAGGCTTGCCACGCCCGCGGCGGGCATCCGCGTGTCGGCGTGAAGGAAGAGCAAAATATCGCCCGTGGCCGCGGCCGCGCCTTGGTTCATCTGCGAAGCGCGGCCTTTGGGCGCCACGAACGTGCGGTCGGCGAGCGGCGTCGCCAATGCGAGCGTCGCGTCCGTACTGCCACCGTCGACGACGATGACCTCGTGTCCGGCCGCGCGCAGCGGCTGCAGACCAACAAGAGTGGCAACGATGCTTCGCGCCTCGTTCCATGCCGGTACGACGATCGAAACGCGCATGGGTCGCCGCCGCGACGGAGTCATCCGAGTGCGCCGCCGCAGCTCGAGCCCTGCCCCGCGGTGCAGCCGAAGCAATGGTCGGCGACCGCAATCGGCGTGCCGTTCAGCGATTCGGTCACGAGTTCGGAGACGTGCCGGCGCGCCCTGCCGGCGGCGACGACCGGGATGCCGAGCATCTGATTGAAATCACAGTCGTACAGGTAGCCGCGATAGTCGACCGAGACCAGCGACCGGCACATGACGCCATCGAGATTGTCCGGATTGTGTGCCGAATGAAGCAGCTGCATGTAGGCCGCGAACTTGCCCTGCGTGACCAGCGTCGACCCGAAGCGGTTGATCGGCATGTTGGCGAGCGTGAACAGGCGGTTGAACACGACGCCGAAGTGCGAGAGAAGCTCGCGCTTGTAGTCCGCCTCGAGCCGGCCCTGCGGCGGCGGTAAACTGGGGCCGAGCGGGTTGTAGACGAGGTTCAGCACGAGGCCGCTCGCGTCGATTCCATAGCCCAGAGCATTCAGTTTCCGCAGAGCGAGGATCGACGATTCGAAGACGTGATCACCTCGCTGGCGGTCGACGTTGTCCTTCGTGTAGCAGGGCAGCGACGCCGTGATCTCGACGCGCTCGCGCGCAAGGAAGTGGGCGAGATCCTCGAAGCCGGGTTCGTTCAGGATCGTCAGGTTGCAGCGGTCGATGACGCGGATGCCGAGCGCCCGCGTCTCGCGCACGAGGAGTCTGAAGTGCGGGTTGAGCTCCGGGGCGCCACCCGTGACGTCGAGCGTACCGATCCTGCCCGTTTGGAGGACGCGCAGCACGTCGTCGACGGTGTCGCGCGCCATCATCTCCTTGCGGTCCGGGCTGGCGTTGACGTGGCAATGGAAACACGCCTGATTGCATCGGTAGCCAAGGTTCACCTGCAGCGTGTCGAGCGCACGGCGGTTGATCGGCGGGAAGTCGGTCGTATTGAGCAGCGGCAGCGTCGCGTGCATCGGGCACCGTGAAGTGGATGGGATGATGACGACGAGAGTCTAACTTCGGGCGACAACGCGCTCAACCGGCCGCCGGATCGCTTCACAACTGGTCCGAACCTCGAGTTGGCGCGGCGAGAACGCTACCGTCGGCCGTGTCAGCCTTTTTTCAACGGGGCGATTCATGCCTTCTCCACTTGCGATGACCGGAGCTTCTTGAGGAGCACGGGCAGCAGCGACAGGAGACCGAGCAGCACGAAGGCGCCGATGGTTTCGGTCGAGACGAGACCCGACAGCGAATCGATCCGGCCGAGCGTCCGTCCGAGATTGACATAGACGAACGACCCCGGAATGATTCCGATCAGCGTCGCCAGCACGAACGTGCGCAGGCTGATGCTGGTGAACGCCGGCGCCAGATTCACGAGGAAGAACGGGAAGAGGGGGACGAGGCGGAGAAACAGCAGGTAGTTGAACCCGTTCTCGGTGAACCCGGCACTGATCTTCTCGCCGAGCGCACCCATGCGCCGGCGTGCCGCGTCGGCGAGGAGATAGCGGGCCGCCGAAAAGACGAGCGCGGCACCGACGGTCGCCGCGGACACCACGAGGACTGTGCCGACCCAGCGGCCGAAAATGAAGCCCATCACCAACGAGAGAACGAGCCCGCCCGGCAGGCTGAACGCTGTCGCCGCCGCGTAGATGATGAATGCGATTGCGAGTGCGCCGGCGAAATGATCCTGGGTGAAACCGAGCAATGCATCGCGGTTCGCCTTGACGGTGTCGAGATCAAGGTAGCGCTGCCCGCCGAGCGCGACGAAGATGACGAGCGCCGTCACGAACGTCGCGAGCAGTGCGAGCTTGCCCCAGTGAGTCGCGTGGGTGGTCGGCGGCGCGCCGGGTTCGGCACTCATCATCGCGCTCCTTGCAGGCCGAAGAGTCGCTGTATCCACCTCTTCGACGACGGCGTCAGCGCTTCCTTCATCCGCTGATCCGCGACTCGCCGGTTGATCTGCGCGAGAGTCGGATACGCGTGGATGACGCCGGTCAGGTCCTTCGCGTTCATCCCTTTCGACAGCGCAAGCACGTATTCCGGGATGAGTTCGCCGGCGTGGGGACCGACGATCGCAGCGCCGAGCAGTTTGCCATTCGGACCGGTCACGATCTTGGCGAAGCCTTCGGTTTCGGCCTCGGCGCGCGCGCGGTCGATCTCGTCGAACGCGAACCGGTAGACGCGATGTACGATACCGCGCTTCCTCGCTTCGGCCTCGGACAGGCCGACGCGCGCGAGCTCGGGATCCGTGTAGGTGCACCACGGCACGACCGGCGAAGGCTTCGCCCACTGCATCCGGAAGATTGCCCGCCGCAGAAGGATGCCTGCGTGGTGCTCGGCCATGTGCGTGAACTGATTCCCTCCGGCGGCGTCCCCGATCACGTAGATGTTCCGGTTCGTCGTGCGCAATCCGCCATCGACGACGATGCGGCCCTGGTCGAGCTCGACGCCCGCCGCATCGAGTCCGAGCACTTCTACGTTCGCGGCGCGACCCGCGGCGAGCAACAGATGCGATCCGACGAGCACGGCCGCGGTCCCGTCGGCCGTGCGCACGGTGACGCGCACGTCGCCCTTGCGCCCCTCCAACCCGAGAATCGACGCACCGAGATAGTGGCGCACGCCTTCCGCACCGAGTTGCCTCAAGACGACCGCGGCAAGGTCGGCGTCCTCGCGCGGGAGGATCTGCGATGCGACGTCGATGACCGTGACCTCGCTACCCAGCCGGCGGAAGGCCTGGGCCATTTCGCTGCCGACGGGTCCGGCCCCGATCACCACCAACGACGGCACTGGCTCGCGAAGGTTGAACACGGTCTCGTTGGTGAGGTAAGGCGTCGCTTCGATGCCAGGGAGACGCGGCACCGCAGGCCTTGACCCGGTCGCGATGACGAATGTCTTCGCGGTGAGGCGGCGTCCAATCACGTCGAAAGCGTCGGGCGCCACGAACTTGCCGTCGCCGAATATGACGTCGACGCCGAGTCCGCGAAAGCGTTCGTGACTGTCGTTCGGCTCGATGCCCGCGATGACGCCGGCAACGCGTTCCATCACCTGTGCGAGGTCGGGCCGCGAATGGGAGGGCGTGAGCGCCCAGCGGTCGGCGTGTCGCATCTGATGCGCGACGCGCGCGGACTTGATCAATGTCTTAGACGGAACGCAGCCGTACCACAGGCAGTCGCCACCCAGCCGATGGTTTTCGACGATGGCGACCTTGGCGCCGAGCGCGGCACCGCCGGCGGCAACAACCAGCCCACCCGCGCCGCCGCCGATCACCACGATGTCGAATTCGGGCTTGGCCATACGCTCCGTCTACGTGCCTGTGCAGCGAATCTTACACAGGGTCGGGCACAAGGCAGCGGAAAACGGCCGCGAGTTTGAGGGCCAACGCGTAACGGTAGGCGGACCAAGGGGCGCGGTAGCATGCGGGCGAGCGTTGAGCGTCGCCATCGGCGACGTTCGAACGCGAGCAGTTATTGCGTCGATGCGCGCGTTCGTATGCTTTTATGCGGCGCTGGTAACCGTTAATGAAAGTCCCGGGAATGGGTCTGCAGGTTCCCGAGGAGTGACGAGAGGTCGGCCAGCCGCCCGGCGATCACGTGGACGACCTGCCCCTCGCGCTCCACCTTGCCGAAGACGGCGAGGAGCTTTGCGCCGAGCAGTTCGCGGCGCTGGCGGTCGCCGACATCGCGCCAGACGATCACGTTGGTGGCGCCGGTTTCATCTTCGAGCGTGACAAAGACCACGCCGCTCGTGGTGTCGGGCCGCTGCCGGCCGATGACGATTCCCGCCGTGCGGATGATGCGGCCCGGCGGCGCCTGCGCGATCTCGGCCGCCGTCGCAAGGCGCCGCCGCTGCAACGTCTTGCGCAGCAGCGCGAGCGGGTGCCGCCGCAGCGTGAGCGAGAGTGTCCGGTAATCGGCGACGATGTCCTGCCCTTCGGTTGGCGGCGGCAGCGCAGGGTCCGCTTCCTCGAAGGTGCTGTCCGCGATGAGCGGCGGCAATCTTTCGACGCCGGCAACGTCCCACGCTGCGTCGTGGCGATGGCCGGCGAGTGCCGCGAGCGCGCCAGCCTCGGCAACGCAGGCGAGGTCACGGCGGTCGAGCTCCGCGCGGTGCGCGAGATCGGCCACACTCGCGAACGGCTGTGCGCGCCGCGCTTCGACGATCCGGTGCGCGCCGGCTTCCGAGAGTCCGGCAACGAGGCGAAGGCCCAGCCGCAAGGCCGGCCCCGCTTTCTCCAGCGTGCAATCCCACTCGCTCACCATCACATCCACCGGCTGCACGTCGACGCCGTGCCGGCGCGCGTCCTGCACGAGCTGCGACGGCCCGTAGAAGCCCATCGGCAGCGAGTTGAGCAGCGCGCCGCAGAACGCCGCCGGCTCGTAACGCTTCAACCACGCCGACACGTAGACGAGCAACGCGAACGACGCCGAGTGCGATTCCGGAAATCCGTACTCGCCGAAGCCGAGGATCTGCTGGTAGATCTGCCGCGCGAATGCTTCCGCATAGCCGCGCGCGCTCATCCCGTCGATCAGCCGCTGTTCGAACTTCTCGAGTCCACCCTTGCGCCGCCACGCCGCCATCGAGCGCCGCAGATAGTCCGCTTCGCCTGGCGTGAACCCTGCCGCGACGATCGCGAGCTGCATCACCTGCTCCTGGAAGATCGGCACGCCGAGGGTGCGCGCGAGCACGTTCTTCACCGCGTCGCTGGGATACGTGATGGGCTCCAGGCCCTGCCGCCGGCGCAGGTAAGGGTGCACCATCCCGCCTTGGATCGGCCCCGGCCGGACGATCGCCACTTCGATCACCAGATCGTAGAAGCTCGCGGGTTTCAGCCGCGGCAGCATCGCCTGCTGCGCGCGCGACTCGATCTGGAACACGCCGATGGTGTCGGCGCGCTGGCACATCGCGTAGACCTCGGGATCCTCGGCCGGAATATCCTGCATCCGGAGTTCGCGGCCCTGATGCTGCGACACCATCTCGAGCGTCCGCCGGATCGCCGACAGCATTCCGAGCGCCAGACAATCGACCTTCAGCAATCCCAGCGCGTCGAGATCGTCCTTGTCCCACTGAAGGACGGTGCGATCGGCCATCGCCGCGTTCTCGATCGGCACCATGCGCTCGAGCAGGTCGCGCGCGATGACGAAGCCGCCGACGTGCTGCGACAGGTGCCGCGGGAAGCCCAACAGTTCGTCGGTGAGCGCAATCAGCCGGACGATCACCGGGTTGTCGGGCTCGAAGCCCGCTTCGCGGATCCGTTCGGGCACATCGACGCGGCCGTCCCACCAGGCGAACGCGCCCGCAAGCCGGTCGATCTGCGCGAGGTCGAGACCGAGCGCACGGCCGACGTCACGCGCCGCGCTCCTCGGACGGTAGGTGATGAGCGTGGCCGCGAGCGCCGCGCGGTCGCGGCCGTATTTCGCGTACACGTACTGCATCACCTCCTCGCGCCGCTGGTGCTCGAAGTCGACGTCGATGTCGGGCGGTTCGTTCCGCTCCTTCGAGACGAAGCGCTCGAACAGCATGTTCATTCGCGCCGGGTCGACCTCGGTGATGCCGAGCGCATAGCAGACCGCCGAGTTGGCCGCCGAGCCGCGGCCCTGGCAGAGGATTCCCTGCGAGCGCGCGTACGCGACGATATCGTGGACGGTGAGGAAATAGGGTTCGTATCCGAGTTCCGCGATCAGCGCGAGTTCGTGCTCGATCAGCGCGCGGACATCGTGGGGGATGCGAAGCGGGGTCGGGCTCGATTCCGCGGGAAGCGTCGGACTCGATTTCTTGTCGGATGCAGCCCCAGACCGGGGCTTTCCAGGCAAAGTCGGGTCCAACTCTGCTTTGCCGTACCGGCGTGCCAATCCTTCCTCGACCAGCTTGCGCAGATGCGAGGCCGGCGTCTCCCCGGGCGGCACGATCTCCTCCGGGTACTCGTAGCGCAGTTCGTCGAGCGAAAACCTGCAGCGCCGCGCGATGGTCACGGTCTCCGCGAGCAATGCCGCCGGATAGATCGTCGCCAGCCGCGCGCGCGACCGCAGGTGTCGCTCGCCGTTCGGATGGAGCGCGTACCCGCATTCGGCGAGCGACTTTTTCGCGCGGATCGCCGTGACCGTATCCTGCAACGCACGCCGCGCCCGGACGTGCATGTGAACGTCGCCGGCAGCGGCCTGTGGCAGGTCGGCCTCGTGCGCGAGCGCTACGCAGCGTGCGAGTCGGGCGCGGTCGCCGGCGCGGGCGAAGAGCTCGACGGCGAGCCACGCGCGGCCGGGAAAGGCGGCGGCGACCCAGCGCGCGGTGGAAAGCAGGGCCGCGCTCGACTTTTCGTCAGAGGCATTCCCATGCCGGGGCTTCGCGGAAGCCGGGTCCGAGCCGAATTTCCGCAGTGAGGGATCCGGCGGTATCCACAGCGCGAGCAGGCCGTCCGCGAACGCCGCGATGTCGTCGCGGGAAAGCATGTAGCTGCCCTTCGCCGCGTTGCGCCGCCCGCGCGTGATCAATTGCGACAGGTTGCCGTAGCTCGCGCGGTCGGTGACGAGCAGCACGAGTCTCGTGCCGTCGACGAGCGTGACCTCGCTGCCGATGACGAGCGGGAGGCCGGCGTCCTTTGCCGCCAGATGCGCGCGGACGATGCCCGAGAACGAACATTCGTCGGTGATTGCAAGCGCGGAATAGCCCAGCGCCTTTGCGCGCTCGACCAGTTCGTCCGGGTGCGACGCGCCGCGCAGGAACGAAAAATTCGACAGGCAATGCAGTTCGGCGTAGTCGGGAAGCATCGGAGCGTTGCGTTTCGGACAGGCGCGAAGGCTGCCGGGCCGCATTCGGTAGGCCGTATAAATATACGGTATACGGCGCCGTCCGGGAAGAGGCCACGGAAGGGATCGGTGCTCGCCGGCCTTCGTTCGCGAACGCCGGTAAGATGCGGACTGCGCCGGCTCCCGTGGCCCTTCGTCCTCCCTTGGGACGACTTCACGTCACGCATGAAGACGCATTGGCATTTACTTGATCTGAATAGAAATTACCTGGCCAACGTAAGTTCACCCCCGTGGCACGCGACCAATCGGCCACACCTGACCGGAGGGGGAAATGGCGAGCGCCGCTGCCGAACTACCAGGCAAGAAAGGCTATCTGTACTACCGTCATACGCTCCCGGTGCGGCTCATGCACTGGACGAATGTCGTCGCGCTCACGATCCTGCTGATGAGCGGGCTCTCGATCTTCAACTCGCATCCGGCGTTGTACTGGGGCAAGTCATCGTATACCGGTGCCTCGCCGATTCTGGAGATTCATGCCAAGGAGGGCGGCGAGCTCGGGATGGTCGGCGTCACGCGTATCCTGGGGCGTGAATTCTCGACGACCGGCGTGCTTGGCGTATCGAAGGCGCCCAACGGCGAGTTCCGGGCGCGCGGATTTCCGTGGTGGGCGACCATTCCCGACAACCAGTGGCTCTCGCTCGCGCGCTCCTGGCATTTCTTCTTCGCCTGGGTGTTGCTCATCAACGGCTTCGCCTACGTCGCCTATTCGGCTGCAAGTCGGCACCTGTCGCGGGACCTCGCGCCTGATCGGAGCGACTGGCGCTCGTTCGGTCGATCGCTCAGGGATCACCTCCGGTTCCGGCACCCGACGGGTGAGGCGGCGAAGCGCTACAACGTGCTCCAGAAACTCGCGTATCTCTCGGTGATCTTCGTCCTGCTCCCTCTCATCATCCTGATGGGACTGGCGATGTCGCCGTGGATGGATTCGGTGCTTCCCGGGTGGGTCGATGTCTTCGGCGGCCGGCAGTCGGCGCGGACGATCCATTTCGTCGTCGCGTGGCTGCTCGTCGCGTTCGTGCTGATCCACGTGTTCGAGGTCGTCGTTTCGGGACTATGGAACCACGTGCGGTCGATGGTCACGGGCCGCTATCGCATCACGACGGAGGCAACGCATGAACGAAACGCGTGAAACACGACGGCGGTTTCTGGCGCGCACGATCGGCGCGGTGGGTACGCTCTTCGTCGGCGGCTGCGAGCGGCTGTCCCAGAGCGAGTGGTTTCCCAAGGTGCTGAGCGCCGGCGAGACTGCCAGCGCGGTGGTGTCGCGTGCGGTCACATCGCGCAAGTCGATGGCGCAGGAATTCACGGAGGCCGACCGCTCGCCGACGTTTCGCAGCAACGGAACGTCGGAGCCGGACAGCGACGAATACCGGACGCTCGCGGAAAGCGCGTTTGCGGACTACCGGCTCGAAGTGGGCGGACTGGTGGCGCAGCCCGCGAGTTTCTCGCTGGTCGAGCTTCGCGCGCTGCCGAGCAGGACGCAGATCACGCGACACGATTGCGTCGAAGGCTGGAGCGCGATCGGCAAATGGAAGGGCGCGCGGTTGAGCGCGGTGCTCGAGACGGTTCGGCCCAAGCCCGAAGCGCGCTTCGTGATGTTCCATTGCGCCGACCCGATGGAAGACGACGGTACCAGCCCGTACTACGAAAGCATCGATCTCGAGGACGCGTTTCACCCGCAGACGATCCTCGCCTACGAGTTGAACGACGCCGTGCTTCCCATTGCCAACGGTGCGCCGATCCGGCTGCGGGTCGAGCGTCAGTTGGGCTACAAGCACGCGAAGTACGTGATGCGGATCGAGCTCGTCGAAAGTTTCGAGAAGATCGCCGGCGGAAAGGGCGGCTACTGGGAAGACCAGGGCTATCAGTGGTTCGCGGGGATCTGAGCCGGAATACAGGCTAGGCTTTCTTGCTTGGGCTTCGTTCGCAACGTTTCGGGATGGGGGTGTCTGTCCCCATCTTCATGCAAACAAGCCGTGCACGAACCATTCGCCGTCGTCGATCCCGTAGTGGTGGTCGCGATAGATCCAGGCCGTCTCGCCGCGCGGATTTTCGGCGACGAAGTAATCGCGACGCACGTCGACGCCGTCCCACCAGCCGGACTCGATCCTTTCCGGCCCGTCTTTCAGCACCCACGGCCGTGCCTCGATGAGATGACCGAGCGGCTCCGGCTCGGCGAGCAGCCAGACCGGGCGCGGTGCCGCAAAAGCGAAAACGGGGCCGGACTCGATTTTTCTCGCTCTCGCGCTTCTTCCTGCCGAGTCCACGAAAAAGTCGAGTCCGGCCCTGCTTGCGCGCCACGCGTACTCGGGCCGGTGCTCGGCATGCGACGCGACGAGCGTCACCGCGTCCTCGCCCAGGCGTGCGCGCAATCGGTCGAGCAGCGGCACGGTCGCAGCTGTGTCGTCGCCTGGAAGCAATCCGAGATTGTGACCGGCGAGCGGACTGGTCGCGAGGCTCGCGAGCGTGATCGTCTCGACCGCCGCCGGCAGTGCGACGCGTGCGAGTCGCTCGCGCAGTACCGCGACGAGATGCGCGGGTTCGCGCGCCGGCGCGGCGAGCGCGAAGCGGATGCCCGTGGCAGGTACGCCGGTCTTCACACCGACGTAACGTTCATGCGCGAGCGCGAGCGACATTTCGACGACGCCGAGTCCGCGGCCGGACAGCCATCCCGCCAGCTCGTGGACGAGCCGGTTCACCGCGAACGCGAGCGCCTCGACATTTTCCACCGGCGCCGGCAGGTCGATCTTTCCCGTATAGCGCGGCGGCGGGACGAACGGCGGCCGTGGATCATGGGCAAGGCCCCGGACGCGGTCGAGGAAAGTGATGAAGTCTGCACCAACGCGCCGCATCAGCGCCGCGCGCGGTAACGCGCACGCCTGTCCGAAGGTCGTGATGCCCGCGGCGGCGAGCATGGCGATGATAGCGGGATCGGCATCGGTGAGGGAGAGCGGCAGGGGTGCAAGCGCACCTCCGCTGCCGGCGCGCGCAAACAGCAGCGCGGCGGCAGGTGTGGGGGCGAGTGCTAGCCGCATCGTGTAACCGAGTTTGTGCACGCCGCAGGAAAGCCGCGCCGTCAGCTTTGGCAGGCCATCGAAGAGCCGCAAGCTGCCGCCGATCTCCACGAGCACCGCGTGGGGTGGCGCGAGAGTAACGGCCGGCGTGAACTGCGTCGCCCACGTCGCAACGGCCGCGAGCGCCGTGGCTTCGGCATCGGGGTCACGGTCGCGCAGCATGAGGTCCGGCGAGAGCGCGAGCGACGCGGAGACGAGTTGCCCCGAGCGAATTCCTGCATCGTGCGCGCCGGCATTCGCGCTGACGATGCGCGGCGTGCGCCCGCCGGTCGCCACCGCGAACGGTTTTGCCGCATCAGCGGGCGAGGTCGCCCGTGCGAAGACGTCGAGCGACAGCGATGGCAGGAGCAGGCATGCCCAGAGCATGGCGTAGTGCGGGGATGGCCGCTCTCATCGGGCCGGCGGTTCCCAGATCGCCGCCTCCGAGAGACCGAGCTCGGAGAGTTCCGCGGCGCGCAGGCGGGCTTCGTTCGCGCAGAAGAATTCGTCGAGCTGCGGAGGTTTGACCGGCGTGCCGGCGAGCATCGCATGCGCCTGCCCGCGATGGTGGATCTGGTGCTGGAACAGGTGCGCGAGGAGCCGCGTGGCGCTCTCGGTTTCGATCCCGACGCGGCGCTGCACCGGAACCGGCATTTCGAGTTGCGCTTCGGTCAGGGCTGCACATGCGTCGATCAGCCGGCGGTCCGTCGCTTGCTGTGCCTGCTGCAACGCCGCGCACGTCTCGAACGGTTCCTCGGGTGTGAAGAAGCGATCCGGCTCGGTATTGGGCGGCTCGCGGCGAAAGGCCCGTTCCAGCGCGTCGACGTAATACCAATCGACGGTGAGGATGTGATTGAGCGTTGCCTTGAGCGAAGGGAAAAAACTCGTCCGCGTGGCGACGAAGTCTGCTTGCGACAGCCGGCTGCACGCGGTGAGCAGCCGATGGTTCGCCCATGCATTGTTGCAGGCCATCGTGAAGAAGTGATGAGCGAGAGGGGAAAGCGGCATGGGGTTCGGAACTCCTAGTACATTGATTGAGGCGTTCCCGGACGAAATGTGATGCGGATCCCGTGTTCATCCACGTCGACGAAGACCGGTTGCGCGAGATCTCCGCCGCGGCGTTTCAGCACCCGGACCGCGAGCCGGCCCTCGTGCGGCGCCAGGGCCAGCCGTAACGATGCGGTGGCGGCGACGGCACGCTGGCCGGGGCGCCGCCACAGCACGCCCCAGGTGCGGCCTTCGCGCGCAGCGACCGCGAGCCTCCGCATGACACGGTCGTCGTGCTGGCCGAGCCACGCGAACGCGGCGCCGCACTCGGGTGCACGCAGCGCCTGCTCGTATGCCCATAGCTGCTCCGCGGGACTCCCGCAGCGAACGACGAGAAGCCGCGCGAGATCGAGTCCCGCGCCGGCCAACGCCGGTGCGTACGGCACATGGGGCGGCGCAATCCAGACGACGTCGCGGCCCTGCGCCTGCAATCGCGCGAGCGCCGGCAGCGTGAGACGGATTTCGCCGATGCCTTCGCGTTCGAGCACGATCTCGGTCAATGCACCTCCCGGCCAGCCGCGGCCGGGAAGCACCGCGTCGAGCGCGGGAAAGCCGGACGACAGCGCGGCGGGTTCGGGCGCGCAGTCGCCGCCGCGCCAGATCGCGGGGTTCGACAGCACGACAGCGAGGGCGGGATTCATGGGATTCGGGGTGCATGGCTGACCCCATCCTTCAATCCGGACCCGCTCCCTCCATCGCCTTCGCCGCGCGCCTCTCGAGCTCATCCGGCGGAACGTCTTCGACGTGAGTGGCAAGGTACCAGTGGTAGCCGAACGGATCCTCGATCCCGCCGGTGCGGTCGCCGTAGAACTGGTTCGCGACCGGCCGCGTGAGCTTCGCGCCGGCGGCGACCGCCTGCGCGACCCGCGCGTCGACGTCCTCGACGTAGACCATCAGCGAAATCGGCGAACCGCCGATCGTGCGTGCGCTGCGCGCGCCCATCGCCGGCGATTCGTCGGCGAGCATGATCGGCGAGTTGCCGATCCTGATCTCGGCGTGGCCGATCTTGCCGTCGGGAGCAGGCATGCGCATCAACTCGACGGCGGAGAGTGCCTTCTTGTAGAACTCGAGCGCGCGCGCGGCGTCGTCGAGGATGAGATAAGGAGTCACCGAGTGATAGCCATCGGGAATCGGTTTTACGGCCATGATGTTGCCTCCTTCAACGATTGCGGTGGATGGGCCGTGCGGAGCGCTGGGGAAGGGGCGGCTTGCTCCGCCGGTGTATTAGGCCCTAGGTGGCCGGCCAGTGCTCCGCGAACACCGGGGTCACTTTCGGATGCGCTTCGATGCGCAGCAGGGTTTCATGAAACGCCGGACGCGCCTGCTGCAGATGCAGTCGCGTCCCCGACCATTTCGACACGACGGCGGCGAGCAGATCGAGCGCGCCGATCGCCTCCCCGCCGAGGTACGGGTGCGCCGGAAAGAGATCGGCGAACATTTCCCAGTGCCTGTGCAGGCGTGCGCGCGTACCGGCGCAGATGCGCTGCAACGTCGCTTCGTCGGCGTCCTCGCACCAGCGCTCGGGGAAATCGATGACGCTGATGGCGGCATAGCAATTGGCCGCGATAAACACGAGCCCGCGGATCGCCTGTGCCCGCGCCGGGCTGTCGCGCGGCAGGAGCCCGCTTTCCGGATGCGCGCTGCCGAGGTGGATGAGGATCGCGGCGCTTTCGGTGAGCACGCTGCCATCGGGCAGTACGAGCGTCGGGATCTGCCCGAGCGGGTTCACTTTCAGGAGTTCGGCGAATGCGTCGTTCTGCTCCCACGACGCAGTCTCGACGATGCGGAAAGGCGCGCCGATGATTCGGAGCGCGGCTTGCGCCGAGGCCGAGCCCGAGCCTTTCTTGCCATAGAGCGTGTACATCGTGGCCCCTGTTCGTGGGTCTTCGGTTTTCTTCAGCACTCACCAGCCCTTGCCGCTACGCACGAGCCCGACGGCCACGCCCTCGATCGCGAGCGGGGCCTTCTTCGGATCGACGACGATCGGCGCGAAATCCGGATTCTCGGCGACGAGCAGCAACTGCCCGCCGCGACGCTTCAGGCGCTTCACCGTGACCTCGTCGCCTCCCCGCCCGGAGAGCCGCGCGACGACGATCTGCCCCGAGCGGGCGTCGGTGGTCCGATGCACGACGAGGAGGTCGCCGTCGAGGATGCCGGCGTCCTTCATGCTCTGGCCGCGTACGCGCAACAGGTAGTCGGCGCGCGGCGCGAACAACGCGGGATCGAGCCGCACGTGCGCCTCGATGTGCTCAGCCGCGAGAATCGGGTTGCCGGCGGCGACGCGTCCCACCAGCGGCAGGCCTGTGCCCGGGAGCTCCGGCATCTCCTTCAACCGCAGTCCGCGCGATGCGCCGGGCGTGAGCTCGAGCGCGCCCTTTCTGGCGAGCGCGCGCAGATGGTCTTCGGCCGAGCTCGCCGTGCTGAAACCGAGGCCCGCCGCAATTTCGGCGCGCGTGGGCGGCATGCCCGTAGACTCGAGGTGCCGGCGGATCCAGTCGAGGACTTTCTGCTGGCGGGCGGTGAGCGCAAGTGGCGACATGGAGGAAATCACTCGGCAGCTTTCGGATCGAAGCCGGAACCCGGCACGCTCGATAACCGTATGGATATGCGGTACAAGGATTATAGACGGTAGCGCCTGGCTGTCAACCCCGGAGAATCCTGCAGGGGCGGAGGCTCGACGCACGCGTCGATGCCACGAAGCAGCCCCGCAGTCACTCGGTCGGTATGCCCGCCGCCTTGACGACCGGCGGCCAGAACCTGACCAATGCCCTGATCTCGTCCCCGAACTGCGCGGGCGTGCTGCCGACCGGTTCCAGGCCCAGCGTGGCGAATCGTTCGCGGACGTCGGGCAATTGCAGGATGCGCGCGACTTCCCGCTGCAGCGCATCGACGATGTCCTTGGGGGTGCCCGCCGGCGCCAGCAGGCCGTACCAGGACATGACTTCGAAGCCGGGAAAGCCGGATTCGGCGACCGTCGGCACGCCGGGAATCGCCGCGACGCGCTGGCGGCCGGTCAACGCGAGCGCCTTGAGTTGACCGCTTCGCAGATAAGGCGCCACGGATCCGAGCAGGATGAACGAGATGCGCACCTCGCCGGCCAGAAGGTCCTTGATCTCTTGACCGGTGGTCGTGTACGGCACGTGCAGCGCCTCGACGCCGGCGCGGGTCCACAGCATCTCGGCGGCGAGGTGGTCCGTCGTTCCGACCCCCGCTGTCGCGTAGGCCAGCTTTTCCGGTGTGCGTTGTGCAAGGGCGATCAGCTCGGGGAGCGAATTGACGCGGAGCGCCGGGTGGATCGCGATCAGCACCGGTTGCGTCGCCAGCTTCGTGATCGGCGCAAGAGTGATGACGGGATCGATCGCTCGCGCGCCGTGCGTGCTCGGAAGCACGGTGATGGCGTTCGCCGCGACCAGCAGCGTGTAACCATCGGGGGTCGCCTTCGCGACAAGGTCGCTCGCGATGTTGCCCGAGGCGCCGGGGCGATTTTCGACTACCACCGGTTGTCCGAGCGCGTCCTCGAGCCGTTCGCCGATCGTGCGCGCCACGGTATCCATCACGCCGCCCGCGGAGAAAGCCACGATCAGCCGTATCGGCCGGCTGGGATACCGCGCGTCCGTGGCCCCGGCGACTGAATCGAAGGGAATGGCGAGGCCCATCGCAAGAACGGCGAGCCCGGGGAGCGTTCGCCAAAGCCGTTTCGAATCCCAGGTCATCGCTGCTGTCGCAACGCGAGCATCGCCTCGATCAGCTCCGGCTCTTCCCAAGGGACATCCACCGGATGGTCGCGAAGCCAAAGGCTTCCTGGATCGCGTAGCCATTCCTGGGGAAAGTGGACGCCGATGTATTCCTCGCCCTCGTCGAAATCCGCGCGCGTTGCCAGGGGCTTTCCATGAACCGCGGCAAAGAGCGCGGCGCAACAGTCGACGTTGAACGAACTCCCGCGGTGGGCATTGGGCACGACCCGGCGGTTGATCTCGAGCAGGCACGGGACACCGCTGTGCGCGTCGACGATGCATTCGAGCGAGAACAATCCGCTCATTCCGAACCCCGCGGCGATTTTCACGGCGATTTCGCGCAGCGGCGGCGACCGGTGATAACGATTCACCGTAGCCGGTCCCTTGGGTTCCGGATTCCCGACGAGTTTTTCTGCCGCGTAGCCTGTCAGCAGCACGCCTTTCCATGCCGAGGCCGGATAGTACGCAATGCGTCCGTCGACGTGCGCCTGTGCCAGCAGACCACCGCCGCGGGCGCCTTCCAGGTCGTGCGCTCCTGTGCGGGTCAGCTCGGCGAAAGCGCGTCCGAGCTCGGCCCGATCGCCACAGATTGCAACTCCGTCGCCGGCTGTCGAATAGCTGCGCTTCAGCACTACCGGGTAGGACTGGGCTGCAGCGAACGCCTCCGCATCCGCCAGTTCGGCAATCGGCGCATACGGTGCGACCCGGACGCCGAGCGCTTCGGCGGCGGCCGGGAGCAGCGCCTTGTCGATGCTTGCGCGGTATCCCTGCGGCTCACCCAGCGACTCGCGAATCAGCGCAGCGAGCTCGAGGTGCAGCGCGGGCTGCAGGTATTGCGGCGGCGAAAGCACCAGCGTCTGCAGCAGTCGCACCGCCATGTCGTCGCAAGGAATGATTATTCGGGGCGACGATGCCTTGACCATCGCCGCAAGCGCATACAGCCATTCCCTGGGAGTCGCGTTGTCCGGCAGATGGCCGACCCGGCCGACGAACCGGCTCTTTTCGGCCAGCGAATTTTTCGGGGCAAGCAGCGCGACCTCGAACCCGGCCTCGACGAGCGGCCTCGGGATCCGCGCAGCGCCCAACCACTGCGTTGCCGTAGCGACCAGCAGAATCGGAGTGCTCATCGGTGTCCTGTCGCGCATTGTCGCATGCGCCCGCGCCGGAACTTGCGGCCGCTATCCATCCGATGGATCCGAGCGTGTGTTGCCCACCACCTTCAGCGATGCTCCGTCGACGCGCATCGAGCCATGTATCGGACAGCTGCTAACATCCGCTTTCGACCGATTGGGGACCGCGCCGCGATGGAGACGATGCGCGCTATGGTGTGCGAACGCGTTGGGCGCCCGCTCGTACCGCGGGCGTTGCCGCGTCCCGAACCCGGGCCGGGGCAGGTGCAGGTCCTGGTACGCGCTTGTGGCGTCTGCCGCACCGACCTGCATCTCGTCGACGGCGAGTTGCCGGGCGCGATGATGCCGGTGATTCCGGGCCACGAGATTGCCGGCGTGATCACCGCGCATGGACCAGGCGTCGACGAACCCGCGATCGGAGCGCGAGTCGGCGTGCCGTGGCTCGGCTACACCTGCGGACATTGCGGCTACTGCGCTTCCGGCCGAGAGAACCTGTGCGCGGACGCACGTTTCACCGGATACCAGCGCGACGGTGGCTATGCGGAATACGCGATTGCCGACGCCCGCTATGTCTTTCGGTTGCCCGACAATTACGACGATTTGCATGCGGCACCGCTTCTCTGCGCCGGGCTGATCGGCTATCGCGCCTACAGGATGGCCGGAGACGCGCGCACGCTCGGTCTCTATGGTTTCGGCGCGGCCGCGCATCTCGTGGCCCAGATCGCCCTCGCGCAGGGACGGACGGTGTTTGCCTTCACGCGGCCCGGCGACCACGACGCGCAAGCGTTCGCAACGAACATCGGCGTGCATTGGGCGGGCGGCAGCGGCGAAACGCCGCCGCAAACGCTCGATGCCGCACTGATCTTCGCGCCGGCCGGCCCGCTGGTTCCTGCCGCGCTCTCGGCGACCGCGCGCGGCGGCACCGTGGTGTGCGCGGGCATCCACATGAGCGACATTCCGGCAATGCCCTACCGCCTGCTGTGGGGCGAGCGCAGCCTGCGCTCGGTGGCGAACCTCACGCGGCGCGACGGCGACGAGTTTCTTGCCTTGGCCGCCGCGATTCCCTTGACCGTCCACGTCGAACCGTACCCGCTTGCCGGCGCCAACGAAGCGCTTGCAAGGCTCCGCGCTGGCGCCATCGCCGGTGCCGCGGTGTTGACGCCGGGCCTCTGAGAGCGTGCAATGAACGGTTGGCGCATCCCCGGGCCGCCGAAATGTCCGTTCGGGACGCCATATGTAGCGAGACCGCTGCCGCGAAGTCGATGCGCACGAGCGATTCTTTGTCCCACCAACGCCGCAACCAAGGAGTTTCAACATGGCAACAAAATCGAAGCCGAAGTCCGCAGCCCCAAAAAAATCGGAAGCGAAAGATACCAGGCCTGCCGCGAAATCCACATCGAAAGCCCCAAGCATGTTCGCAATGCCGGACGCGACAAAGCTCGCCGAGTACGCGAAAACGCTGACACCTGAGCAGGCGTTCGAGCTCTATCGCGCGAACGCGCGGCTCGCGCTCGAGGTCATCGACGCGGCGATCGAAAGCACCGCGAAGATGCGCCGGCTGCAGTTCGAGGGTGAGGAAACGGCGCGGACGATCCAGAAGAAGGCGGCGCGCCACGCGGCGGAAGCGGGCGACGTGCCTGCGTTGATGGCCGCCGGTCAGAGCGTGACGCAGGAAGCGGTCGAAAGGTCGATGGCCTACTGGGGCCAGATGTTCGAATTGGTCGTCGAGATCCAGAAGCGCCTGTTCACGCTGATGGAAGACCAGATGGCGGGCGTGCCCGGTGTGAAGCAGGCGAAGGCCGCGATGGCCATGATGCCGGACATGACGAAGATGCAGAACGTCGTGCAGGCGATGCAGGGCGTCATGTCGTCGGGTGGCTCCGCGTTCGAATCGATGCAGAAGGTGATGAACGACTTTGCGCGAATCACGGGGACCAAGCGCTGATCGCGGATGTCGCGCTGGCGTTTCCGCGGCAGGGCGTTCGGCTTCCTGCCCCGGATCGCCGAAGGCGGCGTGGGCTACAGATAGTTTCAGTCAGACCTCGATTGCCGGCCTCGCGGTAACGCCGGATGCAGGCACGTCGATTGCTTGAGAAGCCTTCATGGGCGGACGGGTGTCCGCGCGCCTCGTGGCATCGGGAGTTTGTCCATGAAGTCTTTCGAGTCAGAAAAGGTTTTCGTCATCGATTCCCGTCGCGAGCTTGACGGGCAACGCGGACAGGCCGGCGACCGCTCTTGGATCAGGCTTCGCACCTACCAGAAGAACAACGTACTGTTGAACTCGACGGTGGCGTGGATGGCAAATCTGCCTGAAGCCGTGCGCCCGATGGCGCTGGTGCGACGGTTTCCGCGCATCGCGAACAGCATCGCCGATCTCTGGCGGCGCGTCGGCCGCTGCGAAGAATATCTGGAGTCGCTGGTTGTCGATCGCCGCGGAAACCGCACGGGCTTTCCGCCGGAAGTCGCCCAGGAGCTGATCAAGCTGCGATCCTTCTACTCGGAGTTGCATCCCGAAAACCGTTCAACGTCGGACATGGCCGAACAACGGAACTAGGATCTGTTCATGCTGCGCCGGAAAGATGCGCTGCGGATGGCAAAACTCTGGAATCCCCTTCGCGCCAGCTCGCAGCGTGTAGCCTACGGCGCGGTCATCTGCGTTGCGGCCACGCGCCGCGCATCCCCGCGCAACGATCAGAGCAATCGAGCGTACCGAGTTTGCTAACCGTATTCCACGGTGGAAGCGCAACGAAGGCATATCCCTAATTCCCACTCTTGAATCGACTCATCGCGAAGTCGTGTAGCAAGTTCATCGCCTGCTTTGCCGCCTTTCGCGCCCGGTCGCGGCCGATGTACTCGGGATATTCGTTTGGCACTTTCGGGAAGATCACTGCAGCGATCTCGTCATTCGTAACCTCGGACGCCTTCGCATCGAGGACGCGCAGGTAGTCGGGCCACGCGCTGCGATTGGCGTTCCCGACGGACGTTGACATCCTCTCGGCGGCGTTTGCCCGCTCGACGGCGCGTCTGATCTTTTCAAACTGGGGTTCGAGAGGCAACGTACGGTCGATGGAAAAGGCCATGCGCTCCGGCCGGGCGGTCGTACCTGGATCGCCGATGCCCTCGATCCCGCCGACGTTGCTCCCCATCACCATCGGCACGACGATGGCGCCGGAAGTCGCGGGCATGGAGGTAGTGGCTGCGTCGAGCATCGGGTCGTCGAGCCGATCTGCGCCAAACTGCACGAGAAGGTGTGCCCGTTCGGTCCGTGTGAGTTCCCGGCCGGTGTGTCGCTCGTAGAACAGCTGATAGTCGGGATGCCGCCGCAAGAACTGCCAACGCCAAGCCACGCCTTCTGCGTCGGCACGCGGATACAACGCGGCATTGCGAAAGTCCTTGATCGGGTAGGGGGTCCTGCGCATGGAATAGATCGGCCCACGAGGATGTTATCAGCGATTTACATCGCCGCAAATGTTGCCATCTGCTATCGTAAGCGGCTGTGGTTTGCCACGAAGTGCCACCGACGTGCCACCCATCGAAACCGACTTCTTGTTTCCAATAACAATTGCGGTGGCAGGGTTGCATTTGGCCGGCACGATGACGAAAATTGCCCGTCGCGCCTGGTCAACGGACAAGCGCAGTTCTCGCCTCAATCTTCTCTGACGAACGACGCCTTCCATTGACCCCGGGGACACCAAGCGCGTATTTCACCGACGATTCGCTCTTCTCCGAGAACATGCGGCCACCGATCATTACCGCGGATCGTGAGGAACGTACCAAGACCAAAAAGGAGGTCGTGATGCACAGCATAATGCGAGGGACGTGGCTGGCTGCGGCCGGCGTGATGACGCTGGTTGGTTGCGCAAGCACGCAGCCGCCACAGCCGAGCCCCAAGGACATGACGTTTTTTGTGACCAGCGCTGGGCCTGGCAAGGGGGCCGACCTGGGCGGCCTCGAGGGCGCAGACCAGCACTGCCAGTCGCTTGCGAAGGCGGCGGGTGCCGGCGATCGCACCTGGCGTGCCTACCTCAGCACGCAGGCGCCCGCATTGAGCGATCCGAAGTTCGTCAATGCGCGCGACCGTATCGGCACCGGCCCTTGGCAGAACGCCAAGGGTGTAGTGATCGCCAGGAGTGTCGAAGAGCTGCACTCGTCCAGCAACAACGTGACAAAGCAGACGGCATTGGACGAAAAGGGTCAACTCGTGAACGGTCGCACGGAGACAGCCCAACAAGCACGACATGCTGACCGGCTCGCGGCCCGACGGCACGGCCTTTCCGGGCGCTCCGTTTGCCGACATGACGTGCGGTAACTGGACCAAGGGCGGGGCCGATGGCTCGGCGATGACCGGTCATCATGATCGGTCGGGCCCCATCGAGACCTCATGGGCGATCTCCTGGAATTCATCCCACCCGTCGCGTGGCTGCAATCCGGAGGGGTTACGCAGCACGGGCGGTGATGGCCTGTTCTACTGCTTTGCGGTGAAATGAGAACTGTGAGGCACCAGTAAGGGCGGCGTGCGGTAGCACCACGGCGCATCTGGGAGTTCGCTCTCAGGCGGTACGATGATTTCGTACTCGGTGAAATGCGGCCGACAGAATTGCCGCGATTGGCGAGGATGCCGCGTTGAGGCGCCGCGTCGATGATGAACGCGTCGATGCGCATCGCGCTCCGGCACCGGAGCGGGAAGTCTCCGTAGAGGCTGGCGATGGCGGTCGCACCCCGCACGGAGTGCGATCCGCGCTGAGTGAGTAGAATCGTCCGGTTGCCGTACCATCGAATCGCACAGGAGGCCTGCATGGACGAACAACTTCGCATCGACGCACTGGAATACCACCGCCTGCCGCGACCGGGCAAGATTTCGATCGCGCCCACCAAGGGCCTCATCAACCAGCGCGACCTGGCCCTGGCCTATTCGCCGGGCGTTGCCGCCGCCTGCGACGCCATCGCTGCCGATCCGCGGGAGGCGCAAACGCTCACATCCCGCGCCAACCTCGTGGCCGTGGTCACCAACGGCACCGCGGTGCTCGGCCTCGGCAACATCGGGCCGCTCGCCGGCAAGCCGGTGATGGAGGGCAAGGCCTGCCTGTTCAAGAAATTCGCTGGCATCGACGTGTTCGACATCGAGCTTGCCGAGAACGACCCGGAAGAGCTCGTGAAGACGATCGCCCGGCTCGAGCCGACTTTCGGCGGCATCAACCTCGAGGACATCAAGGCGCCGGACTGCTTCTACATCGAGCGCAAGCTGCGCGAGAGGATGAAGATTCCGGTCTTCCATGACGACCAGCATGGCACCGCGATCGTGGCCGGCGCGTTCATGCTGAACGGGCTCAAGGTCGTGAGCAAGGACATCGCCAAGGTCAAGCTGGTGTGTTCGGGCGCGGGCGCAGCCGCGATCGCTTGCCTCGACCTGATGGTCGGTGTCGGCTTGAAACACGAGAACATCATCGTCTGCGACAGCAAGGGCGTGATCTACAGCGGCCGCGACAAGCCGATGGAGGAAAACAAGGCGCGCTACGCCCGCGATACACCGGCGCGCACGCTGGCCGACGCCATCGTCGGCGCCGACATCTTCCTCGGCCTGTCCGGCCCCGGGTGCTCACGCAGGACATGGTCAAGGTCATGGCGCCCTCGCCGCTGATCCTGGCGCTCGCGAACCCCGAACCGGAGATCCTGCCCGAGCTAGCCAAGGCCGTCCGGCCCGACGCCATCATCGCCACCGGTCGGTCGGACTATCCGAACCAGGTCAACAACGTGCTGTGCTTTCCGTTCATCTTCCGCGGTGCGCTCGATGTCGGGGCGACGACGATCAACGAGGCGATGAAACTCGCCTGCATGCGCGCAATCGCCGAACTGGCGCATGCCGAGCAGTCGGACATCGTCGCGCAGGCGTATGCCGGAGAAGATCTTTCGTTCGGCCCCGAATACCTGATCCCGAAGCCGTTCGACCCGCGGCTCATGGTGATCGTGCCGCCGGCGGTGGCCAAGGCGGCGATGGACAGCGGAGTGGCGACGCGGCCGATCGCCGATTTCGACGCCTATCGCGACCGGCTGTCGCAGTTCATCTATCACTCCAGCCTGATCATGAAGCCGGTGTTCGCCGGCGCCAAGCGCGCGCCGAAGCGCGTCGCCTATGCCGAAGGCGAAGAGGAACGCGTGCTGCGCGCGGTGCAGGTCGTCGTTGACGAAGGACTCGCCCGGCCGGTGCTGATCGGCCGGCCCGAGGTGATTGCCGCGCGGATCGAGCGGTTCGGACTGCGCCTCGCTGCGGACAAGGACTTCGAGCTCGTCAACATCAACAGCGATTCCCGCTACAAGGCGTGCTGGCAGCTCTACTACCAGCTGATGGGACGCAACGGCATTTCACCCGAGGACGCGAAGGAGGCCGTGCTGCGCAAGCCTTCGCTGATCGGCACGCTGCTGCTGCGGATGGGCGAGTGCGACGCGCTGGTGTGTGGCACTGTCGGCAAGTACCAGGCGCACCTCCGGCACGTGGCCGATGTCATCGGCCGGCGCCCGGATGCGCCGGTGTTCGCGGCGATGAACGGCCTGCTGCTGCCCAATCGCACGCTGTTCGTCGGCGACACCTACGTGAACCGCGACCCTTCCGCCGAAGAACTGGCCGAGATCACGCGGCTCGCGGCGGAAGCGGTCCGCCGCTTCGGGCTCGTGCCCAAGGTCGCACTGCTGTCGCACTCCAATTTCGGCAGCGACGACTCCGAATCGGCGACCAAGATGCGCGAGGTCGCGGCGGCTCGTCATGGAACGCGTGCCGGGACTCGAAGTCGACGGCGAGATGCACGGCGACGCCGCGCTATCGGAAGCGATCCGCTCGCGCGTGCATCCCGATTCGACGCTGAAGGGCGAGGCGAACCTCCTCATCATGCCCAATCTCGATGCCGCCAACATCTCGTTCAACCTGCTCAAGATCACCGGCGGCGAAGGCGTGACCATCGGACCCATCCTGCTCGGCGCGCGCAAACCGGTGCTGATCGCAACGCCGTCGGCAACCGTACGGCGACTGGTGAACCTGACGGCGCTGGCGGTAGTGGGCGCGGCCGGAGGCGGCGCCTGAGGCAGGTCGTATGTCCCACGGCGGCGGGAAGAGTCTTGGGTGGCGTCGGGCGTGCCACCTGATTCTTTGATCGTGGTGCCCCGGGGCCGGAACCGACTTGATAGGCGAAAACACCGTGACTTGGTGCCGATGCTCCACGCGACGCGCTTAGCGCTTGGTCGTTGCCTCCAGGAGCCGCTTTAAGTTCTGCGTCGCTTGCGTCGATTCTGCTTCGACTTGGGTTCGAATCGAAATCCGGTTGAGCGCGGCAAATAGCAAGTTCGGCGAGTCGTAGATGAATTCGCGCTCGAAACGCGTGCCTTCCGCCACCGGAGTGAGCGCATAGGTGATCACGCCGGCCTTGCGCCCGTCGACATCGCCTTCAACGATCCACTCGCGGTTGGCGTCGCGCTTCACGACGGTCCACACGACTCGCCCCTTCCGCCCTGCCACGATAAAGTCCTCAGTCACTTGTTCTCCCGGGACGAGGGGATGATCGGTCGCACCACTCACAGCGAGCGAAGCCGGATGCCACTTTGGCCAGTTGGCAGGCGTCGTGACATATGCGAATACCGCGTCGGTCTCGCGCGCAATGACAATCGAATTCGCAACGCGCGTACGGTCGTGGAATGGCAACGGCGCGAACGCGAGGCCGGCGACGATGGCGAACACGGTCGCGGCCAAGACAAGTTGTTTGATCATCGTCCGTTTGCGAGACAGCTCGGTCGCCGAGATGAAGACAATGAATACTGGAGTTAATGGTCCGTTGCAACCCAACGGCTATTCCCGATGCTCAAATGCGTGCCGGGGCGCATGAAACAAACGAAACAAAAATGACCCCCGGCGAAGTGCCCTTGCAACACCTGCCCACTAGACTGCACAGGTACCTGTTCCCCTGGTCCCCAAGTGGAGGCAAGAATGGATCTCGGTTTCGTCTTAGTGAGCCTTGTCGGTCTCGCGCTCTCGTTCGGGTTCGTGCATGTCTTCGACAAGATGGACAGCGAGCGGGAATCCACCGCGCGTCGCAAACAGAAGGGTATCCGGCCCTTTTCGGACGACACCTTTACGTATTCAGACCATCGCTGAATTGCGGTCGCGCAAAATGCGGTACGCCTAGAGTGCGCGTGGCCGAGCGCGGCGACATCGTGATGTTCTTCATGCGCCAGTCGCTCTGCGCAGCCGAGCATGCCGGAATTGGACGTGCGGCCGCTGGAGCTCGATCCGCGAAGCTTGGGGCGGGTAGCGCGTCTACATCCAAAAGTTAGTGAATGCTAACCGCGAAAGCCTCGCTATTGGTGCCGGAGCCGACTCGCAATCGCAAGGGGAAATCGCGGCGCATTGGCGAAAATACCCCATGCGCTACCCCCGCGCCTGGTTCGTAGGTCCATGACGCCTGCGAACACGGGTTAGGGCGCTCACACGGTACACTTCCGCCGTGCATTCCGACGACGCCGACAACGACGCTCCCGACTTCGATCCGCCCGACTCGGACGCGGCGTACTGCAACTATGTCAAGATCGTGCCGTGCCCGAACACGGACATCCTATATCGTGGGCGAAAAAAATGATCGCGTTCATGATTGGCTTTGGTGTTGGTTGTTTGACCGGGGCCGTCGTGGGCCTCGTGTTGCACTTTCGGCGTGGGAGGGATTCGACTCGCGCGCCAGTATTTTGGACTTCACCTGCTGACAGCAAGCAACATTGAGAGCGGAACTCCGCTCGATCCGTGGTTCCGCGACCTAGCACCGGGTGTCGCCTAAATCCAACGCTTCCCGCAGCAAATTGGTTGGTTGCGGCGCTGTGACGCGGTCTCTGACTGGTTGGCACCGCATAATAGGCAAAAATTTGCCTAATCGGGGAGCGGGCGAATTTGAGCCTTGGCTGTATCTTGCTGGGAGTTGTGGGCTGGCTGCTTGGCCTGTTGTTCGTCCTGGCCTTGATGCGTATGGCCAGCGACGGGGACCGCGCGGCTCGCCACGAACAAAAGCGCATCGACCCCTACTCCGAAGTGACGATCACCAGGAGCTGAGCCAGCGCCTCGGTGTCGCGCCCGTATCGCGTGCTCGTGCGCAGGGTCTAATCGAGGAATGGAACGAGGTGCTGTCGGGTCGCCCGGACCCGGTGTAGCACTAGCGGTCGCGCCCCGTCAGTACCAACGCGGCCGTCAGGGCACCGCGCACGAGGTCGCCAATCAAGCGGGGTTCGACAGCAACCGCGCTGCCCAGGCGTATTGCGTCACACGACCGCCAGCGCCTTGAACAGTGCCGGCATATCCGCTAACGGAATCGTTGCGCGGTTGACGGGGGCCCACTTCTGCATGGCGCCTGACAGATGGGCGGCAGGATCAACTCCCATTCGTCCAGTCACAATCTCGTGGCGGAATATCTGCGATGCCAGCACACGGCACGCGCGGCTTCTGGTGCCCGGAGCCGGACTCGAACCGGCACGGCGCGGCTAAGCGCCCGCGGATTTTAAGTCCGCTGTGTCTACCAGTTTCACCACCCGGGCGTTGCCGTGATTCTACGCATCGCGACGGGCAGTGGCGACCCGATCGCTGATCGGGTGGATGCGCCATTGACCGTAGCGGCGTCCACCATCTCTGTGGAGTTTGCGTAAGGGATCGAAGGGAAGCTCTCCGTCACACAACCTTCGACAACGTAATCCCGCCGGGCCTGCCGATGAGCGCGTTGGCGCCGACCGACACCACGAAGAGCACGATCAGCAACGCGTACATCCGCGGCATGTCGAACGTCGAATACACCTGGATGATACGCAAGGCTGTCGTCGATTCCGTCGACGCGGAAGAACGTGTACATCGCACCGGGTGCGGCCACGGTCTCGATGCCTGGCACCCGATGCAGCCGGGTATCCAGAAAGTCGCGCGCCCGGCGAAAGCGCTCGATATTCCTCGCGATAGTCTCATCGCCGGTCGTCACGGCGGCGATGCCGGCACGCTGGACGAATCCCGGGGCGCACGACGTGTTGTACTCGATGAGCTTGCCGAGCTCGGGGACGATCGCCGCCGGTGCGACGATCCATCCCAGCCGCCAGCCCGTCATCAGCCACGACTTGGAGAACGTGTTGCAGCTGACGATGCGATCGTCCTCGTCGGCCACGTCGAGAAAGGAGGGTGCGGCGCCCCGACCTGTACCGCCGCCGTAGTAGAGGCGCTCGTACGCATCGTCCGCCACGATCCATATCCCGCACCGGCGGCAATGTGCGAGGACCACGCGTTGATCTTCAGCGTCGATCGTCCACCCTGTCGGATTGTTCGGCGAATTGATGTAAACGGCGCGCGTACCGGGAGTGAGCGCAGCAAGAAGGCGCGCAACATCAAGACTCCATCCGGTCTTTCCGAATTCCAGCGCGACGCACTCGACGTCCGCGCCGAGTATTTTCGGAATCTCGACTAGATTGGGCCACAGTGGGGTGACCGCGACGACACGGTCGCCGTGACCGACCAGCAATTGCGTGGTGAGCATCAGCGCCGACATCCCGGAGTTGGTGACGGCAACGCGATCGACCCCCGCAGGGCCATGCAGCCGTGAGACATAACTCGCGATCGCCTCGCGCAGCTCGGGCATGCCGAGGTTCTGCGTGTAGAACGTCTCGCCGGCGTTCAACGAGTCGATCGCCGCCTGCCGGATGAACGCCGGCGTGACTTCGTCCGGTTCGCCAAACCAGAATGCCAGGACGTCCTCGCGGCCCATCCCCGTGTTGGCGACTTCGCGGATCTTCGATGCGCGCAAACCCCGAACAATCTCGCGGGCAACGGGGGGAAGTCCTTCAAGATGAGTGGTCCATGCGGAGGATGTTCAGCGCGACTCTCTGCTACCGGATGATAGCCGACGCATACGACCGCATGTTGCCGGTCGGCAGGGTGTAAGCCATTGAAGGTGCTGTCGTGCTCGACCGTCGGCGATTGGAGGCCGTAGAGCGTCATGGTGATCTCAGTGCGTCGACATCTGGCACCTGCTGGCGGGGCCCACGCCCCGGCGCGATCAGGTGACGGTCGCGATCCATACGACCGGTTTTCGCGGTGTAGGACGCTTTCACAATGGTTGCGAAGGCAATGTGACCGATCCCATGCGTTTGACCGTCCGAACGTGGCGCCGATACACTAATGCGCGCTCTGGGCGTGTAAGCTCCGGAGGGGCGATGGCAGGACCGGCGGACGAACCCGGCGCCACCGCAATGGATAGGCGGCGCGCAAAGGGAAAGCCGTGTACAACTGGAGGAAACGATTGTGAAAAAGATCTTTGCCGCGGCACTCGGATGTCTGCTGGTCGCGCTGCCGGTGTGGGCGCAGGATATCAAGGTCGGGATCGTTGCACCGTTCTCGGGCCCGTTCGCCGACTATGGCAAGCAGTTCGACGCGGGCGTGAAAGCGTATCAGAAGCTCAACGGTACGTCCGTCGCGGGCCACAAGGTCGAAGTGCTGATCCGCGACACGGGCGGGCCCTCCCCGGAAGTGGCGAAGCGCCTGGCGCAGGAGCTCGTGGTGCGCGACAAGGTCGACTTCCTCGCCGGATTCGGCCTCACGCCGGAGGCGCTCGCCGTCGCCGACATCGCGACGCAGGCGAAGAAGCCGATGGTCATCTTCAACGCGGCCACGTCGGTCATCACGACCAAGTCCCCCTACATCGCCCGCTTTTCGATGACGCTGCCGCAGATCAGCGCTCCGATGGCTGTGTGGGCGGCGAAGAACGGCATTAAGAAGGTCTACACGCTGGTCGCCGATTACGGTCCCGGCATCGATTCGGAAACCGCGTTCAAGAAGGCCTTCACCGCCGCCGGCGGGCAGGTGGTCGATTCGATCCGCACTCCGCTTCAGAACCCGGAGTTCGCACCGTTCGTGCAGCGGATCAAGGACGCGAAGCCCGATGCGGTCTTCGTCTTCGTTCCTGCCGGTGAACAAGGCATCGGTTTCATGAAGACGTTCAGCGAGCGAGGGCTCGCGCAGGCCGGTATCAAGGTCATCGCGACGGGCGACATCACCGACGACCACGTTCTCAACGCGATGGGCGACGCGGCGCTCGGAATGATCACGACTTTCCACTACTCCGCCGCGCACGATTCGCCCGAGAACAAGGCGTTTCTCAAGGCCTACAGCGAGGTCGCACCCAATGCGGGTCGCGCCAATTTCATGACGGTCGGCGCGTACGACGGCATGGCGGCGATCTACGAGGTGATCAGGAAGCTCGACGGCAAGATCGATCCGGACAAGGCGATGGAAGTCCTGAAGAATTACAAGGCGACGAGCCCGCGTGGTCCGATCATGATCGATCCCGAAACGCGCGACATCGTGCAGACGATCTACGTGCGCAAGGTCGAGCGCAAAGGCAACGAGCTCTGGAACGTCGAATTCGACAAGTTCGACAACATGAAGGATCCGGGCAAGCAGCCGTAACGCACGCGGGGCAGCGGCGGTGACCAGCATCCTCGGCGTCCTGTTCGACGGGATCACCTACGGCTGCCTGCTGTTCATCATCAGCATCGGCCTTTCGGTGACGATGGGCCTGATGAACTTCATCAACCTCGCCCACGGCGCATTCGCGATGGTGGGCGGGTACGTGTGCGTGGTCGCCATGACACGCATGGGCGTGCCGTTCCTGGCCACGCTTCCGATCGCCTTCATCGTGTCGGCGGCGTTGGGGATCGTCCTCGAACGTACGCTCTACCAGCGCCTGTACGGCGCCGCGCACCTCGACCAGGTCATGTTCTCGATCGGGTTGGTTTTCGTCTCGATCGCCGGCGCGACCTATTTCTTCGGGCCGTCGCAACAACCCGTCGCGCTGCCGCAATTTCTGCGGGGGCAAGTGCACGTGCTCGGTGTCGATCTCGGTGTCTACCGGCTGTTCCTGATCGCCCTGGTGCTCGTCGTGACGGCTGCGTTGCATTTCCTGCTCGTCGGAACGCGCTTTGGCGCTCAGGTGCGGGCCTCCGTCGACAACGCCACCGCGGCAGCCGGAATGGGCATCAACGTCAACCTGGTGTTCGCGGTGACGTTCGCTCTCGGGTCCGGGTTGGCGGGACTGGGAGGCGGGCTCGGCATCGACGTGCTGGGCCTCGACCCGACGTTTCCACTCAAATACATGGTGTATTTCCTGCTGGTGGTCGCGGTCGGCGGCGCGGGAACGATCAAGGGTGCGCTCGCGGCCGCGATCATCCTCGGCGTCTTCGACGTCGCCGGAAAATACTATGTTCCGCAAGTTGGCGCGTTCGTCATCTACGTGATGATGGTCGTGCTCCTCCTGTTGTTTCCGGCGGGGCTCTTCGGGAGGCGCGCTTGAACTCGGCAGGGGCGCGCGCCGATGCGGTCGACAACACCGTTGTACCCGCGACGGGCCGCCTTCCGAGCGACCGGTGGCAACCGCTCGAGATCGTCTTCTGGCTCCTGCCGGTGATCGGGTACTTCCTCTTTCCCGACTACCTGGTGCTCGGCTGTCAGATCCTGATCATCGGCCTGTTTGCCGTCACGCTCGATCTCATTCTGGGCTATGCCGGCATCGTCTCGCTCGGGCACGCTGCATTTTTCGGCATCGGTGCGTACACCGCCGGCCTGTTGGCCGTGCACGGATGGGGCGAGCCGATCACCGGGCTCCTGGCGGCGGCAATACTCGCGGGCATTGCTGGCTTCCTGGTCAGCTTTCTCGTGGTCCGCGGACAGGATCTCACGCGATTGATGGTGACCCTCGGGATTGGCCTGATGCTCTTCGAAGCGGCCAACAAGGCGGCGTTCGTGACCGGCGGCGTCGACGGCCTGAGCGGGGTCAACATGTGGAAAGTGCTGGGCCTGTTCAGCTTCGACATCACCGGGCGGACCGCGTATGTCTACAGCCTCGTCGTCGTGTTCATCATGTTCGCGCTGGCTCGGCGTATCGTGAATTCGCCGTTCGGCTTGAGCCTGCGCGGCATCCGCGAAGGCCATCGACGCATGCCCGCCATCGGTTCGCCCGTCGTCAAGAGGCTCATCGCGATCTTTACCGTCAGCGCCGCCATTGCCGGCGTTGCCGGTGCGCTGCTCGCGCAGACGACACAGTTCGTCGGCATCGACAGCCTCGGGTTTCCCCGCTCGGCCGAACTGCTCATCATGGTCGTGCTGGGAGGCGTCGGCCGTCTGTACGGCGCGCTGATCGGCGCAGCGGTGTTCATGCTCGCCAAGGACTATCTTTCGGGCCTCAATCCCGTGTACTGGGAGTTCTGGATCGGTGTCCTGCTCATCGTCGTCGTCCTGTTCGGGCAGGGCGGAATCCTGGGCCGCTTCGAAGCCCTGTGGCTGCGGTTGCGTGGGAAGCACGAATGACGCCGACGCTGCGCACGGACGGGCTTTCCAAGCAGTGGGGCGAGTTTCGCGCCAACAGCGACGTCAGCCTGACCTTCGCACCCGGTGCACGCCATGCGTTGATCGGTCCCAACGGTGCGGGCAAGACCACGTTCATCAACCTGCTGACGGGCGTGTTCCCCCCCACCTCGGGTCACGTCTACCTCGGGGACGAGCGCATCACTGCGTTGAGCCAGTATCAGCGCGTCAAGCGCGGCATGACGCGGACGTTCCAGATCAACACGCTGTTTCCCGGCCTTTCCGTGCTCGAATCGGCGGTGCTCGCGATCTGCGAACGCAAGGGCAAGGCTGCCATCTGGCATCGCACGGTCGCGCGCTTGCTCGAAGAAAAGGCGGAGGCACAGCAGCTGCTGGGCCTGCTTCGGCTGTCCGGCGAGGCGGACACGCTTACGCGAAATCTTCCCTATGGCAAGCAGCGGCTGGTCGAAATCGCACTCGCGCTGGCGACGAAGCCCTCGATCCTGCTGCTCGACGAACCCGCGGCCGGCATTCCGACGGCCGAGAGCGCCGAGCTGTTCGGCGTCATCTCGGAGTTGCCACGCGATGTCACGATCCTGTTCATCGAGCACGACATGGAGCTCGTGTTTCGTTTTGCCGAGCGGATCACGGTGCTGGTCGGCGGCAAGGTGCTGACCGAAGGCACGCCCGCCGAGATCGCGGCTGACCCGCAGGTGCGCGAGGTCTACCTTGGCGAGGCCGGCCATGGCTGAGCTCGCCGCGCTGGAAAACGTGACGGCCGGCTACGGCGAAGCCAAGGTGCTGGACGACGTCACCGTGGCGATGGAAGAGGGCGACAGCCTCGCGCTGCTGGGCCGCAACGGTGTCGGCAAATCCACGTTGCTCGTTACAATGATGGGAATCACGCGGATCCATCGCGGCAAGGTGCGATTCGGAGGCAAGGACGTTTCCGGAGTTCCGACGCATCGCCGCGCGCGCGCGGGACTGGGGTGGGTCCCGCAGGAGCGCTACATGTGGCCTTCGCTTTCGGTAGAGGAGCACTTGACCGCAGTGGCGCGTCCCGGACGATGGGACCTCAAGCGTGTCTACGGCATCTTCCCGCGATTGGAGGAACGGCGCGCGAATTTCGGCAACCAGCTTTCTGGTGGCGAGCAGCAGATGGTCGCCATCGGGCGTGCCCTCATGATCAATCCGCGCCTGCTGCTGCTGGACGAGCCGATGGAGGGCCTCGCGCCGATCATCGTCCAGGAACTCATGAACGTCATCCGCGAACTCGTGAAAGAGGGCGGCATGGCGATAGTCGTGGTCGAGCAGCACGCCAAGCTCGCGCTTTCGCTCACGCGGCAGGCGATCGTCCTCGATCGCGGACGCGTCGTTCATCGGTCAGACAGCGACAGCCTGCTGCACGATCCCGACAAGCTCCACCGACTGGTTTCTGTAGCCTGAATCGATACAACATGAGAGCTACCGACGTCATTCGCGACGAACACCGTTCCCTGGGCGCCGTCCTCCATGGACTCGGCTACGTCATGGCGGAAGTCAAGGCCGGGAGAATCGCGCCCGACTTCACGCTGCTCGACGCGATGCTGCGCTACATCGAGGGCTTTCCCGAACGCCTGCATCACCCCAAGGAGGATCAGTATCTCTTTCCGGCGGTGCTTCGCCGTGCTCCCGAGACCGCGGCGACCATCGCCGAGCTCGAACGCCAGCATATCGATTGCCGTGACCTGATCCTGAGACTGCGGGGCGCGCTCGAGGCATTCCGCAGCAATGGAATCGCCTCGGCGCCACAATTCGAGCAAACCCTGGAACAATATGCGTCGTTTCACTGGCAGCACATGCGGATGGAGGAAGACGTGGTGCTTCCGGCCGCGGACGCGAAGCTGACAGCAGACGACTGGACGACGATCGACGCCGCGTTCGCCGCCAACCAGGATCCGATGATCGGAATTCCGGTGACGAAGGAGTTCCGCGAACTGTTTCGCCGCATCGCCCAGCTGGCGCCCGCCCCGATCGGCGTGGGCCCGGCGAGCCGGCCGAAGGGTGCCTAACGCCCCTTCGCAGTCCGCCACGCGGCGAAATCGCGCACGGCCTGTTCGTCCGTCGCCGGATACAAGCCGAGTATCGATCGTCCCTTCAGCACTTCCTCGGTCACGAAGTCCTCGAACGCGGTCATTTCGACCGCTTCCTCCGCCACTTCGTCGGCGAGATGCGCAGGAACGATCACGACGCCCTCGGCGTCCCCCACGACGATGTCGCCGGGGAACACGGGGGCGTCGCCGCAGCCGATCGGGACGTTGATGTCCAG
This sequence comes from uncultured beta proteobacterium, assembly GCA_963844005.1. GTDB lineage: Bacteria > Pseudomonadota > Gammaproteobacteria > Burkholderiales > Casimicrobiaceae > CAIWHR01. Next base: position 45,162 of record CAWJMQ010000027.1, on the reverse strand, counting down.
CGCTTGATGGACCGTCAGGTTGGTCGGAGCCGCGGGCCGATGGTGGTAGGCGGGAATCGCGAGCTTCGCGATGTCCGGGGAATCGCGAAAGCCGCCATCGGTAACCACTCCTGCCACGCCGCGTTTCATCAGGCGCGCCACCAGGATCGATCCTGCCGACGCCGCGCGTGCATTCTTGCGGCTGTCGATCACGAACACGGCGCCGGGCGGACACTCTTCGACCGCCTTCCGCTGCGGATGCTCACGATCGCGAAACACCGTCAGCGGATTGAGATCTTCGCGCGCCGGAATGTACCGAAGCGTGAATGCTTCGCCCACCATCGGTCCGGCGTTCGGATTGAGCGGCCGCACGTCCTGGATGTACTGGTTGCGGAAGCCGCGCTTGAACAGCGCCGTTGTCAGCGTTGCGGTACTGACCGTCTTGAGCTTGTCGCGGGTCGTGTCACGCAATTTGGCCATCCTGTGTCCCTTCGGGCTGAGTTGACAGCGAGCCCGATGATGCACTTCCTCGGCGCCGGTCGGCAATCCAGCATTCCAGCCGACCCGCCCGGCCCTTCGGTTGCGTCCACCGGAGTGCTTCGGCGCGATCTCCGTCACCGGGTTCGAACCGGTTGTCGAATCGTGATCCAGCTGCGAGAATTGCCCGTCATCCATGGACAACGCGCCCAAACCGGACCTCCGAAACGGGGTTACTCTTCACGACTTGCGCGACGGCGGGATGGTCGTCGGTCAGGTCGACGGCGAAGAAGCGATCCTGGTGCGAACGGGCGGTGCACTCTTTGCGGTGGGCGCCTATTGCACCCACTATCACGGCCCGCTGGCCGAAGGTCTCGTTGTCGAAGAGACCGTGCGCTGCCCCTGGCACCACGCCTGCTTCAGCCTGCGCACCGGTGAAGCGTTGTGCGCGCCGGCGCTGGACCCGGTTCCGCGTTGGCGTGTGGAACGCGTCGGCGACATGGCTTTCGTTCGCGAGAAGCTGTCGGAACCCGGTGTGCATCGCGGCGCACCGGCCGCGAGACCGCCGACCACACCCGCATCGGTTGTCATCGTGGGGGGAGGGGCCGCCGGGTTCGCGGCCGCGGACATGCTTCGCCGCGAGGGCTACGAGGGTGCACTGACCCTCTTCAGCGCCGACGCCTCGCCTCCAGTCGACAGGCCAAATCTCTCGAAGGATTTCCTTGCGGGTACCGCGCCGGATGAATGGCTACCGCTGAGAGCACCCGAATACTATGCCGAGCGACGCATCGATCTCGTGCTTGAAACACGCGTGGCGTCGATCGACGTCCGGCAGAAGCGCGTGCTGCTCGAGAATGGCGCGCATCGCGATTTCGGGGCGCTGCTGATCGCGACTGGTGCGGAACCGGTTCGACTCCAAATCCCCGGCGCCACGGAATCGCCGGTATATTATCTGCGCACGCTGGCCGACAGCCGTGCGATTGTCGCGCGTGCCATGACGGCGAAGCGCGTCGTGGTCGTAGGCGCGAGCTTCATCGGCCTCGAGGTTGCCGCATCGCTTCGTGCGCGCGGGATCGACGTGCACGTCGTCGGACCCGAGAGCGTGCCACTGGAACGCGTTTTGGGACCTGAGGTTGGCCGATTCATCCGGGAATTGCACGAGTCGCACGGCGTAAGGTTTCATCTCGGCACGACGTTGGGCCGGATCGACGGCCGAAAGATGACATTGAGCGACGCGACGGTCATCGATGCGGATTTCGCGGTGCTGGGGGTTGGTGTGCGACCGTCGATCGAATTGGCCCAGCAATCGGGCCTCGCCATCGATCGCGGCATCGCCGTCGACGAATACCTCGAAACCAGCGCGCCCGGCGTGTTTGCCGCAGGCGATGTCGCGCGCTGGCCCGATACGCACTCCCGCGAACGGATTCGGGTCGAGCACTGGGTCGTGGCGGAACGCCAGGGTCAGACAGCGGCGAGAAACATCCTCGGACGCCGCGAGCCGTTCGATGCGGTGCCGTTCTTCTGGAGCCAGCATTACGAGGCGACGATCAATTACGTCGGTCATGCGGAGAAGTGGGACACCGTCACGATCGATGGCTCGCTGGCCGCCCACGATTGCACCGTTACCTACAAGCGTGGCGATCGCACCCTTGCGGTGGCGACGATCTTCCGCGACCTCCAGAGTCTCCGCGCGGAAAGGGATATGGAGTTGGTGCGTCGGTAGAACCGGCTTCCAGCATCGAGCGAGGTCGTGCGCGTGCGAACAAGTGCATGCCAGGTCAATGACGCGGTCGGCACCGGGTTGAGGAGGACGAATCGTGGGTGCGAGTTTCTCGGGGAAGGTCGTGGTGGTGGCCGGGGGCACCGGCGGGTTGGGACGCGCGGTCAGTCAGGCGTTCCTGGAGGAGGGCGCCCGCGTGGTCGTCACGTATCGAACGCAGGATGAGTTCGACGCATTGGCGCAGGCGTCCGCCGCGCATTCATCGCGGCTGGAAGGCAGGCGCGTCGACGTAACCGATGAAACCGCAGCGCGGCAGCTCGTCGAGGCGGTCGTCGACAAACACGCGCGGCTCGATGCGCTCGTCAATACCGTGGGAGGGTACGCCGGCGGCGTGAAGCTGTGGGACCTCGAAACGAAGGTCCTGGACCACATGCTGGCGCTCAATCTGCACTCGGGTTACGCGCTGTCGCGGGCGGTCGTGCCTGCGATGCTGAAGCAGGGGCATGGCTCGATCGTCAACATCGCAGCCAGGGCCGCATTCGACCATCCTGCTGGCGCCAGCGCGTATGCCGCATCGAAGGCGGCGGCCGTGGCCATGATCGACTCGCTGGCTGCTGAGCTTGCCGGAACGGGGGTTCGGGCAAACTCCGTGCTTCCGAGCATCATCGATACGGCACCGAACCGCCAAGCGATGCCATCGGCCGACTTTGCGAAGTGGCCGAAACCCGAGGAGATTGCCCGCGTGATCCTATTCTTGTGCAGCACCGACGCGAAGGTCGTTCACGGCGCTTCGATCCCAGTCTACGGGGATCGTTGACCTGAGCGCCCTCCAGCGCGTTCCATGCAGCCCCGCGCGACGCGTCACTCGTCCAGATTGAGATGCAGGTTGCTGCAATAGTGGTCCTGCAGCACCAGCAGATCGCAATACACGTCCGCCGGGAATCCCTGCCGGTTGCTGCGGCGATCGGCAAGGAGCTGGTCGAAATACGCGCCGCACGCGGCAGGCTTGCTCCACTCGAGCGCAAGCAGATTGACGATCCGCGGGAATCGGGAAACCAGCGCCTTCGGACGCACACCCTGCGGCAAGGTTTCGAGCCATTTCACGCTCAACGGGAGCAGCTGATTGGCCGGTTCAGCCCTGCGCAGCAGCTGCCATTCCTGTTCCCGATCCTGACTGCCGGGTGGCGAGACCGAGGAAGCGATCCGCCCGACTTGCACATCGAACCGACTTACGTCGTTGACGATCGGGCGATTGGTGCGCGATTGATAGATCGACATTGTCGTCGGCGCCCACACATCGCCGGTTGGGCGATGCGCAAGCGTATCGGCCTCGTTTGTGTTTGTCTTCTGATGCAATAGCAAGAAACAAACCCAGTCTATAAGACATAACAATATCAATTAGTTATGGCGTCACGTTGAGCGCGCGGCGAGGCGGGTGTAAAGGTGATCGACAGGTGAAATCGCGATGTCGTCGAAATTTATTACAGCACTAGCTGTTCCAGGAAGTGGCTGAGTCGTAAGTAATTGACATGCTTTACTTTATTTTCGAGGCACAGATATTGCCTCGTTACAAATCCCTTGATCACGGGTCGGGCTCTCTCATGCGAGACTCACGCCGATATCCTGTGACTACGCAGCATTGACTGCAATGGAGGAACTGCGCCTGGCTCTGAAACCCCACGTCATTCTCGAGCGAGAAGCCGAGGAGGACGATATCGTGCTTATCGACTCGCGCAGCGGCCGCATGACCGCATGCAACGAAACAGCCAGTGTCGTAATCGTTGAATTGCAGACGGGCAGTACCATCGCGCGTCTGGTCGAGGTGTTGATGACGAAGTTCCGGGTAGCGGATGACATCGCAACGCGGGACGTGAACACGTTGCTGGAAATGCTGGCTGCGGAAGGCCTGCTCGAAACACCGGAGTGAGTCGTCCCTCTATGACGTGGGTGGATGCCAATGTCGACCGCAACGTCTGGCAGGGCAGAAAAGCGTACCGTGGCACTGACCGGGTTCGGGGGGCTCGATGAACCCGGCCCCGGGGCGTCTATCGCTTACGCGTTAAAGCAAGGTTGGAGTGGCGGCCTGTCGATCAGTGCCTGGAGCTACGGGAGTCCCGCCAACGGCGCGTGGCTACCAGGAGTCGTCGATCTGCTGCAAGTGCTCCCGTCTCTGCAGGCGGGCGACGAGATGATCTTTACGGCCATCGCCGCGGCGCACGACAGAACCCCGATCGAAGCGCTCATTCCCGGCGAGGACGACGTGGTGATGATTGCCCGGCTGGCCGATCGTTTGAGCGAGCGCGGCATCCGCACTCTGCTGCCACCCGCCCATCGGGTCGAGGCGCTGACGCGCGCCAGCCTGCCCAAGTTCCTCCATGATCGAGAAATTCCCGGACCGCTCACGGTCAACGTCGCTAACATCGACGACGTCGTGCCGTTGGCCGACAGGATCGGCTATCCGCTATGCGTTAGGGGGGTGCATTGCGGCGAGCGGTTGGTCTACAACGCCCGCCAGGCGTTCTACGCGGCAGGGCAGCTCAACGCCACAACGCAGCCGGGTGTCACGCTGCAACACCGGACTGCCGGTGAAAAATATTCGGTGGGATTGGTGATCGACAACGAGGGCCGTTGCCGCGCTCTCGTGACGATCAGGATCGTGGCGTCAAATGGCGAGGGAAGGACCGTCACCGGCACGATCATCAACCATGAGCGCATCGAGCGACTTGCGCTCGCCTTCGTCAAGGCGGCGCAGTGGCGGGGGCCGCTGACACTGGAGCTTGTCGAACCTTTCGGTAACGGTCAGCCGATGGTATGCGACGTCATGAGCCATCTGCCCACATGGTGTCAGGCGTCGCACTGGGGGGGCGCAAATCTGGCGGTGGCCCTGCTTCGGGAGATGCTGGGGCCGCACCGAACGATCGCCAGGCCGCGGCCGGGAACGATGTTCGTGCGCGGCGTGGCGGAATCTTCCGTCGCTCTCGATGATCTCCTGCGCCTCAGACGCCACGGTCGCGTCGAAGTGCTGACACCGATCAATGGCGTCGCTCATCCGCGGCTCACCGATGATCGTGGCAAAGGATTGGTCGTCGCCGTGACCGGCACCAGCACGTTCGACGTCGTCAATCCCGGGCTGGGAGTGGCGCGTGCGCTGCGGCTCGCGCCGGAGGTGACGCGCACATTCGGTCTCGCCTATGGGACGCTCGAATCGGGCGCTTATCAGCCGGCCCTGTTCGACGAAGTCTTCCGCCTTCCCGACAGCGGATCCTTCGAAGCGATGTCGCGACGGATCGAGGAGATCCACAAGACACACCCGTTCGACGTCCTCGTTCCGTGTCTCGACGGCGAGTTGTCGCTATTCATAAAGATGCGAAAGAAGCTGGATCAACTTGGCATCCGCTATCTGCTGCCCGATCAGAAGGCGCTGGAAACCCGAACGAAGAAAAATCTCTTCAGCGGCAAGCTGCGCGAGGACTGGGGCGAATTCTCCATTCCAGCAAGTCACGTCGTTCGAACCGAGGCCGAGACGCTAAGGGCGGTAGAGGCAGTAGGTTTGCCAGCGGTTGTGAAGGGTCCGCTCTTCATGTGCCACCCGGCCCATTCGCTGAAGGAAGCGAAGTGGGCCTGGCAGCAACTGGCAGGTGCTGGATGGCGCGAAGCCATCGTTCAGCGCAAGATCTCCGGGCCGCACTACGCCACCAGCGTGGTCTGCACGCGCGAGCATGCCGCGCTGTCCACCCTGACCATAAAGAAGCTCGTGACCTGCGAGCGGGGAAGCACATGGAGCGCCGTTCGCGTGAAGAAGCCGCGCCTCGAGGCCGACTTTGCACGCTTTCTGCAATCGATCGATTGGGTTGGTCCAGGCGAGGGCGAATTCATTCGCGACGAGATCACCGACCGGTTCTACCTGATCGAGGCAAATCCGCGTTTCACGGGATGGATCTATTACTCGGCGGCGTTGGGATGCAATCAACCTCGTCTCGCCGTTCGCGCCGCGATCGGGGACGCGACCGACGAGCCGGCTTTTTCCGACAACGTCGCGTTCGTGCGGCGGATGACCGAATTTCCGATCCGGCCGAGCCAACTCGCGGCGCTGGCGACAAAGGGCTATCTGCGCCATGCATGAGCCAAAGCCCTACGTTCCGCCAAGGATCACGCAGCTTCCCTTCATCGCATTTACGAAGCACCTGACGCGAAATCTGACTTCGCCGGTGCAGGCGGAGCAGGAGTACGACGCGGGCGAGCTCGTCAGGAAATACGGCACGCCTCTTTTCGTCATCTCCGAACGGCGTTTGCGCGAGGATTTCCGGAAGTTCGCCGACACGTTCTCCGATCCGCGCATCGATACCACGATCGCATACTCGGTGAAGACCAACTACCTGCCCGCGGTGTGCTCGATCCTGCGCTCCGAAGGCGCGTGGGCCGAGGTGGTGTCCGGCATGGAATACGAATTGTCCCGATCTCTAGGCTTTGCGCCCTCGAAGATCATCTTCAACGGTCCGCACAAGACCGATGAGGATCTTGCGCTCGCCTTGACCGAACGGGCACTCGTCAACATCGACAATTTCGACGAGCTCTCCAATGTCGAACAGATCGCCGCATCGCTGCCCTTGCCGGCGCGCATCGGAATCCGCATCAACTTTCACTTCGGCGCGATGGCGTGGACCAAATTCGGCTTCAGCGACGACAACGGCGACAGCCAGAAGGCACTGGAGCGCATCGCCCGCAACCCGAAGCTTCGTCTCGAACTGCTTCACAACCACTGTGGCACGTTTGTGCTCGCTCATTCCTTGTACGCGATCGCGGCCGAGAGACTGGTCGGCCTCGCGAAGCGCGCCTGCGCGCTCGGTCTTGCACCCAAGATGGTCGATTTTGGCGGCGGCTATCCGTCCTCGAACTGCTTGCGGCCGGAATACGACTTCGCCGGAGGCAGCGTTCGAAGCGGCGATTTCTGGTCGCCCTACGCCGAAGAGATCTGCTCACGCCTGATCAAGGCCAGGGAAACGTTTGGCGGCCGCGCGACACTCGTGCTCGAGCCGGGTCGCGCCATCGTGGACGCATGCACCCACCTGCTGTGCACCGTCGTCGCCAAGAAATCGATCAACAAGAGCGAGGACGCGATCATCGTCGACGCCGGGGTCAATCTCGTTCCGACGGCGTGTTACTACGACCACCCGGTGAGCCGCGCATCGGGATTGAACGGTCACGCTTACCTCCGGAATCGAACGATGAACGTGTTCGGCCCGCTATGCATGCAATCGGATCGGCTGCGCGAAAATGCGGTTTTGCCGCCATTGCAGGTCGGCGACGTCGTCCGCGTCTCGCACGTCGGTGCGTATTGCCACACGCAGTCGATGCAGTTCATTCAGACGCGGCCCGCCACGGTGTTGATCGGGCCTTCGGGTCCCGAAATCGTGCGCAGGCGTGAGACCTGGCGCGACGTCTTCGCGCTGGATGCGTTGCCGGCGCGCCTGCGCGGCGATGCCTGCGCCTTCTAACCTCGCCGACGGACCCGAAGTATGGCTCCGGGCGCTGCTCAGGGGTTGTGCACAGGTTGCATTTTGCGATTCGCCGCTGGCAGGCGCGCTGGTGCTCTCCGGCGTCACACTCATGTCACCGCACAACGGCCTCGGAATGCTTCTGGGCGCCCTCTTTGGTACGGTGGCTGGCCGATTTGTATCGGCCTATCAGCGTGAGGAATGGGCGTGGGGCCTCGCGGGCTTCAATCCCGCCATCATTGGCCTCTTGTGGGGCGGGTTTTTCGCGAGCGGCGAGGTCCATCCCGCGTTGCTGGTTCCCATTCTCGCGCTCGGCATGTCGCTCGACGTGGCGCTGCGCCACCCGCTGGGCCGCTTGCGGCTGCCGGCGCTGTCGGCTGGCGCGCTGATCACCGTCTATCTGATATCGGTGGCGGCTGCGCCGCGCGGGAGCTGGTTCTGGACCGCAGTCCCGGCCAGCGCGTTCGTCCCCTTCGGATTGCTTGGCGCGGCGTGCTTCGTCACCGCGATGGCCCTGAAATCTCCGTTCGCGAGCATTTGGGCGCTATTGATCAGCACGATCGTTTTCATTGCAAGCTGGCTCTCGGGCCATGATCCGCGAACCCTCGTGGGGCTCTGGGGTATCACGGTACCGTTGGCCTCTTTCGGCGTTCACGCGGTCTTCATGCGTGGATCGCTGGCTGGAGGCATAGCGGGTACCCTGGCCGCGTTCCTCGCGGCGGTGATTTGGTTCGTCTGGGACGCTTCACCCGCGGGTCGGTGGCTGCCGCCACTCTTGGTGCCATTCATCCTGGGTGTGTGGTTGTCGATGATCCTGATGCGAAGATTGATGGCTGTCCCATTGGCGACGCCGGAGTTCTGGCGCATCGCGCGGCTTCTTATTGCGGCTCGCGCGCAACAGAGGGAGGTCATCGCCCTGATCCTGCGTGGCAGTGGAACCGCCGCTGCCGACTCGGGTTTCATTCGCGGCGCCTGGCTCGATCCGCACGTGCCGCGTGCGGCATTCGAGCGGGATCGTTTGCAGGAGTCGGCGCAGTGTCGGCAGGCGTTCTGGGAGGCGGCGCAACGGCTGCGGGACGAGGCCAGACGGCTGCCTTCATGTAACCTGCCCGCGGGCGTTGCCCGCCTGCAGCAGGACGGATGGCTTCAGGCGGTGATCATCCAGGACGTCCGGCTGCCATCGGAAATGCTCCAGTTCGCCGCGATCGTGCCGTTGCATGGCGATATCGAGCGAGCGCAATGTCTCGACTGCGGCGCATCTGGCCCCTGCCCGCCACGGGTCGCCTGGCGATGCTGCGACGTGCGCTGTGCGGCTTGCCAAGGCGCGGTGGTACCAGCCGTCACGCTCTTTGGCGGCGCCATCGACGATTCGACCGCGAGCCGCCTGCGGGAGCTCACAGTGCGATGCGCGATGATTCTGGTACTCGGTGAGGAGGCCAGCGAGCCCGCGACGCTTGCATTGCTCGAGCGGATGCGCAGAGCCGGTGCCATCGTGGCGTTCGTTTCGGACAGCGAGGCCGTCTATCCCCGGCGAGCTGCCGACATTTCGGTGTCGGAGTCGACGCAACGATTCCTCGGGTTTCTCCAGCTCGCCCTCGCGGGCTGGCGCGTAGTTGCAGCGGGGCGAGGGCGTCAGGGTCGCCGCGCCCCGGCACGGATTGCGGCCGGCTAGCAGACATCAGGAGGCTCACCCAAAATGATCAGTCTTGCGCAGCGGCGTTTCCTGCTCGCCGGCTTTACGCTGCTGGCGCTGCTATTGTTACTCGCCGGCTGGAAGCTGGCGCACGGATGGGGGCCCATCCCCTTGGTCACCAGCCTTGCCGATGGTCGATCGGGCAAGTTGCTTTTCACGAGCTATAACGCTCATTGGTCGGACCTGGTCACGGGTGCCTTTCGCAGGGCTCCGGTCAATCTGTCGGCAACTTTGTTGCTTCCCGAACGGGAAGGCGAGCGCGTGCCCGCAGCAATCCTGCTGCACGGCAGCGTCGGGCTGTCTGAGCATCAGTATCGCGTAGCGGAATCGCTTCGCGGCATGGGTTTGGCGGTGTTCGTGATCGACAGCTTCACGGCGCGAGGCGTCCACGACACCATCGGCGATCGGAGTGCCGTAACGCCGTATTCGATGCTCGTCGACGCCTACCAGGCACTCGCTCTGCTGCAGACGCACCCGGCCATCGATCCCAACCGCATTGCGCTTGTCGGCTGGTCGAAGGGCGGCATGGTCGCCGACTGGGCCTCGCGCGTGCGCTATCGCACGATGATCTCGCCTGACGCACGGCCCTTCGCCGCCCACGTCGCGTTTTATCCCTGGTGCGGCGAACAGCATCTGCCGGTGCGGCTGACAGGCGCGCCGCTCTTGTACCTGATCGGCGAGCGCGACGACTGGACGGGTGCCACGTCTTGCATCGATTATGTCCGACGTGTTCGAGAGGCGGGCTTCGACGCTAGGCTTCTGATTCATCCCAATGCGGAACACGGCTTCGACTACCCCGGTCAGTTTCGCCAATATCTCCCCGGCGCGGAAAGCTGGGCGCAGTGCAATTACGTCTGGGGCGACACCCGGTTCCGCGTTGTTGTGTCGGGCGAAACGCTGCCGTGGTCGGAGTTCGACAGGTATATCGACCGCTGCATGTCACGCGGCGCCCATGTCGGCTCGAACGCCGTGGCCAGGAGCGACGCAGCCCGGGAGCTTCGCGAATTTCTGTCGGACGTGCTAAGCCTTCGCAAACGCGCATAGCCCTTCAGGCGCCGAAGCGGTAGACAGATGTGCCCTAAACGGGATCGAAAAAACGCCGCACGAGGTGGCTTTCATAGCAGCTGTTGGAGGCGGGGGTCGGAATCGAACCGGCGTAGACGGCTTTGCAGGCCGCTGCATGACCACTCTGCCACCCCGCCAGGAGCGGCGGCCGGCGCAAAGAATTCGCGCACGGCGGTCAAACGAAAAGGGAGAGCGGGCGCTCTCCCTCACAAAACTGGAGCGGGAAACGAGTCTCGAACTCGCGACCTCAACCTTGGCAAGGTTGCGCTCTACCAACTGAGCTATTCCCGCGATGGACAGCCCCCAATTATAGCGAAAAGCGACGTACTGTCAAAATCAGCGGCGTGACCACGGAATTTCACGTCGCGCGTCATTCGAGCACTTTGGCGATCGCATCGGCCACATCATCGACATTGCGCGAGTTCAGTGCCGCGACGCAGATGCGCCCGGTGTCGATCGCATAGATCGAGAATTTCTGGCTCAACGCCTCCACCTGCGTCTTTGTCAGGCCGGAATACGAGAACATTCCCCGCTGCGTCAGCATGAAGCGAAAATCGGCACCCGGGACTCGCTCGTGGAGTCGTTCGACGAGCATGGCGCGCATCAGCTTGATGCGGTTGCGCATCGTGGCGAGCTCGGCTTCCCACAGTGCGCGCAGCTCCGGCGAACACAGCACGGTCGTGATGATCCGCCCTCCGTGCGTCGGCGGATTCGAGTAGTTGGCGCGGATGATCCGTTTCAGTTGTGAGAGCACCCGGGCGGCCTCGTCCTTATCGGCGGCGACCACGGATAACGCGCCTGCGCGCTCGCCGTAAAGGGAAAATGACTTCGAGAACGAACTGGTCACGAAGAGTGGGCCGGGCGTTGCCGCAAAGCTCCGCACAACGGCGGCGTCCGCATCGATGCCATCGCCGAAGCCCTGGTACGCGAGATCCACGAACGGCACGAGACCTCGAGCGCGAACCACGTCGACGATTCGCGGCCACTGCGCGGGCGTCGGATCGACACCCGTCGGATTGTGGCAGCACGCGTGCAGAACAACGACCGAGGCCGGGGCGAGTCGCTCGAGCGTGGCGATCATCGCGACGAAATCCAGGCTGCGAGTGGTCGGGTCGTAATAGGGATAGGTGTTCACCTCGAAGCCCGCGCCTTCGAACAGCGCGCGATGGTTCTCCCAGCTCGGATCGCTGATCCAAACCTGCGCGCCAGGGCCGAAGCGGCGCAGGAAATCGGCGCCGACCTTGAGTGCGCCGGTGCCCCCCAGCGCCTGCACGGTCACCACGCGGCCCGCCGTGATCACGTCGGCATTGACGCCGAACAGCAAATCACGCACCTCGCGGTCATAGGCGGGAATCCCATCGATAGGCAAATAGGAGCGGGGCGCCGCAGCATCCGCCATCTCCGTCTCCGCGCGTTTCACGCATTCGAGTAGCGGCACCTTGCCGTTTTCGTCGCAGTAGACACCCACACCGAGGTTGACCTTGCGCGGGTTCGTGTCGGCGTTGAATGCCTCGGTTACGCCAAGGATGGGGTCGCGCGGCGCCAGTTCGACGGCGGCGAGAACCGAGGGAGCGAAAGGTGCGTTCATCTGGAGAGTCGAGTGGCGGAAATGCGCGCTATTGTACCTTGCGGCCGGCTGGCAGCACGCTCGACAACGCGCCCGCCGACGGCTACCGTGCGACCTCAGCCCGCGCAATTGCGTCAAATCTCCCGAGCTTCGTTTCTCGCGATGATTCCCGAAGCCGCCCCGCCCATCCCTCCCGTCACCGCGTTGAGAACGCTCGCGCGCGTCGGCACGTTCGTGCGCCCGTACCGCCGCCAGGTGATCTATGCAGCGTTTGCGCTCGTCGTCGCGGCTGCGGCAGTACTCGCGGTTGGACAGGGGCTGAAGGGTGTCGTCGATCGTGGATTCGGCACCGGCGATGGCGGCGAGCTCGACCGAACGCTGGCGCTGATGCTCGGTGTTGTGGTCGTCATGGCGGGGGCGACGTTTACACGCTTCTACTTCGTGTCGTGGATCGGCGAGCGCGTCACGGCCGATCTTCGACGCGCCGTCTTCGATCATCTGCTGACGCTGCCCCCTGGGTTCTTCGAGATGACTCGGACCGGCGACGTCATCTCCCGCCTCATCAACGATACGGCTATGCTCGAGACCGTCATCGGATCGAGCGCGTCGATGGCGATCCGCAATCTGCTGCTCCTCATCGGCGGGCTCACGATGCTGGCGATAACGAGCACCAAGCTGACGCTTCTCGTGCTCGCCGGCGTGCCGTTGGTCGTCGCGCCGATCATCCTGTTCGGGCGAAGGGTGCGCAAGCTCGCGCGCGCGAGCCAGGATCGTGTTGGCGATGTCGGCGCGTACGTCGACGAAGCGCTGCACGAGGTCCGAACAGTGCAGGCGTACGGCCACGAGCCCGTGGACCGGCGGCACTTCGCGGAGCGGGTTGAAGCCGCTTTCGGAACCGCTGTCGCACGGATTCGGCAGCGCGCCCTGCTGGTCGCGACGGTGATCGTACTCGTGTTCGGCGCGGTCGGCGTGATCCTGTGGATCGGCGGGCACGACGTTGTCGGCGGAAGGATCAGCGCCGGCCAGCTCTCGGCGTTCGTCTTCTACGCGGTGATCGTCGCCAGCGCGGTCGGGACGATCAGCGAAGTGGTAGGCGATCTGCAGCGCGCGGCCGGAGCGACCGAGCGGCTGTTCGAACTGCTCGCCGTGCAGCCCGCAATCCGCGCACCGGCCGACCCCATCGCGCTGCCGACGCCCGCACGCGGCACCGTCGCATTCCGCCATGTCGCCTTTCATTATCCGTCGCGCCCTGACGCGGCTGCGCTGGACGGCTTCACGCTCGATGTCAACGCCGGCGAAAAGGTCGCGCTGGTCGGACCCTCCGGGGCGGGCAAGACGACGGTGTTCCAGCTCTTGCTGCGCTTCTACGATCCGCAGGCGGGCGCGGTGTACGTCGACGATGTCGAATTGCGCCGCGCTGACCCCCGCGACGTGCGCCGGCGCTTGGCCGTTGTACCGCAGGATCCCGTGATCTTCGCGGCTAGCGTTCTCGAGAACGTCCGCTACGGACGGCCCAAGGCCACGGAGGCGGAGGTGCGGGACGCATGCGACGCGGCGTTCGCGTCCGAATTCGTCGCACAATTGCCGCAGGGATACGCGAGCAATCTCGGCGAGCGCGGCGTGCGGCTTTCCGGCGGACAGCGGCAGCGCTTGGCAATCGCGCGCGCCATCCTTGCCGACCACCCGATTTTGCTGCTCGACGAGGCGACCAGCGCGCTCGATGCGGAAAGCGAGCGCGTGGTCCAGCTCGCGCTCGAGCGATTGATGGTCGGGCGAACGGTGCTGATCATCGCCCATCGACTCGCGACGGTCCGACACGCCGACCGGATCGCCGTGATGGACGCCGGCCGCATCGTTGCCGTGGGAACGCACGACGAACTGGTGGAGGCTAGTCCGCTCTACGCGCGGCTGGCGGCGCTGCAATTCGTGGGCGAGGGCATGCTCGGACGTCCCGTCCACTTGGAGCGGATTAAAGTCTAGCGTCCGCGGCCGAGGCGGCTCCCTGACCAGGATCAAGATGGCGCGCGGAATCGCGCTCGCCAGGAATCGAACTCGCGCCGGTCCGGCGAAAAGCAGTAAAATACTCGGTTTTCCACCGCTCTTGCCGGATGCCCGAGCCATGCTTGTCACCTTCCCGAACAGCCCTTACCAGCTCTTCAAGCCGTTCGAGCCCGCAGGGGACCAACCGGAGGCGATCGCCAAGCTTGTCGAGGGGCTCGAAGACGGGCTCGCTTTCCAGACGCTGCTGGGTGTGACAGGATCGGGCAAGACGTTCACGATGGCCAACGTCATCGCGCGGACGGGACGGCCGGCGCTCGTGCTCGCGCCGAACAAGACGCTTGCCGCGCAGCTCTATGCCGAATTCCGCGAGTTCTTCCCGAACAACGCGGTCGAGTACTTCGTCTCGTACTACGACTACTACCAGCCCGAGGCGTACGTTCCGTCGCGCGACCTCTACATCGAGAAGGACAGCTCGATCAACGAGCACATCGAGCAGATGCGCCTTTCGGCCACGAAGGCGATCCTGGAGCGCCCCGACTGCGTGATCGTCGCGACGGTGTCGGCGATCTACGGCATCGGTGACCCCTCCGAGTACCACAGCATGATCCTGCATGTGAAGGAAGGTAATGCGCTGACGCAGCGCGACGCGATCCGGCGGCTGACCGAGATGCAGTATTCACGGAACGAGGCGGATTTCCGGCGCGGCACGTTTCGAGTCCGAGGCGACGTGATCGACGTCTTTCCCGCCGAGCACGCGGAGAACGCGTTGCGCATCTCGATGTTCGACGATGCGGTCGAATCGCTGCAGTTGTTCGATCCGCTCACCGGCCACATCCGGCAGCGCATCGGACGATTCACCGTGTTTCCGTCCAGCCATTACGTGACGGGAAGGCAGAAAGTGCTCGACGCGATCGAGAAGATCAAGGTCGAGCTCGTGCAGGCTAAGGACGCCTTCGTCGCGCAGATGAAGCTGATCGAGGCGCAGCGAATCGAGCAGCGGACACGGTTCGATCTGGAGATGATGACCGAGATCGGCTTCTGCAAGGGCATCGAGAACTATTCGCGGCACCTGTCCGGACGCCATGCGGGCGAGCCGCCGCCGACGCTGATCGACTACCTTCCGGCGCGGTCGCTGATGTTCGTCGACGAGAGCCACGTGACGATCCCGCAGGTCGGGGGCATGTACAAGGGAGATCGCGCGCGCAAGGAGAACCTCGTCAACTACGGGTTCCGGCTGCCTTCGGCGCTCGACAACCGGCCGTTGCGCTTCGACGAGTTCGAGCGCCTGCTGCCCCAGACGATGTTCATCTCGGCGACTCCCGCCGATTACGAAGAGACGCATTCGGGACAGGTCGTCGAACAGCTGGTGCGGCCGACGGGACTCGTGGATCCCGCGCTCGAGGTTCGTCCGGCGCAGACGCAGGTTGACGATCTTCTTTCCGAGATCAGCGTGCGCGCGGAGAAGAAAGAGCGTGTGCTCGTGACGACGCTGACCAAACGAATGGCGGAGGACCTGACCGACTACCTCAACGAGCACGGCGTCCGGGTTCGCTATCTGCACTCGGACATCGACACCGTCGAGCGCGTCGAGATCATTCGCGACCTGCGCCTCGGCCAGTTCGACGTGCTAGTCGGCATCAACCTGCTGCGGGAAGGCCTCGACATCCCGGAGGTGTCGCTGGTCGCGATCCTCGATGCCGACAAGGAGGGCTTCCTGCGCTCCGGGCGCTCGCTGATCCAGACGATCGGTCGCGCGGCGCGGCACATCAACGGTATGGCGATCCTCTATGCCGACGTGATGACGGACTCGATGAAGGCTGCAATCGGCGAAACCACGCGAAGGCGCAACAAACAGGTCGCTTGGAACGAGAAGATGGGCATCACGCCGATTGGCGTGCAGAAGCGGATCAAGGACCTCATCGACGGCGTGTACGATGCCGACGCGGGAAAGAAGCAGTTGCGCGCTGCGCAGACGCGCGCCAGGTACGAGTCGATGCCCGAGAAGGACATGGAGAAGGAATTGAAGCACATCGAGAAGGAGATGCTCGACGCCGCCCGGAACCTGGAATTCGAAAAGGCCGCGCAGTTGCGCGATCGGCTCGCCGAACTCAAGGAGGCGATGTTCGGAGTCGCGTTGCCCGGGGAGATCTAGCCGGTTCCGCGTCGCAGACGCAGGCTGCTGGTTGCCCGTTGCGTGAACGCGCGTCGCCTCCGATACTCTCGCACCCGTGAACGCGTCTGATGAAAATACCTTTGGTACTCCCGCACCGATGAGCGCGTCCGATCGAAGTGCCAACCCCGCCGCCGTACTCTTCGTCTGCCTCGGGAATATCTGCCGCTCGCCAACCGCGGAGGGCGTGTTTCGGGCAGCGGTCGAGCAGGCGGGGCTCGGCCAGCGCATACGGACCGCATCGGCGGGACTCGGCGACTGGCACGTCGGATCCCCGCCCGACCGGCGCGCGATCCAGGCGGCGCGCCGCCGGGGTTACGATCTCGCCATGTTGCGCGGGCGGCAAGTCGAGGTTGCCGACTTCACCCGCTTCGGGTGGATCCTCGCGATGGATGACGCGAACTTGCGTGCGCTCACTGCGATGAGGCCTCCGAATTTCGGCGGGCACCTCGGCCTTCTGCTGGACTTCGCGCCCGAGCTCGGCGTGCGCGAAGTGCCCGATCCGTATTTTGGCGGCCCCGATGGTTTCGACCGTGTGCTCGACCTCGTCGAGGTATCCACCGCGGGATTGCTCGCGCGGCTTCGGCTCACGTTGGCCGGCCGCTGACGACAAGAAGACATCGCCGACAGCGTCCTCAATAGATGCCGGCGGAAATGCCCGCAGCCAGAGTCGCGCCGATGTCCCGGCAGCTCTCGAGCACGTCCGGCCGAACGATTTGCGGCTGCGCAGTGACTCCGCTCTTGAAGATGAGACCGGGATGCACCTTGTTGAGCCGCAGCCCGGTGGCGACGCGCTCGACCTGCATCATGGCGCCGGTGCCATCGGTTCCCGCGCAGACGAGCACGGAGTAGGGCCGACCTTCGAGCTTTCCTTCGCACGGGTAGTACACGCGTTCGAGGAAATCCTTGACCATGCCGGCCATACCGCCGAAATTCTCGGACGTGGCGATCAGCAGCGCGTCGGCGGCGAGAACATCCTCGACAGTTGCATCCGCGGCGCGCTTCAGCACGGCATCGACGTCGTCAATGGACCGCGCTCCGGCGTACGCGGCGTCGGCCATCTGCGCGGTGCCGCCGAACTGCGTGTGGAAGACAATCAACAATCTCCGGCGCCGCGGGGCCGGCGGGGTTGGCAAACGCGGCATCGTGAGCGCGATGGTCGCTCGTCACCTCGGCTTCCATTCGCTGGCCAGCCGCTGCGCCTCGACGATCTGCGACGGCGTCATTTTCGCGGCGACCAATTGCCGGTTGTTGACCGCGCGCTGCCGATTCGCCGCCATCGAGGCGGGGAAACGAGAGGCGGCGAGGGTGTACCACTTGTGGGCTTCGACGAGATCCTGCGGCACGCCGCGGCCGTTGTAATAGAGGGTACCGAGGTTGAACTGGGCAGCGGCGTCTCCCTGGTCGGCAGCCTTGCGATACCACTTCATCGCTTCGGCATAGTTCTGTGGCACACCCCTGCCGATTTCGTACGTGCGGCCCAGGTTGAACTGAACTGCCGCCGTGCCCTGGTCGGCGGCGAGCCGAAACCACTTCACGGCCTCCGCATAGTCCTGCGGCACGCCGCGCCCGTCTTCGTACATGCGGCCAAGGTTGTTCTGGGCTTTGGCATTGCCGCGCTCCGCGGCCTTCCGATACCACGTCATCGCTTCGACATAGTCCTGCGGCACGCCTTGGCCGGTGTCGTATCTGAGGCCGATGCTGAACTGGGCCGCGGCGGTCCCTTGGTCAGCGGCCCTGCGGTACCACTTCATCGCCTCGGCGTAGTCCTGGGGTACTCCCTGGCCCGCCTCGTACATGACGGCAAGGTTGTTCTGCGCGTAGGCATTGCCCTGTTCCGCCGCCTTGCGATACCACTTCGCCGCCTCGAGATAATTCTGCGGCACCCCACGATGGTAGTAGTACATGGTGCCCACATTGAACTGCGCAGCGGCGTCACCCTGGTAGGCGGCCTTGCGATACCACTTCATCGCTTCGGCATAATCCTGTTTCACGCCAAGCCCGCTTTCGTAGGCGACGCCGAGGTTGTACTGGGCCAACGCGTTCTCCTGCTCGGCCGCCTTGCGGTACCACTTGATCGCCTCGGCCTGATCCTGCGGGACGCCGTGACCGCCCTCATACAGGACGGCGAGGTTGTTCTGGGCGAACGGCGTTGCCTTGGTCGGCGGACCAGCGATACCACTTTGCCGCCTCGGCATGGTTCTGCGCCACGCCGCGGCCATTGTGGTACATGGTGCCGACGTTGAATTGCGCCGCGGCATCGCCCCGGTCGGCTGCCCTGCGGTACCACGCCATGGCCTCGGCGTAGTCCTGCCGGACCCCGCGACCGTTTTCGTACATGATGCCGAGATTGTCCTGGGCACGGACGTCGCCTTTCTCCACCAGCCGGCGATAGATCTGCAACTCGGTCGCGTAGTCGCCGCGGTCGTACGCCGCCTTTGCCGCAAGCCAGTCGTGGTGCGTCACGGTCGACGACTCCCGTCTTGCGGCTTTGGGGGTTGTTACGTTGGTGGCTTCCATTCTCTTGTCCGTTTCTGCGCCTCTGCAATCTGCGCCGCCGTCATCTTGGACGCAACCAAACTGCCGTTCTGAGTGGCACGGTCTCGCTGCTCCTTCTCCGACTCGGCAAATCGCGAGGATGCAAGTTTGAACCATTTGTGGGCCTCGACGTAATCTTCCGACGTGCCGCGGCCCGTGTAGTACAGAGTTCCAAGGTTGAACTGAGCGGCGGCGTCGCCCTGGTCGGCCCCCCGGCGATACCAATGCAATGCCTCGGCGTAGTTCTGCGTCACCCCGCGTCCGTTCTCGTACATGCGGCCGAGGTTGAACTGTGCTGCCGCATTGTTCTGCTCGGCCGCCTTGCGGAACCAGTTTGCGGCCTCGGCAAAATCCTGCGGAACGCTTCGTCCATCCTCGTACATGCGGCCCAGGTTGTTCTGGGCAGCATCGTTGCCACCGTCGGCGGCTTTTCGGTACCACTTCATTGCGGTCCTGGGGTCCGGCTGTACGCCTAGACCGGAGTCGTACCAAAGGCCGAGGCTGAACTGGGCCTGGGCGTCGCCCTGGTCGGCGGCCATCCGGAACCACCGGATCGCCTCCCCATGGTTGAGCGGAACGCCTTGGCCCTGACCGTACAGGCGCCCGAGGTTGTACTGGGCGCGCACGATGCCTTGGTCGGCAGCGCTGCGATACCACCTCACAGCTTCGACGAAGTCCTGCGGCACGGCCTGGCCCGTGTCGTACATGCGGCCAAGGTTGAACTGGCCTGCCGCGTTGCCTTGCTCGGCCGCCTTTCGAAAATACCGTACGGCATCGGCGGCGTCCTTCGCTACGCCTTGTCCATTTTCGTACATGATGCCCAGATTGTTCTGGGCGAGCGCGTTGCCCTGGTCGGCCGCGTCGCGATACCACTTTGCCGCCTCTGCGAAGTTCTGACCCACGCCCTGGCCCTGGGCGTACATGCGTCCAAGGTTGTACTGGGCGCGGACGAATCCTTGTTCAGCCGCCTTGCGGAACCACTTGGCAGCCTCGGTATCGTCGCGGGGGACGCCGTTGCCAAGGACATACATGCGAGCGATATTGTATTGGGCGCGGGCCAGGCCTTGGTCTGCCGCCTTCCGATACCACTTCATCGCCTCGGCGTAATCCTGCGGGGCGCCCTGTCCGGTGTCGTACATCAAGCCGAGGCTGTACTGGCCGCTCGCGTCGTTCTTGTCCGCCAGCACGACACGTAGCGGCGGGAAGATCGCGTTCAAGCGCTCGCTCGTCATGATCCCTGCCTCCGATCGTGCTCGCTTATCGGCGTCGACACCCGATACTCGATAAAATATCACATTGACATGAAAAGTCTTGCGGTTTGCCGGGCGTGACCGACATTCCGAAGGTGAGCCGTTTGTCTCGATCGCGCCCCGTACGCTCCGGCGGTCATGCCGCAAATGCTACACTTTGTCGAGCAAAAACATTGCGAAGTGCGTGACTTGTTTCACGGTAATCCGGGGCCGCCCGTAGGATCCGATTCGGTCATCCCATTTTGTCAACGTCTCCAAAGCTTCGTGGCTCACCCGAGGGAATGCCAAAAGCGGAACCTCCGTCCGTGCCCGTGATCTGCCGTTCGAGAAACAAGAGGCGGCTTGGCGGATTTCGATCGCGATGAACCTGCGGTTTCCAAGGCGCGACAACAAGCGACACGATCGATCGGTACACCGATTGGATCCTTCGCGGCCCAGCGAGCCCTGGTCGCCGGACGCCGGGAACGAGAGCTTGTACCAGGACCGGCGCTTCAGCACCCTCAAGATTGCCGACGACGGTGTGCGCGAGGCCTCGGCGATGGACTTTCATCTCGGCCCGCCGATTCAACGCGTCGTTCGAGCGCTGCAGGACTTCGAGGCGTGGCGGGCGCTGCCGGTTTTCCTCCTCGCCGGTTTCTGTCTCACCTCGCTCGACACTACGGCAAAGTACCTCGTCCAGGACCATTCGTTGTTTCTCGTGGTCTGGGCACGTTACGTGGGCCAGATGCTGGTCGTGGCGCCCTTTGCGTGGCATCGCGCCGGCAACGGCTTTTGGCGGACACGCCAGCTGTCGGTGCAGCTCCTTCGGTCCGCGATGCTGCTCGGGGCGACCGTCTGCCTGTACGCAGGCCTGCGCTATCTGCCGCTCGCCGAAGGATCCGCAATCCTGTTCCTCGCGCCGATGCTCATCGTCATGCTTTCCGGGCCTGTGCTCGGCGAAAAACCGACGCGTTCGCGCTGGATCGCGTGTATCACGGGTTTTGTCGGGGTTCTCATCCTTCTGCGACCGGGCTCGGCGGTCTTCCATCCGGCGACGCTGCTGCTGCTTGGGGCGGCGCTCTTCAACGCGTTCTACAACATGCTGACGCGCAAGCTCATGTACGAAGACGTCTATACGACGCTGTTCTACAGCGCCCTGGTCGGCACGATCGCCTTGACCGCGGCGTTGCCGTGGGGCTTCGACGAAATCAAGCTCACGCTGAATGACGGTGGTCTCTTGCTGCTGCTCGGGTTGCTTGCCGGACTGGGCCACTGGTTCGTGATCGCCGCATACCTGCTGGCACCGGCCTCGTTGTTGACCCCGTTTACATACGTGCAGATGATCTGGGCCGTCGCCTACGGCTACGTGATCTTCGGACAGCTTCCGGACCGCTGGTCGGTCGTTGGCATGTGCGTCATCGTCGCGAGCGGCGTTTATCTCGCAGTGATGGAGCATCGGCGGATGCGCCTCGGCTGAGCCGAGCCAAGAGCGCCCGTCGGTCGGCAACCTGTGCTACTGGCAGAGGGTACCTGCGGGCGGCCTGAACAGCATCCGGGCAATCGCCTTGGTTCGGGTCACGCCGTCAAGTGTGTACGAGAACGTCGCGGCGCTGCCGTTGGCAAAGGTGAGCGCCATCGCGCCAACGGGTGTTCGCACGACCTTTGCCGGATCGAAGGGTACCGCCTTGAACGCCGGACCCGTCGTCTGGTAGAACGTTCCGCTGTATACCCCCGGCCCGATTTTGACTGCGGATGCCGACAGCCACAACGGCGCCCCGACCGCATCGTACGTATACCAAACCATGAATATCACGTCGCCCTGATGTGTCAGCGTGGCGCCCCAGCCCGATTCGTTGCCCGAGGCCGCCCACCACAAGCCCTGATAGTTCGTCGCGGACGTGAAGTCGGGTTGCGCCGCGAACGTGCAGGTCGGAACCGGGCCGAACGCCATTCGCGTGATCGTCTTGGATTGCGAGGTTCCACTGAGCGCATAGGCGAACGTACCGGTATCGGTTCCAGTGAATGTCAGCGTGCCGGCACCGATGGACGTGCGCGTGACACGATCCGGGTCGAACGGAACGGAAGAGTAGGGCGGCCCACTCGTCTCGATTATTACCCCGGAATAGCTGTTGGCGGTGGTGGCAGTACCCGTCATCGATAGCCACCAGCCGTTGCCTGACGCGTCATACGTGAACCAGGTCGCGAAGATCACACCGCCCTGGTCCGAGACGTTGATGCCCCAGCCCGATTGCGATCCGGCCGGAGCGGCCCACCAGATTCCGTCGACGTTCGTCGACGTGGATGGAGGCGCGACCGTCGCCCCATCGCCGGAGGGAGCGCACATCGCGACCTGATCGGGCGCGTGGCCAAAACCCTCCTGCGTCCATCCTCCATCCTCGATGATCGAGTCGCGAAGGACGACTTCCGCGGTGTATCGGCGATGCAGGGGACTCGTGTTGTTGACGAAGCGATAGATGGCACGGGTGCCCGCCGGACAAATTCCACTGGCCGCGTCGGGCAGCGCGACGTAGAACGCTGCTGCGCTTTCGTAGATCCACGTGCCGCCGTAGCGCGCGAGGGTGTCCGCGCATTCCTGCGGGGAGGCGGAAAGGAAATGGGTATCGCCGAGCCCCGGCGGTACATAGAACCTGCAGACCGGCTGGGAGCCAGCCGGCGCGACCGATGGATCCGTGTAGGCGAGAAAGCGCAAGCCGGTCCGCACCCAGCCCGGTGGCGTGCCGCTGTCGAGGGCGCTGATCTCGGACGGATCGGCGGTGATCAGATAGTCATTCTTTGCTGCATTGAAGAATTCCACGGCTGGGGCGATCTTCGGCGGATTCGCCGCCCCTTGCGCCAGGTACTGCTGAATCAGCGGGAAGGTGACGTCGAACCGCGAAAACTCATCGATCCCCTGCTGAAAACTGCACGACGAATTGCCGCCGACGACGGCCCCGCGCAACTCGTACGCGCCATTCGCCGGATTGAGGACGAACAATCCGCCGCCGCTGCTTCCTGGCTCGGTTGCGCCGGACGTCCATCGCGTCTCGATGAAGCTGCTGCCGTCCGGATACGACATGTACCCGAACACGTTCCCTTGCGACACCTTCTTGAGGTCGCCACCCGGATGATGGATCGCGGCCACGCTCGTACCCTTGGCGAGCGGACCGGACGCGTTCCAAGCGGCGAACGTCGTACCCGCGGGTGGCGCGCTGTTCAATCGCAGCAGCGACCAGTCGTAGTCGGCGCCGCGCGCAAGAAGTCTTGCTCCGCCTGCGACCAGAACGTAGTTGGGCTGCACCTGGTTTCCGCAGGTTCCGGCCTGGAAGAACCAGTACGTGTTCACAGAACTTGCGGCGGCCGCCGGGACCCCCCTCGAAGTCGCCGGGTCGTCGACGTCGTCGATGCAGTGATTCGTCGTCAGGAAGTACGGCGTGAACGAACCCTGCGCATCGTTGAGCAGCGTCCCCGAGCAGATCAGCGTTACGCCCTTGACCGTCACGAAGATTCTCGCGACCGCGTTGGACGCGGTGGCGAGCTGTTGCTGGAGCGTCGGTGCAAGGCAGGCGACGTCCACTTGGCACGCGCCTGCCTCGCCAATGTAGGAATCCAGCGACTTCACACTTGCGCTGGGAACGCCGAGGTGCGAGATCATCGGAATCTCGAGAGTCGTGTCGCCGAGCTCGGCGGCTGCCGGCAATTCGAACTCGATCGTCCCGGTTTCGCCTTCGAGTACGGGTGACCAGTACGTCTCGTCGCGCTCGATATCGTCGGCGGGGTAGGGTCCGAAGACCGGTGCACCGTCGCGCGAACCCTCGAAGCGCACGCTGAGTCCGGCGGGCGCCTTCGTCAGCGCGAGCTCGATCCGGATTGCGACCGCGCCTGGCGACGTCAATGCGACGCGTGCCGCTTGCGCGCCATTCGCGACCCGATGCCACGGCAGGTCGGCCAGCCGTACCGTGCCGTCCGCCGCGGGAACTGCGCGTGCGAATCCGACTCCGAGACCTCGGTTCTTGTTGTCCTTCAGGGGTCTGCCTCGGACGATCGCGGGTGCCGACTTCAACGTCGCATGCTCGGCTTTGGTCGGCGGGGTCAGGATGATCGTTCGCGCAGGGCGCGTCTGCGGGCAATCGCATTTTGGCGACGGCGCGGGCTTCCTTCGACGCGTCGCGTGGAAGAAATGCGGGCGGCACCGACAGTTGCGCCGAGGCATTCGCTGCGACTATCAACGGCAGGATGAAACCCCAGAGCTTCGACATCGCGACAATTCGCTTCTACGTTGGTAAAACCCCATGGACGCGCCCGGCGAGATCCGATCGGCCGCTGCACCGGCACGCTGGACGATCCCGATCAAACGAACGTGTCACCCGCGCCTGCGCACGGGATATGCGATCGTCATGCGGCAATTCAGAATCGGCGACGCCATCATACGGAAAGACGCTCGCGCGCATACGACCGCACGCTCCGCGCTTTGTTGCGCTTGTCCGTTGCTCGCCCTTCGCTGACAGGGCGGCAGGGTGTGAAACGCCCGATCCGGGCGACATCGCCCCGATCGCGCCAAATGAAATTGATTTCCATCGGCGATCCCGAGCGCGGATGTATGCGCAGAGCGCGCGATCACGCCAGGGGCGTTGACGAACCTGCGCGAGTCTCCGCTCCGCGATGGAAAAGTGCGACGACATATCGTTGTCGTCCAACCCGGGCGAACGAACCGACGCTGCCGCGAGCTTTGACGAAAAATTTTACACCGAAAATCGTGGCCTCGGCGCTTTGGCCATGCTGCTGGCATAGCGAAATCCAAACGTCGAGAACTGTTGCTCGAATGCGATCAGAACGGTTGCACGCGATGTGCAGGAGCCATGAATGCGGAGGCGCCGGGCTATGCTGATTCTTGAAGATGGGAACGAAAGTATGTACGACCTTGCATGTTAGGTTAGCGTTTCTGCTTGTTGCGAGGTGCTCTTGCGGCGCATCGCCTGCTGCGATCGATGATCGAGGCATCGCGTCAAATGGCGGATTGCGATAAGTGTGGAACGCAAGTTGCCGAACGTTCGATCAGCTATCGCATTGTCGGAGTGGCTGCGCGCGGAGGATGGATGGCGCGACGCGAGACCGAAGCCCATCGATATTGGCGTCGGGTTATGTCATCTGCATTTTTTCGGAGGCGCGACCTTGTCGGCAAATTTGACAGTCCCACTGTTGGCGTTGGGGTGATGGCTGCAGCAGTCAGCGTAACCAAATAAAAAATAATAAGAAAGAAGCGCGGGCGCGGAACTTGCTCAACCATCGTCGGGAGTCCGGATGCGCTCATTTGTGACGTCGTTCGGACGGAGGAGGCCGGGATGCGAAGCGACGCTAAGGGGATCTGCAGCTGTCCGGGGATCGCCTGCCTGCCGATACGTGGAGCATCGAAGGTGAACGCCTGGCCTGTCGCCGTCGGCACCGTCCACATACGAAATCCGGCGTTGAAGGCGCCGCGAGCCGCGCTGTGCGCAGCGCATGATCCAATCGCGCCGCGTCGCGCGTCGGAGTGAACAGGCGCAAGCCTCGAGTCTCAAGCTGCGCGGGCGCGCAAAGCGCTGTCGACTCCATTGCGCTCGACGCGCGCTCCACCGTAAAGATGAAGTTGGGCGACGCTCGATGATCGTCTCGTGGGTACGACGCTGGTGCAGCCCGTCGTATCAGGTCTCTCCTTACGAACAATGCCAGAACTTCGCCGCATTGTTTGCGGCAACGACTTCGTGTCACCAACAAAGAGAGGAAATCAGGGCCCCGCCGTGATCGGTTCATCCGCGGCGGAGCGTTGGAGATGGAAATCCAATGACCTGAGGAAATTTTCGATCGTTGGCGCCATACCGTTATGGGAGTGAAGGTTCGGGACATCCATCCAACGGGAACGTGCAAATCCAACAGTGGTGGGGGCAGCGTGGTCGCCACTGCAGGAATGCGGAGTGTCTACCACGCAGCAGCATTATTTCGACTTTCACCGGGAGTACTTCATGAACAAGACCTTGATTGCACTTGCGGTTACTGCGATCTTTGCGTCCGGCGCGGCTCTTGCGCAGACGACGCAAACGAATGGTAATGGCAACGACGGTACCAACACGAGCACGAATACCACCACCAACACCACCAACAACACCCCCACCGACAACACGAAGAACATCACCAAGACCGATACGGATACGAAGAACATACGAAGACCGATACGGATACGAGGACCACACGAAGACCAGCACGCGCACGTCCACCCGTACGACGGACCAGACCGTCAGTCCGACGGCTACGGGTGGCGCGGGCGGCGCGGGTGGCGCAGCGACGAGTGGCGCCGCGACCGGTGGCGCGGCAACCGGCGCGGCGGCGTCAAACACCGGCAACACCAACCTGACGGGCGGCAGCGCCAATGGCGGAAATTCGTCGCAGTCGATCTATAACAATGGGATTGGAGTAAACAACTCGAACTCGATCAACCTCAGCGCGCCCCAGACTTCGAACACCCACGTCGATCCATGGGCGGGAAGCGGTGCGGCGACGACCGGCGCGCAAACCACGGGTACGGGAACGGGTGGTGCCGCTACGGGTGGGGCGACAACTGCCGGTACCGGGACGGGTGGCGCCGCAAATAGCGGTGCGGCGACCTCCGGCGCGTTGACCAGTGGAGCCACGACCGGCGGCTCGACGACCTCAGGCACCGGCACGGGCGGCGCGGCGACCAGCGGTAACCTTACGTCCGGCACCGGCACCGGTGGTAACGGAACAGGCGGTGCAACAACGTCCGGTTCCGGGACGGGTGGTGCTGGAACGGGCGCAGCGACGACTTCAGGCGCCGGAACGGGTGGTAACGCGACGGGTGGCAATGGGACCGGCGGTGCGGCGACGGGCGGTGCGGCTGATGCACCGAACACCAGCGGCGCGTCCTCGGGCGGTGGCGGCACGAGTGGCGGGGCCACAGGTACCGGGACCTCGGGCGACGCGACCGGCGGAGCAGGAGGCGGCGCCGGTGCAGGCAACAACAGCGATCGCAACCGGGCCAATGGTGGCAACGCGACGACGGGTAGCCCGTCGACACCCTCGACGACCGGAGACGGAACCGGCGGCGCGTCGAGCCCCGGTGACACGAAGAACAGCTCGAGACCGGATGGTGGCTTGGCAGTCTCGGCTGGTCTGAGCGGCAAGACCAGCGCTGGCGACGGCGAAAGCGGCAAGGCCACGGGAGGCAAGACCAGTGGCGGCGACGTCGATACCGGCAAGGCCACGGTGGCAAGACTGTTGCGGGTGACGGCACCAGCGGCAAGGTTGAAGGTGGCAAGACCGAAGCCGGCGACGGGACCAGCGGCAAAGCCTACGGTGGCGACACATCCGTCAAGCAATACGGCGGCGATGCCAAGTCCGGAACGGCCTACGCAGGCGATGGGAAATCGACCGCTAGCGGCGGAAAGACGATTGCCGGCGATGGCAGCAGCGGCAACAATAAGGCTGACGTCGAGTCGGGCAAGAGTTCCGTCGGCAACAGCACGGGAATCTCCGCGAACGTGGCGCTGCAAGGCGGCAACAAGATCGACTCGCCGGTAAACGCCACTCAGCAGCGCCGACGGCAACAGGACCGGGTCGGCTGACGGCGGCAAGACCGGCGACGTCAAGGGCGGCAACATCGCCGTCTCGACCAAGACGATCGGCGGTGAAGCCAAGACCGGGGATGCCAAGGGTGGCAGTGGCGGAGACGGCGGCAATGCTTCCGCGAAAGTGTCGGTCAACGCCGGCGCCGGGGCGGGTGCCGCCAACAATGGCAGTGCCGCTTCCCAAGGTGAACGTGGTCGCGGTAATGTGACGAACGGAAATAGCGGAAGAAAGGGCGGCGGCGGAAACGGCGGCAACTAACCTCTAGTCGCGATGTAAAGAAGTACGGGGAGCCCAGTGCATCGGGTTCCCCGTATATGCACGTCAAAGCAAGCCCCAGTAAGGACGATGCAGATGAAAAAGTCATTGTTGGCAGTGACGATTGCTTTGGCCGTTTCCACCCACGCGCAATTCGCCTTTGCGCAGGCAGCGACGGCAACAGGCGGCGCGGGCGGCGCCGGTGGATCGGCAACAGGTGGTACGGCGGCAGGGGGGGCAGCGACCAACTCGAATACGCTATCGACGACGGGCGGTACCGGTGGGCAAGGCGGCGTCGGTGGAACCGGCGGCACTTCGACAGCCGCGGGCGGCAGTGCAACGGCCACGGGCGTTCAAACCGGGCCGATCAGCAGCACCGGCAATTCCCAGGCGGCCGAAGTCACCGTCAATTACATCACGCCGGTTTCGCCGGGGGGACTCAAAGGCCTGGCGGCCGGGGTCGATCCGGAAACCGGCCATTTCGTCAACGACAACAACGTCAACTACAACGGCAGTTACAAGATCAAGAACACACCGGACGTTTCGATTGGTGGCCCGGCCTCGGGTCCCTGCAATGGATTCAGCGGTGGTATCGGATTCAGCGGTCCGGGATTCGCGATCGGGGCGAACACCTCGACGGTCGACCCAGGTTGCACCGCTCGGGAAACGGCGCGCATCGCGGCGATGCTCGGCCGGATGGATATTGCCAATGCGGTGCTCGAGAACACCAGCGTTGTCCAAGAGGCCCTGAAGGCCAAGGCGGCACGCCAGGCGGCAGAGGCGCCCCCGCCGGCGGTGGCGACACCTGCCGCACCGGTTCAAACGTTTCCTTTGCCTGCCCAGTCGAATTCCGATCGGGCGATCGAAGAAGCCCGTTTGAGGGAACAGCAACGTTTGGCCGTCGAAGCTCTGCAGCGCAAGGCGACGATGGAAAAGGTTTACGACAACTTGACTTTTACCGACGCGGCAACGCAGGCCAGCGAGAAGACGCCGCAGCAAGTGATGGCCGAGGAAACGATCAAGACGCAGGCCGAGAGAGCCAAGAGGCTCGCGGTGCAGAAGCAGCTGGAGCGCCGCCTCGCGGCGCTGAAATCCGAAGCGCCGGAACGGCGCCAGAATGCTTTGGCGCCCGAAGTGCCTGACGTGAAACTGGCTCTTACAGCGCCGGCGACTGCTCCGGCGTCAACTCTGGCGGCGGCGCCAACCGCCGTCGCTGATTCAGCACCGGTCGCGACTCCAGCCCCAGTCGCAGTTGCAGCGCCCGCTGCAGCCCCAGCACCGGTCGCGCCACCAGCCCCCGTTGCCGTTGCAGCGCCCGCGGCAGCACCAGCACCGGTCGCGGCACCAGCCGCCGCCGTCGCGGCGCCCGCTGCAGCGCCAGCACCCGTCGCGACATCCGCCCCCGTCGCTACAGCACCCGTCGCGGCACCTGCTGCATCGCCGGCAGCGTCTCCGCCGTCGGCCAAAGCTACGCAGTCGGAATCGCCGGTGGATGTTGCTTCGAACAAGGCTCCGGATAAAGCCCCGGCGCCAGCACCGAGCAAGGCGATGCCGACGCTCGACAGTGTTGAAGCCGCGAAACTGTTGCTCAACGTGGAGCCCAGCGCGAACAAAGCTACTGCGGCTCAAACGGAGAAGGTCACGGGCGAAGGCGCGGAACGCGGGTCCGCGGCGTCGGCTCAGCCTGCACCCGCGCCTGCGCAACCGCGCAAGAATCGCGATGCTGTTCCGGCGCCGCAAGAGCAACTCGCGTCGCAGCCGATGCTGCGCAACGTGAAAATGGACAAGCTGAACGACATGTTCGGCTTCAGCGGCAAGCAGCCCGCGACCGACGAAGTTGCGCCGGACGAGGGCGCGCGCAAGTCGACGCCGAAGGCGACGGAGCCTGCTGTAAAACCGGCCACACAGCAAACGGCGAAGCGCGGTGCGCCTGCGGAGAAACCCGCGAACGAAGCAACGAACAAGGCGCCCGTGCAGCCTGCCGACGCGTTGAATATCGCGAAAGTCGTTGTCGAGGTCCAGTGACTCGGAAGGAGACATCACCGAGCGCCTCGATCGTCGTACACACGTAGTGCTTCGCCCGGGATCGCGGCAGACGCCGCGTTCGCGGGCGCACCTCCAAACCGCGGACCCTGACGCCGGCCGCGTCGCGATCGCGCTGAATCTGGCCGATCGTCGACGCGACGGCGTTCGGGACCGACTGCTCCGAGGCGCTACTGTCGCTGACGGCGGCGAATCCACGGCATGGGGTTCGGTGCTGTGGAATGCCCGTCGGATAGATCGTCCCTGGTTTTGGGCTTGAATCAGGATTGTCGTATCATCGGCTCGAGCGCAGGGCCGTACGCACACAAACCGACCAGTGGAGTCAGCGCATGAAGAGCAGAAGTCTGTTGATCGCGTTGGTGATGACCGTGTCGATGCTCCACGCGTCCGCGGCGCCGGCCGCGTCGCCGCAGTACAAGATCGTCACGGCTTCCGAGAAAGGGACGTACATCGTCATCGGCCGCGATCTGGCGACGTACATCGCGGCGCCGGTCGACATCGAGCTCGAGTCCGTGCCGTCCGCCGGCTCGGCAGAGAACATCCGGCGCCTGCGCTACGAACCGGGCGTGAAGTTCGCGCTGGTCCAGTCCGACGTCTATCAAGCCTTTCTCGATCAGGCCGCCGCCGGCAACGCGGGAGCTGGCGTCATCATTCGCCCGCTTCGCGTCATCATGCCGCTCTACAACGAGGAAATCTATTTCGTCGTGCGCGCCGACTCGCCGCTCAACTATGTGCACGAGATCAAGGACGCGCGGATAAACACTGGCCCGATCGGAAGCGGAACCGCGCTCACGACGACTACGCTCTACCGGTTGATGTTCAACGAGCCGCTTTCCGAATCGAAGGCGAGTCTCCTGTCGAACGAGGAAGCGCTGCTCAAATTGATCACCGACAAATCGGTCGATGTCGTCGCCATCGTCGCCGGGCAACCCGCCAAGCTCTTCACCGACATGAAGCCGGAGGTGCGGCAGTTCATCAAGATGCTCAAGTTCGAATCGAACAACGCCGCGGGCAGGGCCGCGTTGAGGACCTACTTCCCGGCGACGGTGCGAGCCAGCAGCTACCCGAATCTGTTGACGGAGGACATTCCCGGTCTCGCCGTCAAGGCTTATCTTGTGACGTATGACTACAACCTGAAGGACACGCGGGCCAATCTCGCCAAGTTTGCGCGATCGCTGTGCCAGAATTTCGCGACTCTTCAGACATCCGGACATCCGAAGTGGAAAGAGGTCGAGCTCGCGATGCCCGATCCCGGCGAAGGGTGGATCTACTATCCGCAAACGTCGCAGGAATTGCGCCAGTGCATCGCGGCAAAGCCGAAGCCGAAGCC
The DNA here is from genome assembly GCA_963844005.1 of uncultured beta proteobacterium. Lineage (GTDB taxonomy): Bacteria > Pseudomonadota > Gammaproteobacteria > Burkholderiales > Casimicrobiaceae > CAIWHR01. The sequence continues at coordinate 13,983 of CAWJMQ010000027.1, read as the reverse complement.
GAAGTGCACGCTCGAGAACACCGTATTGGGACTCTGCCAGCAGTAGCGGCGAAGCCGGGCCCGCTATCGGGGTGCCCACTCGCTGGCGAGCTTCTGCGCTTCCGTGATCTGCGCCGGCGTCATCTTGGCAGCGACCAGTTCGCGGCTCTTGATTGCCTGACCGCGGTTTTGCGCATCCGATGCCGGGAATCGGGCGGCGGCGATGTTGTACCACTTGTGCGCCTGGACAAAATCCTGCGGGACGCCTTGTCCCGCATCGTAGACGACGCCGAGGTTGTATTGGGCGGCGGCGTCACCCTGGTCGGCGGCTTTGCGGTACCACTTTGCGGCCTCCGCGGGATCACGTGAAACGCCACGGCCGTTGGCGAACATGAAGCCAAGGCTGTTCTGCGCGCTTGCATCACCCTGATCTGCGGCCTTGCGAAACCATTTGACCGCCTCGACATCGTCGCGTGCGACACCCCGGCCATTCGCATACATGAAGCCGACGCTGAACTGGGCTTCGGCGCTCCCCTGATCGGCGGCCTTGCGATTCCACTTCATCGCCTCGGTGTCGTCTTGCGGCACGCCCTGACCGGTGCCGTACATGACGCCGAGGTTGTATTGGGCTGCCGAATTGCCCTGGTCCGCGGCCTTGCGGAACCACCTTACCGCTTCTGCGGTGTCTTTCGCTATGCCGCGGCCGCTGACGTACATGAAGCCGAGGTTGTACTGTGCGCTCGCGTCACCCTGCTCGGCGGCCTTGCGAAACCACTTCACCGCCTCGGCGTCGTTCTGCGGCATGCCGCGGCCGCTGGCGTTGAAGAATCCAAGGTTGTACTGAGCACTGGCGTTGCCCTGTTCTGCCGCCTCGGCGAACCACTTTGCCGCCTGCGCAAAGTCCTGGGGCACACCTTGACCGTTTGCGTACATGAACCCGAGATTGTTCCGCGCGAGCGCGTTGCCCTGCTCGGCGGCTTTGCGATACCACTTTGCCGCTTCGACGTAATCCTGCGACACGCCCGTACCTTCTGCATACATGACGCCCAGGTTGTTCTGCGCGCTGGCATTGCCCTGGTCGGCGGACTTGCGATACCAGCCCACCGCGGCGGCATAGTCCTTGGTGACACCCTGGCCCGTCGCGTACATGAACCCGAGACTGTACTGGGCGGATGCGGAGCCTTGCTCGGCAAGCGGAAGATAGAGGACCGATGCGGCCACGTAATCGCCGCGCTCATACGCCGCTCCGGCGTCCTCCAGCGGACCCGCGATCGCCGTTCCCGCAAACGCAGGTACGATGAACGATGCGGCCAGCGCCGTGCGAAGCGCCGCCGGAATCCCTGTCCATCGCTTGTCGGTCATGACCCTATCCTCCGGTCACTCGTGATCGCCGGGCAAATCCTTCAACAATAGTCGCACGCACGCGAGAAGCCAGGCTGGCATTTGGCCCGCCTTTGTTCTTCTCGACGTGGTTCGAACCATCAACCGGCCGGGGGTTGCGCGTCCTTCCGCGTTTCGACGATCTGCAACGGCTCCTCCGCAAATTCGACGCGCGGCGGACGAACTCGCCGCGGACCCACGGGCTCCACCGTTTCGGGTTCGGGCGCCGGACCGGATTTGAATCGCGTTTCGACGAGCTCGAGCGGCGAGTCTGGCGGCAACGCCAGCGAAACAGGCGGGATCGGGATCGCGACGACAGGCGTCACGGCGGGTCGCGCATTCGGGGCGGGTTCCGGTGCATGAGCGACGCGCTCCGCCGGGGGTTCGACGATCACCGGTTCGCGCGCAAAGATCGACTCTGCAGGCGCAGCCGGCTTTGGCTCCACGACCCGGAAGGGTTCGACGTCTTGAATCGATTCCACAACCCGGATCGGTTCCACGATCAGCGGCTTGGCGGGGACCAGCGCCAGCGCGACGACCGCAGGCTCTGAACGCGGCGCGCTCGCGGCTGGAACGGCCGCTGAACCGGCGACCAACGCCCCGGCTTGTTCGGTGCCGGGGACAGCGTTATGCCGAGCCGCGTCTTCCGGTCGATCGCTTCGGTCACCACGACGGTGACGATCACGGCGCCGCCGCGTTCCCTCGTGCGCCGCGCCCGGGGTTGTCGTTGCATCGACAGGGCGGACCATGCCCGGCTCCGCGGCCTCGATCGCGGGCAGCGTGGTTTCGGCGCCAACCGGCAGCGGCGGGCGGGGCTCGCGCGGCGGCTGTCCCTCGCGCTGTTCGCGTGGCACACGCGGCTCGCGCGGCGGCTGTCCCTCGCGCTGTTCGCGTGGCACACGAGGCTCGCGCGGCGGACGCGGCTCCCGCGGCGCCAGAGCGTCGCGTTGAGGTTGTCCTTCGCGCTGTGGTTGCCGATCCCGACGCGGTCCACCCGCCCCCTGCTGCGGACGCGACTGCTGCTGATCGCGCGGCTGGCCCTGGGGTCGCTGTTCACCGCGGGTCACGCGTCCGCCATCGCGGGCTTCGACCTTCCGCTCGTCGCGACGGCCTTCGCGGCGATCTTGGCCGCGGTTGCGATCCCGATCGCCGCGATTGTCGCGCCGGTCGCGACCATCGCGTGTTTCCCGACGCGGTTCGCGTCCGTCGTGCGGCCTGTCCGCGCGTGCCGGAGGTGCCGGGATGGCGGGCTCGCTTCGGAACCAGCTCAGCATCTTGGCGAACCATCCCCCGGAGGCGAGCGGAACAGGGGCGGCTGCCGCTGGCGCCGGAGGTTCCACCGGCAGCGGCGCGGGCTGCGCGGGCGCGATGCCTTTGACGACGGCCTCCGCGCGCGGCTCCTTCGCCTCTTCCTTCATCTGTTTCACTGGATCGGCTTGTTCGGGCTGCGTGACGAGGTTGAACGATGCAGGCGTCGGTTCGCTCTGATTGAGGTCGTCGTGGCGCAGGCGCTCGATCGTGTAATTCGGCGTCTCGAGGTGGCGATTCGGCACGAGCAGCACGTTGACCTTGAACCGCGTCTCGATCGACAGAACTTCGTTGCGCTTCTCGTTCAACAGGAACGTGCCGACATCGATCGGGACCTGCGCGACGACCTGTGCGGTGTTCTCCTTCATCGCTTCTTCCTGCAGGATGCGCAGGATATGGAGCGCGGTCGACTCGGTGCCGCGGATATGGCCGATGCCGTGACAGCGCGGACACGGTATGTAGGCCGATTCTGCGAGCGCGGGGCGCAGGCGCTGGCGCGACAACTCCATCAGTCCGAAACGAGAGATCTTGCCGAGCTGCACGCGGGCGCGGTCGTACCGCAACGCGTCCTTGAGTCGATTCTCGACTTCGCGCTGGTTCTTCGTGCTCTCCATGTCGATGAAATCGATGACGATGAGCCCGCCCAAATCGCGCAGGCGAAGCTGGCGGGCGATCTCGTCGGCGGCCTCGAGGTTGGTGTTGAACGCCGTCGTCTCGATGTCGCCGGCCTTCGTCGCGCGGGCCGAGTTGACGTCGACGGAGACCAGCGCCTCCGTGTGGTCGATCACGATTGCTCCGCCCGAGGGGAGGGGCACCTGGCGCGCATAAGCCGTCTCGATCTGGTGCTCGATCTGAAAACGTGAGAACAGCGGGACGTCGTCCTTGTAGAGCTTCACGCGGTTCACGTTGGCGGGCATCACGTGGCTCATGAACTGCTGCGCCTGCTCGTAGATCGCCTCGGTGTCGATCAGGAGTTCGCCGATGTCCGGATGGAAATAGTCGCGGATGGCACGTATGACCAGGCTCGATTCCTGATAGATCAGAAACGCGCCGGATTGCAGCTTCGATGCGTCCTCGATCGCACGCCAGAGCTGCATCAGGTAGTTGAGATCCCACTGAAGCTCTTCCGTGGTGCGACCGATGCCGGCGGTGCGCGCGATGACGCTCATCCCCTGCGGGACGTCGAGGCCGTTGATCGCGTCGCGGAGCTCGTTGCGGTCCTCGCCCTCGACGCGGCGCGAAACGCCGCCGCCGCGCGGGTTGTTCGGCATCAGGACGAGGTAGCGACCGGCGAGCGAGATGTACGTCGTGAGTGCAGCGCCCTTGTTGCCGCGTTCGTCCTTGTCGACCTGGACGATCAGCTCCATGCCTTCCCTGAGCTGATCCTGGATGCGACCGCGGCTTCCGCCGTCGCCGTCGCGTTCGTCATCGCCGTCGTTGTCGGACCCGCCTCGCCCCTTGAGGAACTGGCGCGCGATCTCCTTGAACGGGAGGAAGCCGTGCCGTTCGGTGCCGTATTCGACGAAGCACGCCTCGAGGCTTGGCTCGACCCGGGTGACGACTGCCTTGTAGATGTTGCTCTTGCGTTGTTCCTTGCTTGCGGACTCGATGTCGAGATCGACCAGCTTCTGGCCGTCGACGATCGCCACCCGAAGCTCCTCCGCCTGGGTGGCGTTGAACAGCATGCGTTTCATAGCATCTTCCCGGCGCGGATCCGGCCGGGCGTGGGGCGGGGCGAAACGTCGGCCGCGCGCTGCGCGGCCTTACGCTATCGTGCGGCGGACGCGCGCGAAATCAACCGCACCCGCAGCGGTGGCCGCGGGTTGACGAGAGCGGGGTGGACGCTTCCTGGAACACTCATTGCGTCGGCCCGGCCAATGATGGCGAGGCGGTTCGGTCTCGTAGATGCGGAGGGCTTCGTGTTTGCGTTCAAGCGGTTGGTCTCACGGCTGACGGCCGCGGGAGCGAATGATCGCGAAAAATCGCGAATCGCGAGCGTGGGGCAGCCTGAGGCAGAAATCGTCGCTAAGTGCGCCGCGCAATGCGCCGCTTCGAACCGGCTCCAAGCCGGGTGCGGAGACTGCGCTCTTCCTTTACCATCCCTACTTTTCCGGGGCGCAACGCCCGGACGGTCAGTGGATTTAACCGGCGGCCGGTTTATGCAAGATGCCACGGCCGTCTTTGCCCCACAGCGCGGGGCCGTCGCCTGGCCCGAGAGGTTCTCGATACCATGAATCGCCGAGAGTGCCGCCATACGGCAGCGACCATTCGATCGCGCCGGGGCCAAGCGTGTTGCAGTTCATAATTATAAGCAAATGAATGATTTAAGCAAGGATGCTGTCAACTGGCTTGCAGTGGGCGACGATGGTGAGGGCCAGCGAGTCGACAATTACCTGGTCAAGATCCTGAAGGGAGTTCCCAAGAGCCACATCTATCGCATTCTGCGCAGCGGCGAAGTTCGCGTGAACCGCCGTAAGGTGAGTCCAGAAACAAGATTGAACGTCGGCGATCAGCTTCGAATTCCCCCGATCCGAGCGTCAGCGCCACCTCGACGACATGCCATAGGGATGGAGCGGGCGCTGCCGATTCCGCCCATTCTGTTCGAGGACGAGGCAGTGATCGCGTTGAACAAGCCGGCCGGGCTCGCCGTTCACGGTGGCAGTGGAATCTCCTTCGGCGTCATCGAGCGGCTGCGGCAGGTGCGTCCTGGAAGCGCGTTTCTCGAGCTCGTGCATCGGCTCGACCGGGAGACCTCGGGCGTACTGCTCATCGCGAAAAAACGTCTCGCGTTGACCGATCTGCACGCGCAGCTCCGGGACGGGGCGATCGACAAGCGATACTACGTGCTGGTCCGCGGGAAGTGGCGCGACGAGATGCGCGTCGTCGAGCTGCCGCTGACGACCTACCTCATCGGCAACGGCGAGCGGCGCGTCCGCGTGGACAGCGGGGGGCGTCTCGCACGGACGATCTTTCGACGCGTGAAACTGTGGCCAAGGTGGGATCCGCCGGTCTCCCTGCTCGAAGCCGAACTCGAGACCGGACGCACGCACCAGATCCGCGTGCACCTGACGCATCTCGGCTATCCGCTTGCCGGCGACGATAAGTACGGCGACTACGTCTGGAACAGGGCGCTTGCGCAACAAGGGCTGAAACGGATGTTCCTGCATGCGCACCGGATCCGCTTCGCGCATCCGCTCGATGGCCGCGAGATCGAAATCGAGGCCCCGCTTGCGCCCGAGCTCGGCGCGTTCGTCGCACGTCTCGACGCGGCGAGCGAAACGGCGACACGTGTCGACGCGCGCTGATTTCGCGCCCCGCCGGTTCCGGTTCCTCGTTTTCGACTGGGACGGGACGCTGTCCGACTCGACTGCGATCATCGTCCAATCGTTGCAGCAGGCATGCCGCGACCTGGGGGAGCCCGTACCCAGCGAGATCGATGCGCGTTTCGTGATCGGGCTGGGCCTCACCGATGCGATCCGGCACGTCGCGCCGGCGCTTCCGCGCGAGCGGCATCGCTATCTCGCCGCGCGCTACCGGTATCACTATCTTGCACGCGACGAAGTCATTTCGCTGTACTCGGGCGTTGAGGAAATGCTGGCGGAGCTCGAGGCGGCAGGGTTCGTGCTCGGCGTGGCCACGGGAAAGTCGCGAGCGGGATTCGCCCGCGCGCTCGCGCAGCAGGGCATTGGCGATCGCTTCGCTGCCACTCGCTGCGCCGACGAGGGCCTTCCGAAGCCGCACCCCGAGATGCTGCTTCACCTGATGGAACAGGTCGACGCGGAGCCCCGCGAAACGTTGATGATCGGCGACACGACGCACGACATCGAACTCGCCCGCAATGCCGGCGTGTCCGCGTTGGCCGTCGCGTACGGGGCGCATGCGCCGGCCGAGCTCGAAAGGAAGGGCCCGCTCGCCACGGTCGTGTCGATTGCCGCGCTCCGCGCATGGCTTCGCACCAACGCGTGATCGCGGCCGGCGCGGATCTCGCGGACGGCGGCCAAGGCGTGCGATTCACGATCGAGCACAACGGGCGCACGATCGAGGCGTTCGCAATCCGGCATCGCGGCGTCGTCCACGCGTACTTGAACGTCTGCGCCCATCAGGAAGCCGAACTCGACTGGGTCCCGGGCGCTTTTTTCACCGAGGACCGCCTTCACCTCATCTGCTCGCTGCACGGCGCACTCTACGAGCCGGACACCGGCCGCTGCGTCGCCGGACCCTGTAGGGGCACGGCACTCGCGAAACTCGCAGTCGGCGAGCGCAAGGAGGATGGGGTCGTCATCCTCTCGGAGAACGCCGTCAAACCTCCATCCTGATCACGCCCTGGGCGATGCCCTTCGCGATCGCTTCATGGCGGTTCAGCACGCCGAGCTTGCTGACGATGTTGGCGAAATGAAAGGTCACTCCTCGCTCGGAGATGCCCAGCTTGAAGCCGATTTCGGCGCCGGTCATCCCGTGCGCGGCCATCTGCAGGCACTGCCGCTCGCGGGGACTCAGCGGCGCACCCTCGAATTGCGGTGCGATGCCTTTCTCGATCACACCCTTGACGAACAGCTCGTGGAAATACTTGCCCAAGATGACGATGTCGCCGAGGTTTGCCGCGATCTGCGCGCGTCGTGCATCGTCGAGGACCGGGCAGGAAGAGCTCAACGAAACCAGCGTTCGCGCCGGGTAGCCGGCGTAAACCGGAAACGCCACCCCGCTTGCGACGCCGTTGGCGGCGGCATCCAGCAGGAATGCGTCGGTCTTCGGATTCTTCCCGCGCTCGCTGATCTGATCCCACATGAGCGGGAGCGCGCTTTCGAACGAGTACAGGACCCTGGGGTCGCATTCGACGTAGGCCTGCTGATCGTAGCGGACCACCCATTCCCGCGGCAGCGTCGTGAAGTAGTAGATCCGCTCGTCGTTGTTCGGACGCAGATGGTAGCTGGCGGTCGCGTACAGGAATCCATCGAACCCCAGTTTGCGAACGATTTTCTGAACGGCGGGCACGAGATCGCCACCCTTTTCGGCGGTCTCGATCAACTCGAGCAGCAGCGGCGGCAGGTACTTCGACCTGTCGACGCGGATCGGCGTCAGGCGCAACGGAGTCAGCATGCGGGTTTCGCGGACTCGGCGCGACTGCTCAGGATTTCGGAACAGGCAGGCCCGCGACGGAATCGCCGGGCTTGATCCCGCGCTCGGCGAACCAGCCCTTGCGCATCTCCAGCGCGTAACGCGCCGGGCCCTTCGACCAGTGCGACGTTTCGTCCTGCGGCGCCATGTCGTCCAGGTTGATGATGCGGCCGTCCGTGCCGATGAAGGCGATAGACAGCGGGATGAACGTGTTCTTCATCCAGAAAGCCTGCGGCTCGGCGCGTTCGAAAACGAAGACCATTCCATGATCCGGCTTCAGGCTGAAGCGATGCATGAGTCCCAGGGCGCGATTCTCGTCCGTCGCCGCAACTTCGGCGGTGATCTTGTGGCCGTTGATCGAAAGCGAAACGGTCGGCAGTTCGCCCGCAGCGCGCGCATCGATCGCGTGCGAAGCGATGGCAACGCCGACAACGAAGGGCACGAAGAAACGGATCACGGGTGCCGTCCTCTCAATGTGATGCACGCGTTGAATGCCGTCGCGGGCTTACTTCGATCCCGATTCGGCGAGCGCGGCATCCACGGTCGTGCGATCGAGCGCCGGAGCAAACAGCGCAATGAAATCGTAAATGTAGCCGCGCAGAAAGACGCCGCGGCGCAGCGCGAGCCGCGTCGTCGACGGCGCGAACAAGTGCCCGGCGTCGAGTCTCTCGAACGCGATGTCGCGCGCAGGGTCGAAGGCCATCTCGGCAATGATGCCCACACCCATGTGCGAGTACGCCTGTCCGTAGCTCTGGCGTAGCCCAGTGGCAGCGCCGCCCCACGCCCGATACACTGGAGAGGCCATGACACACCGAAGCCTCGCCCCTCTTCTGATCTCATTGCTGTGCGCCTGCAGCAGCGACTCCACCGGGCCGCTGGCAGGAGCGCCGGCCGCAGACGGCTCCTCCGCCGCGGGCGGCGGTGCGAGTGGCGGCTCACCCGGGACCGGAGGAGGCGGCGGCTCCGTGGGCGGACCGATCGGGTCGGCCGGCTCGGACGCGAGCATCGACGGGCAAAGCGGCGGACAGCCGGGCGGCGGCTTCTCGTTCGACGGAAGCGTGGACGGCACGATCGGCACCGCCGGCGCGCCGCCCGCGGGCGCGACCGTGCTGACCGTCGACAACACGCTCGTGCGCACGCTGCCGGCGATCTTCCACGGCTTCAACTACGTCGGCTTCTGGGACGACAACCAGGGATCGGCCGCGTCCGCGGCGGCCCTGCGCCGTGTCGGCATGAGCATCACGCGCTTCCCGGGCGGAGCGCCCGCAAACGTGTGGCTCTGGTACGACCCGTACAAGCCCGCCGGCACCTACGACATGTCCAAGACCAGCCCCGATCAGCTCTGGGCCTACGCGCAGAAGGTCAGCGATACGCCCGTCGCCATGTTCCAGACGAACCCGACGACGAACAACGGCAACGATCCATCGGCCGCCAAGATCACCCAATGGGTGACCGACTCGATGTCCAAGAACCAGAACGTCCTCTGGGAGATCGGCAACGAGCCCGACATGGCGAACGGCGCTACGGACGGATCCTCCGCGCCGATGCTGGCGTACTACGACGCGTTCAACCAGCAGGCGCAGGCGATCCACGCCGCGTGCCCCAAGTGCATCGTGATGGGTCCGGCGATCTTCACGCAGGGCTACCAGAAGAACATGCTCGAGCAGTTCGTCGCGCACTGCGACGCGAACGCGGACGCCATCTCGATCCATGTCTACATCGGCGACGACGGCTTCGGCGAGCAGCTCGATCGGCAGGCAGCGGGGAAATGGCTGACGCAGTACCAGTACCTGAAGACGGTGACGTCCAAGCCGATCTACATCACTGAGTGGAGCGTCAACCTGAAACCGGACTGGTACCACGTCGGCGGCCTACTACGAGGCGCGGTCAACAACGCCGACATGCTCGGCGGCTTCGCGAGCTCGCCCACCATAGCGGGTCACACGTTCTTCGGCGCCGTTCATACGATATGGACCAACTGGGGGATGTTCTCGGACAACGGCTGGGCCGACTCGCGCGCGATCGGCGGCGTGGACGCGCACGCCTCGATGGTGCCGATGCTCCAGCTCTGGGCGACCGTGATGGGCCGCGAGGTCATCAAGGTGACCAACGGCGGCGATGCAACGCAGATCAACGGTTGGGCCCATCGCCGGACCGACGGGAGCGTCCAGGTGATGCTGATCAACAAGCTCCAAACCGACGGTGCCGTGCACGTCGGCTTCACGGGCTTCGATCCGACCGGGCACGTCGTGCTCGTCCACGAGCTGCGCGCCCAGTACCCGCCGGCGGGTGCCCCGACACCTACTGCGCGCAGTACTTCTACAACGGCGTGCTCAACGCGCAGCTCACCGCGACCGACGCCCCGCCCCCGGCCGCACGCACGTGCGCGGGCCCGAGCGTGGACTCTGACGCTACCCGGCCTGTCGATCACGGTGCTCGATTTCGCGCCGTAGCGGTCTACAGGGGATACGTCCCGTACCGTTCCGCGAGGGGCACGAGGCCCTCGATGATCCACGGCGCCACGCGCGGCGCGATCGAGCAGGCCGTGCTCAGGATGTAGCCGCCGTTCGGAGCGCCGTCCCGGATCATCGTCCGCACGTACGCATCGAGGGTCGCTTCGTCCTTGCACGAGAGAAGGACATTGACGCAGTCGAGGCTGCCCTTGAGGAACACCCGCTGTCCGACGCGCCTCTTCGCATCGGCGAGCTCCGTGTCGCCCAGCGGCGGAGGGTCCAGGCACTCGATTCCGTCGATGCCCGTATCCGCCATGAGCTCGAGCCGATCGCGTATGCGCCCGCACGTGTGCGTGTAGACGCGCACGCCGGGCGAGTAGGCGCGCAGCTTCTCGACCAGCGAGCGTTCCGCGGGCAGCACGAACCGCCGGTACATAGCCGGCGAGATGAAGCCCGCGCCGGCGAACGGCGACGAGATCGAGATCGCGTCGACTCCGATGTCAACCTGCGCCTTCGCGTAGAAGAACTGCTGCGCCGCGAACCGGTGCAGCGCGGCAAGGCACCGATCGGGATCGGTGATCAGTCCCGCCAGCGCCTCGTGGAGCCCGAAATGGAACACGAACCGATCGAACGGCGAGCCGACCGATCCGTGCACGCCGCACGTCGAGCCGATCCTCGCCACGACGATACGGGTCGCCTCGAATTGCCAATCCGGGATGTCGAGCGTGTCGGGCAGCTCGTCCGGATCGGTTGCGTCGATGGACGGCGTTGGATCCGGATCGCCGAGGCTGTGCGGATCGTCGTCCCACGGACACGCGATCACACGGCCGTCCGGCAGCTCGACGCGCTGGCCGTTCGCGTCTTCGGTGATGCGCGCACGGCGTAATAGCGCCGGGTCGATCTGCCCGTAGAGGTTCAGCAGCACGCCGTCGAACCGGTAGCGCCGCTGCATCGCGATGATGCCCTCGGCGAACCCTTCGCCGGTCATCACGAACGTCGCGGGCTTCAGCGACGTGTTCAGAAGTACGTGCCCCCAGCTCGGCTGGCACATGACGGGCACTCGGTCCGGGATCTTCCGGGCCGTGGCCGCTGCGAGTCTCTCTTTTCCGTTCAACGCGAGGCTCCCGTCTAGCACCCTGGAATGCCGGAGGGAACCTCCGGCGTTGATCGGATGTCTTACCAGCGATCGATACGGAGGTGCGAAGTGAGAAAGCTCGTCATACGAACCCAGACGGCGCCGGCTACGTAGTGCTCGATCCGGAGGCTCGCGCCTCCGGCCTGACGGTCCAGGTGGGTGGCCGAGCCGTGACGAGCGCGCTACCCATTGAGGTCGCATCCGGCGCCCACGTGGCGCCGATGGGCATCGCGGCCGCGGACTGCAACGGCGTCACTGGAACGTGGCGATCGCTCGTCTGGTCCGAGCCGCATCAGGCCTACTACGATTTCACGCTCAAGGTCCGCCAGCCGTCGCCGAAGAGCCCGGCGCTCGAGGGAACCGTGCTCGCACACTCGTTCACGGCGCCCCTCGGAACCCCGGCGCCACCCGCCGACTGCCTGGAGGAGTGGACCGTGGAGGAGCCCGCAACGGGCCGCGTCAACTCGGACGGCACGATGCGCTTCGACGGAACGTCGTGGCGCGTTGCCGATACGGTTTGTGGCGACGCCCCGCAGAGCTACTCGCACGACCAGTTCCAGATCACCCCTGCCAGCACCGGCATCGTGTTCGACGCCAAAGTGTGGGTGAACGGTCTGGACGCCAAGTTCACAAGGACGAGCTGCGATTAGCCGCGATCGGCTACAATGATGCGTCATGCTTCGCGAGCTCTGCGTCCCGTTGCTCGTGCTCTGCGTCGCCGCGTGCGGTCAGGAGTTCGTTTCGGCCGCGCCCGCAGGCAACACCTCCGTACCCGTGAACGACTTGTTGCTCTGGCTTCGCGCGGATCAGGGCGTCACGGAGACCGGGGGCGGCGTGTCTCGGTGGGCCGATCAGTCGGACCGTCACGCGGATGCCGTCCAGGACCAGCCGGGCTTGCGCCCGACGCGCAGGGCTTCGGGGGTTCACTTCGACGGCGTCGACGACTATCTCGCGATGCCGGTGGGTTTCTCCGACTTCTCGCGCGGGGTCTCGATCGTCGCGGTGATCAACCAGCAGCAGGCGGACACCTGCACCGCTACGGTCGAGCTTTCGAACGGTAGCGAGATCGACGACATCTCGTTCGGGCAGTATCAGAACCGTATCCTGTACGAGGTGTTCGATCAGGACACGTCCGGCGACACGCTGTCGTACGGAGTGCCGCAGATGCTGTCGGTAGTGCACCGCACCGATCAGACGGTCGTCCATCCACCTCAACGGCGCCATTGCGGGCAGCGCATCCTTCCCGCTGCCTGCGGTGATCGGGCGCGGCCAGAACTTCGTCGGCCGGACGCTCTACAGCGGTTGCGCCACGTTTGGCGGAGAGATCGGCGAGCTCATGGTCTACGGCCGCGCGCTCGGCGACGCGGAGCTGACGGCGGTCGAGCGGGATCTGCGGCGACGCTGGGCGTGCTGCGGAAACTAGTTCGTCTCGTGGTCCCAGCTCGTGCGCCAGATCGTGTCGTCGGGCAGGTTGTTCCAGCAGTTCGAATACCACGCCACGAGGATCTTGCGCTGCGCCGAGTACGTGACGCCGCCCAACGACTCCGCGGCCGGAATCGGAACCGGATCGGAGATCGTCTTCCACGTGGCGCCACCGTCCCCTGACAGCTTGATCGCCTTGTCCTTGCCGACGGTGATCAGCCGTTTGTCCGGAAGCTCTGCCGGATGCGCAGCCCTGAGCCCGCCCGGCGCGCTCGTCCCTGTCTTGGTCCACGTTGCGCCCTTGTCCGTGCTCTTCATGATGCCGCCGTCGATGCCCCAGTAGATCGCGCCGTCGGACGCGTACAGCGGGTATCCGCCCGGCGAGTTGTTGCTCGCGACCGCCCATGTCGTGCCGCCGTCCGTCGAGCGGTAGAGCGCGCTCGTGCCTCCGCCCCACCCGCCGGTGGAGACGAGGTACGTGTTCGTGTCGCTGATCGTCACGCGCTCGAGAAGCCCGTGCCGGCCGGCAGGTTGGCCCCGATGTCGGTCCAGTCGTGCTCCGCCGTCCGTCGTCTTGAACAGCTTCTGCGCTCGCCTCGTGGCCCGCCGCGATCATCGTCTGCCGTTGCGGATCGGTGAAATCGATGCCGAGCGTGTCGGCGCCCGCGAGGGTCCCGAGCGCGGTCATCGTCACGCCGTTGTCGGTGCTCTTGTAGGCGCCCTGACCGTAGATGCCCGATTCCCACATGATCGTCGGATCGAGTGGATCCAAGATGAGGCTCGTGGGCCTGTTCTTGAAGGTGCCTTGCGGCCTCCAGCTGCCGCCCCCGTCGGTGCTCGAGTAGATGCCGAGCTGTGCGAGGCCGAGGAGCAGATTGTCCGCCTCGGCCTTTGCGACGACGAAGCCGAGGTTCCCGCATTCCGTCTTGATGAACTTCAGGTTGCTCGTGACGTTGGTCCACGACGACGATCCGCCATCCGTTGCGCCGCCACCGGTGCCGCCAGCGGTGCCGCCACCGCCACTGGTGCCGCCGCCGCCGCCGCCGCCCTTTGCATCGGGGCGAGGCGTGGCCGCGTCCGTCGCGCCGCCGCCCGATCCGCCAGTGTCGTCCGTCCCCTCGGTGCTGGACCCTGAACAGCTCGTTACGAAGGTGGCCAGAACGACAAAGACAGCGTGGCTGGTTTTCATCG
>CAWJMQ010000026.1:0-124799 GCA_963844005.1 uncultured beta proteobacterium | reverse complement strand
CGCTCGCGACCGTGCGCGGGTTCGTCGTCGGCGCGGGCCCTGTGTCTGTGCTCCTGGCTCCACAAGCCAGCGGCGGCATGCGGCGCGGGCAGATCCTGCGCGGCGGCGCGCAAGCGGACGGCAGCTTCTCGATCTCCAGCGTGCCGCCCGGGCGTATACGGCGGTGGCGCGATCGGGCGGACGCGGCGGCGCCGAGAAGATCGGCACGCAGAACGTCAACGTCACCGGCGACAACATCACGGGTCTGATGATCGCGCTGCAGCCGGGCGGATCTCGATCTCGGGCTACATCACCATCGAATCAGCGGGAACGCCGGCGCCGGACGACTACTCGACGTTTCGCGTGGAGGCTCCGGACGTCTCACCGCTTCCGTTCAGCGGTGGGCCGGGCGGCGGTCCCAACGCCTCGGGCGCACGCGCCGAGAAGAACGGCAGGTTCCAGATCGACAACGTGTTTCCCGGCGAGCACGACCTCCGCGTGTCCGGGCAGGGCGCGTGGACGCTGAAGTCGGTGAGCGTCGGCGGACGCGACGCCACGGATCAGCCAATCGAGATCCGCGCCGGACAGAACCTGGACGCGATCACGATCGTATCACCAATCGCACGACCCAGATCACGGGAACGGTGCGCGACGGGAGCGGCAGGCCGGTCGCCAACGGAACCGTCATCGCGTTCTCGAGCGACCAGGCGGTCAAGGCGGCCGCAATCGCGCCAGATCCAGGCGGCGCGCACGGATCAGAGCGGCGTGTTCCGGCTGCGCAACCTCCCGGGCGACTACAACCTTGCCGTCGTCGACACCGTCGAGCAGGGCCAGTCGTTGAATCCGTCGTATCTCGAACAAATCATCGCGGGAGGACCCGTATTCTCGATCGCCGAAGGGGAAAAGAAAACGCAGGAAGTCAGGTTTCCCGCCCCTTCCTCATCGTCAACCAGATGAGCAGACCGAGAACCGCCACGGCCGCGAGGAACGCGATCGCAAACAGATAGAGCGTGCGGTAAAGAATCGACCGGCTGTCCATACGGACGGCCATCACGCCGGGAACGCCCTGCTCCCACGCGATGGGCTTGCCGTCGAGGCGATCGGTCAGACGCTGCTCCCACGTCAGTGTCCCGCGCGCGGCTGAGCGCGGCTTGTTCGTCTCGAGCGTCCGGGAGTTCTGATATTGAATCCGGCTGGGCAGGTGCAGACGGAACGCGACGACCTCGTCGCCGGTCCAACCCACGTTCACGGTCACGGCGTCGCGCGCGGGCGCGCCAAGCGTGTGCCTGAAGAACGTCTGGTCGCCCTGCTGCCGCAGCTCATAATGCGACCAGGCGAACGGCGCCGCTTGCGGAAGCGCGCGGATGTCCGGAATCCGCAGGCGAACGCCGACGAACCGGCGCCCCGATCGCGTCCACTCCGCGACGCGCACGACCTCCGTGTACGCTGACTGATAGAGCTCCCGCACGCGAGGCGCGAGCTGATCGGCTCGCACGCCAGGGCTCGTGTCGAGCGACAAACCCCGCAGCGCGACCAGCGCGGGAATCGATGCGTTCACGACCAACGTCGCGGATCCATCGAGACGCAGCGTCAGGTCTTCTTCGTATTCGTACTGTGGGCCGAGCAGACCGTTGCGGCTGTTGCAGCCCGCCGCTGCCGCCGCCACGAGGACTGCCAGCAGGGCCGCACGCAACCGAAAGCGCATCACTCGAATGATATACTGAAGTTTTCCCGCCCGATGCCGACCCCGCCGCGTCTGTACCTGATTGACGGCAGCTCGCAGATGTATCGCGCGTACCACGCGATCCGCGGACTGACCGGTCCCGATGGCAAGTCGACCAACGCCGTGTATGGCTTCGTCACCATGCTGCGGAAGTTGATCAACGATCATCAGCCGCAATACATCGCGGCGTCGTTCGATCTCGCCGGGCCGACGTTCCGATCGGAGCTCGCCACCGACTACAAAGCCAACCGCGCGCCGATGCCGGGCGATCTCGCGGAACAGATTCCCTGGGTGCACGAAGCGTGCGAAGCGATGGGCGTGCCCATTCTCACCTCGAAGAGCTTCGAGGCCGACGATGTGATCGGTACGCTGGCAACGAAAGCGGCGGCCACCGGTTTCGAGGTCGCCATCGTGACCGGCGACAAGGATTTCTTTCAGCTCGTCCACGACGGCATCAAGGTCTACAACCCGAAGGACGAAGGCACCTGGTACGACGCCGAAGGTGTCCGTGACAAGTTCGGCGTGAGGCCGGAGCAGGTCGTCGATGTGCTCGCGCTGATGGGCGACTCGATCGACAACATCAAGGGCGTGCCTGGAATTGGAGAGAAAGGGGCGCGCGATCCGATCGCGTCCTACGGCACGCTCGAAGCGCTGCTGGCGCGGGCGTCGGAGGTCTCGAACAAGCGGTATCGCGAAGGGCTCCTCGGTCATGCGGAGGACGCACGGCAGAGCCGCGAGCTGGCTCGCATCCGGATCGACGTGCCGGTGGACTTCGAGTCCGAATCGATGCGGTATCGCGGCGGATCGCAGCAGCGGTGCTTCGAGCTGTTCTCGCGGCTGGGATTCCGATCGCTCGTCATGGAGTTCGCGCCGACGGCGCAGACGGTCGGCAAGGAATACACCGTGGTGGACACGCTCGAAGGCGTGCGCGCGTTGGCTGAGGACATCCGGGCGGCCGGACGCGTCGGCGTGCGCGTGCTGTCGGATGGCGGCTCGGCGATGCGCGGATCGATCGTCGGGCTGTCGTTCTCGACCCGACCGCGGCACGCGCAATACGTGCCGTTCGCCGGTGCCGGCCTGAGCTTCGAGGGAGGACTCGAGGCGCGCGCCGTCCTCGACATTCTCCGGCCCGTGCTCGAAGACGAGAGCCTCGGAAAAGTCGGGCACGATTTGAAGTTCGATGGCCTGGTGCTCGAACGGCACGGTGTGGAGCTTCGCGGCCTCGAGACGGACACGATGCTCGCGAGCTACCTGCTCGACGCCACGCGGTCCGAGCATCGCCTCGAGGATCTGGCGCTCGAGCACGCGGGCTATAAAGCGCTCGCGGCCGAGGACGTCTGCGGCCGCGGCGTCAAGGCGCTGACGTTCGCGCAGATTCCCGTCGAGGCGGCGGTGGACTATGCGGGAGAGCGCGCGGACCTCGCGCTGCAGCTCTCGGCCCCCTTGCGCGCGCTGTTGGTGAAGGAGGACCTCGAGATGCTGTACCAGCAGCTCGAGCATCCGTTGATTCCCGTGCTCATGGCCATCGAGCGCGCGGGCGTCAGGATCGACGGGCCGGCGCTCGCGTCGCAGTCGCAGAACATCGACGCGGAGCTCAATCGCCTCGCGCGGCGGGTCTACGAGCTGTCGGGCGAGGAGTCAACATCAACTCGCCCAAGAAGCTCGGCGAGATCCTCTTCGACAAGCTCGGGCTGAAGACGGAGACGCTGCGGCGCACGTCGAAGACGAAGGCGCACTCGACGGCGTCCGAGGTGCTCGACGAGCTCGCCCTCGCGCACCAATTGCCGCGACTGGTGCTCGAGTGGCGCGCGCTCATGAAGCTGAAGAGGCACGTACATCGATGCGCTGCCCCAGCTCGTGAACCCGACCACGGGTCGCGTGCACACCTGCTTCAATCAGGCCGTGGCCGCCACGGGACGCTCTGAGCAGCAGCGATCCCAACCTGCAGAACATTCCGATCCGCACCGAGCTGGGCCGCGAAATCCGGCGCGCGTTCGTCGCCGAGCTGGTCACGTGCTGATCTCGGCGGACTACTCGCAGATCGAGCTGCGCGTGCTGGCGCACATGTCCGGTGACGAGGCGCTGATCGAGGCTTTCACGCGGAACGAAGACATCCACGATCGCACGGCACTAAAAGTCTTCGGTCCGACCAGTGGCCTGATCCCCATGAGCTGCGGCGACGGGCGAAAATCATCAACTACGCGCTGCTGTACGGCAAACAGGCCTTCACGCTCGCGAAAGACATCGGGGTCTCGCGGCAGGACGCCCAGGCCTTCATCGACGCCTACATCGCCGGCTTTCCCTCCGTCCGCGCCTTTATCGAGTCCATCCTCCAGTCGGCGCGCGACACGGGCGTGGTGAAAACGATGTTCGGACGAAGACGGCTCGTGCCCGACATCAACAACAAGAACGGACGGTTCCGAAGCGCGCCCGAACGGGTGGCGGTGAACCTGCCGATTCAGGGAACGGCGGCCGACATCCTGAAGCAGGCCATGATCAACGTGCATCGGGCGCTTCCCACGCTGGCCGGCGGGAGCGCCCGCATGATCCTCACGGTCCACGACGAGCTGCTCTTCGAGGCGCCAGCCACGACGGCTGACGAAGTGGCTGCCGGCGTGCGCGACCTGATGCAGTCCGCCGTCCACCTCAGCGTCCCGCTGACCGTTGATGTCGGAATCGGAGAAAACTGGAAAGAAGCGAAAGGTTGATCTTCGCGCCGCGTCCAGCTCTGTTTGAAATCCTCCCACTCGCTCGTCATCGTCGCCATGGCCTGGCGCCGATCGCTCGTGGCCAGCCGGGTCGCGCGATCCGGAATGAGCGCCTGGGTGACGAGGCGATCAAGGTCGGCGCGGAGCGTGGCGCCGCGATCCGGCGCCAGCGCCGCCCGCACCCACGCCGCGACGGCGGCCGCCCAGGACCGGTCAAGGTCGCCTGCCCCGCGAGTGGCCGCCACGAGCCATTAGCCTGCACCGAAATTCATCTGCGCTCCCGTTAAATGGCCGAGATTCGCAATTACACGATGAATTTTGGGCCTCAGCACCCGGCCGCGCACGGCGTGCTGCGGCTGGTGCTGGAGCTCGACGGCGAGATCATCGAACGGGCGGACCCGCACATCGGACTCCTGCACCGGGCGACGGAAAAACTCGCCGAGCACAAGACCTACCTGCAGGCGCTGCCCTACATGGACCGGCTGGACTACGTGTCGATGATGTGCAACGAGCACGCGTATTGCATGGCCATCGAGCGTCTGCTCGGGATCGAAGTCCCGCTTCGCGCGCAGTACATCCGTGTGATGTTCGACGAGATCACGCGGATCCTCAATCACCTGCTCTGGATCGGGTCACACTCGCTCGATGTCGGCGGCATGACGACGTTTCTCTATGCGTTCCGCGAACGCGAGGACCTGCTCGACGTCTACGAGGCGGTGTCCGGCGCGCGGATGCATGCGGCGTACTATCGTCCGGGAGGTGTCTACCGCGACCTGCCGGAGCGGATGCCCCAGTACCAGGCGCAGCACACGCGTACCGCGCGGGTAATGAAGGAGATGAACGCCAACCGGCAGGGGACGTTACTCGACTTCATCGACGATTTCACCGAGCGGTTTCCGGGCTACGTCGACGACTACGAGACGCTGCTCACCGAGAACCGGATCTGGAAGCAGCGAACGGTCGGGATCGGCGTCGTCTCGGCCGAGCGTGCGCTGGCGCTGGGCTTCACCGGGCCAATGCTGCGCGGCTCCGGCGTTCCGTGGGACCTGCGCAGAAAGCAGCCGTACGAGGTCTACGATCGGATGGAGTTCGACATCCCCGTCGGCACCCACGGCGATTGCTACGACCGCTACCTGGTTCGAGTCGAGGAAATGCGGCAGTCGAACCGGATCATCAAGCAGTGCGTCGAGTGGCTGCGCGCTAACCCGGGCCCGGTGATCATCGACAACCACAAAGTGGCGCCGCCGCCGCGCGAGGGCATGAAGCTCAGCATGGAGGACCTCATCCATCACTTCAAGCTCTTCACCGAGGGCATGCACGTGCCACCCGGCGAAGCGTACGCCGCGATCGAGCACCCGAAAGGCGAATTTGGCGTCTACATCATTTCCGACGGCGCCAACAAGCCGTACCGTGTCAAGCTTCGCGCGCCGGGCTTCGTCCACCTCTCGGCGCTGGACGAGATGTCGCGTGGACACATGATCGCGGATGCCGTCGCCATCATCGGTACGCTCGACATCGTGTTCGGCGAGATCGACCGCTGACGCCACCGCCATGCTGACGCCCGACGCTCTCAAGAAGATTGATCGTGAGATCGCGAAGTATCCGTCCGACCACAAACAGTCGGCGGTGATGGCCGCGCTTGCGATTGCTCAGGACGAAAAGGGCTGGCTCGCGCCGGAGACGATGGACTTCGTGGCGAGCTATCTCGGCATGCCGCCGGTTGCCGTCTACGAAGTCGCGTCCTTTTACGCCATGTACAACTGTCAGCCGGTCGGGAAGTACAAGATCACGATCTGCACCAACCTGCCTTGCGCGCTCTCGGACGCGGTGAAATCCGCCGAATACCTGAAAGCGAAGCTCGGCATCGCTTTCGGCGAGACGACGCCCGACGGTCTCGTGACGCTGCAGGAGGGCGAGTGCTTCGGCGCCTGCGGCGACGCGCCGGTGATCCTCGTCAACAACAAGCGGATGTGCAGCACGATGCATCCGGAGAAACTGGACGCGCTGATCGCCGAGTTGCAGGCGTTCGGTGTGGGCGGCCGCGGATGATGAACACGTCTTCCGGTCTCCTCGACTACGGCCCAGACGCGATCATCATGGCGGGCCTCACGGGCACGAACTGGCGGCTCGCCGATTATGTCGCGCGAGGAGGCTATGAAGCACTGAAAAAAATCCTCGCCGAGAAGACGCCGCCGCCGGCGGTGATCGCCGAAGTCAAGAAGTCGGCGTTGCGCGGACGCGGCGGGGCGGGTTTCCCGACAGGCCTCAAATGGAGCTTCATGCCGCAGCAGTTTCGGGGCGACAAGTACCTCGTCTGCAATTCGGACGAAGGCGAGCCCGGCACGTTCAAGGATCGCGACCTCCTTCGCTACAACCCTCACGCGTTGATCGAAGGGATGACCATCGCCGCCTATGCGATGGGTTGCGTGCGAGGCTACAACTACGTCCACGGCGAAATCTGGGACACCTACCAGCGCTGCGAGGAGGCGGTCGCGGAGGCGATTGCCGCCGGGTTCCTCGGGAACAACATCCTCGGATCCGATTTCAGCTTTCACCTGTTCAACCATCACGGCTACGGCGCGTACATCTGCGGCGAGGAGACGGCGCTCCTGGAGTCGCTGGAGGGCAAGAAGGGCCAGCCGCGTTTCAAGCCGCCGTTTCCGGCAAGCTACGGTCTCTACGGCAAACCGACGACGATCAACAATACCGAGACGTTCGCGGCGGTGCCGTGGATCATCCGGCACGGCGGCGAGGCGTTTCTCAACCTCGGACGTCCGAACAACGGCGGCACGAAGATCTTCTCGGTGTCTGGCGACGTCGTACGGCCCGGCAACTACGAGGTGCGGCTGGGCACGCCGTTCGCGAAGCTCCTCGAGATGGCCGGGGGAATGCGCGGCGGGCGCCGGCTGAAGGCATGCATTCCGGGTGGTTCGTCGATGCCGGTGCTACCCGGGGACGTGATGATGGGCACCGACATGGACTACGACTCGATCGCCAAGGCCGGCTCCATGCTGGGCTCGGGAGCCGTGATCCTGATGGACGACACCCGCTGCATGGTGAAATCGCTGTTGCGGCTGTCGTACTTCTATTTCGAGGAGTCGTGCGGCCAGTGCACGCCCTGCCGCGAAGGCACGGGCTGGTTGTGGCGCGTCGTCGACCGGATCGAACACGGGAAAGGCCGCAATGAGGATCTGGATCTGCTCCTTTCCGTGTCCGACAACATCGCCGGGCGCACGATCTGTGCGCTGGGCGACGCGGCGGCGCTGCCGGTGAAGAGTTTCGTCGGCCATTTCCGCGCCGAGTTTCAGCACCATATCGACCACAAGCAGTGCCTCGTGCCGACCTACGTCTGAAACCGAAGCGATGCTGACTCTCGAAATCGACGGCAGGAAGGTGCAAGTGGCGCCGGGGAGCACGGTGATGGACGCCGCGCACGCGCTCGACATCTATGTGCCGCATTTCTGTTATCACAGCAAGTTGTCGATCGCCGCCAACTGCCGGATGTGCCTCGTGCAGGTGGAGAAGGCGCCGAAGCCGCTGCCTGCCTGCGCGACCCCGGCGACCGAGGGCATGAAAGTCTGGACGCAATCCGAGCAGGCGAAAAAAGCGCAGCACGGGGTGATGGAGTTCCTGCTCATCAACCACCCGCTCGACTGCCCGATCTGCGATCAGGGCGGCGAGTGCCAGCTGCAGGATCTCGCCGTCGGCTACGGAGGCTCCGCGTCCCGCTACACGGAACCCAAGCGCGTCGTCTTCCACAAGAACTTGGGACCGCTCGTCGCGGCCGAAGAGATGGCGCGCTGCATCCAGTGCACGCGGTGCGTCCGCTTCGGCCAGGAGATCGCCGGCGTCATGGAGCTCGGGATGATCGGCCGCGGCGAGCACGCGGAGATCGTCTCGTTCGTCGGCCGCAGCGTGGATTCGGAACTTTCCGGCAACATGATCGACATCTGTCCGGTGGGGGCACTCACGTCGAAGCCGTTTCGCTACGCGGCACGTACGTGGGAGCTTGCGCGGCGCCGGTCGGTATCTCCACACGATTCGCTCGGCAGCAATCTGGTCGTGCAGGTCAAGGGCGACCGTGTGTTGCGCGTCGTGCCGTTCGAGAACCCTGCGGTGAACGAGTGCTGGATCACCGACAAGGACCGCTTCTCGTACGAGGCGCTCGCGAGCGAGGAACGCCTGACGGCGCCGATGATCAAGGAGGGCGGCGAGTGGCGGACCGTCGATTGGCCGAGCGCACTCGAATTCGTCGCGCGCCGTCTCAAGGCGGTCATCGCCAATCACGGGCCGAAGGCGCTCGGCACGCTGGTTTCGCCGCACGCGACGCTGGAGGAGATGGGGCTCGCCGCCAGGTTCACCCGCGCCTTGGGCTCCGACAACATCGATTTCAGGCTGCGGCAGGCGGATTTCCGTGGCGACGGGCAAGGGACGGGCATTCCGTGGCTGGGGATGCCGATCGTTGAGCTCGACACGGTCCAGCGCGTGCTGGTCATCGGCAGCTTCCTGCGCAAGGACCATCCGCTGGTCGCGCAGCGGCTCCGGCAGGCGGCGAAGAAAGGCGCAGAGATCTCGTTGCTGCATTCAGTCGCCGACGACCCGCGCCTTCCGCTCGCACACTCGTTCGTCGCCGTGCCATCGCTGCTGCCGCTCGCGCTGGCGGAAATCGTCGTTGCCACAGCGCAAGGTGCCGGCAAGCCGGTGCCGGCGGCGCTTGCCGGTGTCGAGCCGGTCGCCGCCGCGCAGCGGATCGCCGCAAGTCTACTTTCCGGCGAGCGGAAGGCGATCCTGTTGGGGAATTTCGCCGAGCAGCACGCCGAAGCGTCACAGCTCCTCGCCCTCGCGCAGGCCCTGGCGGATATCGCCGGCGCGAAACTTGGGTGCCTTACCGAAGCCGCGAACAGCGTTGGCGGCTACGTTGCCGACGCGCTGCCGCGCTCGACGGCCGAGTCGGGATTGAACGCACGGGCGATGATCGCCGACGGACGCAAGGTCTACATCCTGCTGGGTGTCGAGCCCGAGTTCGATTGCGCGAATCCGGTGGCCGCACGCGCCGCGCTCGAGAAGGCCGAACTGACCGTCGTGATGTCGCCTTTCAAGTTCGGCACGCGGTATGCGGATGTGCTGCTACCGACAAGTCCATTTACGGAAACCGCGGGCACGTTCGTGAATTGCGAAGGCCGCGTGCAGGATTTCCATGGTGTCGTGAAGCCACTCGGCGAGTCGCGCCCTGCGTGGAAGGTGCTCCGGGTCCTGGGAACGATGCTCGGGTTGCGCGGATTCGATTTCGACTCGATCGAGGATGTCCGCGCGTCATTCCCGGCCGCGGCGGACATCGCGCTGCGACTGGCCAACGGAACGCGCCTCGCCATCGCGAAACCGGCCTCGACCGCCAACGGGCTGGAGAGGGTGGCGGACGTTCCGATCTATTTTGCCGACCCGCTCGTCCGGCGCGCACCGTCCTTGCAGCAGACTGCCGACGCGAAACCGCCGAAGGCGAGAATGAACACGCTGATGCTCGCGAAGATCGGCGTCGCCGAAGGCGCGCAGGTCAAGATCACGCAGGGGCGTGGCGAGGCGGTGCTGACCGCCGTCGCTGATCCCGCGGTGCCGGCAGGCGTCGTGCGCATCGCGGCGGCGCACGCGTCGACGTGCGACCTCGAAGGTCTGTCCGGTACGATCACCGTGGAGCGCGCCTAGCATGGGTGCGATGGAGACGCTGCTCGCTCCGGCACGCACACTTTTCGGGCCGGCATGGCCGGTGGTGTGGACGCTCGTCAAGATCATCGTCATCACGGTGCCGTTGATTCTGGGCGTCGCCTACCTGACGCTCGCCGAGCGCAAGGTCATCGGCTGGATGCAGGTTCGCATCGGACCGAACCGCGTGGGGCCGCTCGGGCTGCTGCAACCGTTCGCCGACGTCTTCAAGCTGATTTTCAAGGAGATCATCGTCCCGGCCGGGGCGAGCCGCGCATTGTTCTTCATTGCGCCGATGCTGGCGCTGGCGCCGGCGCTTGCGGCCTGGGCCGTCGTACCGTTTGCCGACGACGTCGTCCTCGCCGACATCAACGCCGGTCTGCTCTACCTCATCGCGATGACCTCGATGGGCGTCTACGGAATCATCCTCGCCGGCTGGGCGTCGAACTCCAAGTATGCGTTTCTCGGCTGCCTGCGCTCGGCGGCGCAAATCGTGTCCTACGAGATTGCGATGGGCTTCGCGCTGGTCGGCGTGCTGATGGCTGCGTCGAGCCTCAACCTGACCGACATCGTCCGCGGCCAAGAAGGTGGCGCCGCGTACTGGTACATCGTTCCGCTGTTCCCGCTGTTCGTCGTCTATCTCGTCTCGGGTATCGCCGAAACCAACCGCCACCCCTTCGACGTGGCCGAGGGCGAGTCGGAGATCGTCGCGGGATTCCACGTCGAGTATTCGGGTGTCACGTTTGCGATGTTCTTCCTCGCCGAGTACATGAACATGATCCTGATCGCGGTGCTGACGTCGATCATGTTCCTGGGCGGTTGGCTTTCACCGTGGCCTCTCCTCAACGGCGTGAGCGTCCTGGGCTTCCATCCGTTCGGCGACGGGATACCTTGGCTGCTCGCAAAAACGTGCGCGGTGCTGTTCATATTCCTATGGATCCGCGCGACGTGGCCGCGCTACCGGTACGACCAGATCATGCGGCTCGGCTGGAAGGTGTTCATTCCGGTGACGCTCGTGTGGATCGTGTTCCTCGGCGCGATGATGCAGACGCCGTGGGCCGGCCTGTTCCATTGACGAGGATCCGGCGATGATTGCGCGCGTGAAGAGGTTCTTCAACACCTGGCTCCTGCTCGAGCTTGTCCAGGGCTTGATGCTGACCGGGCGCCACATGTTCGCACGAAAGATCACCGTGCAGTTTCCGGAGGAAAAAACGCCGATGAGTCCGCGTTTCCGCGGGCTCCACGCGCTGCGCCGCTACCCGAACGGCGAAGAGCGCTGCATCGCGTGCAAGCTGTGCGAGGCGGTGTGCCCCGCACTCGCGATCACGATCGAGTCCGAGCAGCGCGCCGACGGGACGCGGCGGACGACCCGCTACGACATCGACCTCGCGAAGTGCATCTTCTGCGGCTTCTGCGAGGAGAGCTGCCCCGTGGATTCGATCGTGGAGACGCGCGTGCTGGAGTATCACGGCGAGAAGCGTGGCGACCTGCTCTATACGAAGGAGATGCTCCTCGCCGTGGGTGATCGATACGAGGCGCAGATCGCGCAGGACCGCGCCGAAGACGCGAGATACCGATGAACCCGTCGCGACCGCCGGCAAGGCTGCGCCGCCGGCCGTGCGCCGACTTTGACAATTGATGACGTTCCAAACCATATTGTTCTACGTCTTCGCCGCGATCCTCGTGTTCGCGGCGCTGCGCGTCGTCACGGCGAGGAACCCCGTCCACGCGGTGCTTTGGCTCGTGCTGGCATTCTTCACGGCAGCCGCGCATTGGCTGATGTTGAGAGCGGAATTCCTGGCGATCGTGCTGGTGCTGGTCTACGTCGGCGCGGTCATGGTGCTGTTCCTGTTCGTCGTGATGATGCTCGACATCAACTTCCAGAACCTGCGCAAGGAGTTTCGCAGCTACGTTCCCGTCGGGGCGACAGTGGGCGCGCTGGTGCTGATCGAGATGACGCTGACGCTGGTGGGTGGCAGCGTGGGTATGCCTGCCGGCGGCGAGGCGGGCCCGGCGTCCGGCGGCAGCAACACGCAGGCGCTGGGTGCGTTGGTCTACACAGAGTATGTCTACCCGTTCGAGATCGCCGCGGTGATCCTGCTCGTCGCGATCATCGCGGCCATCGCTCTCACGCACCGCAAGCGGAAGGAAACGAAGTACCAGGATCCCAACGAGCAGGTAAGGGTGCGGCCGCGGGACCGGCTGAGGGTTCTCAATATCCCGAGCGAAAAGAAAGAACACCAAAACCAATGACGGCGTCGCCGCGGCCGGCGCGCGGAGCGCGCCCCGGCCGGCGACGACAGAGATCATAAAGAAGTTTTGCACGCTTTCCCCAGGGGGTAGCCCATGGATATGCCTTCGGCACCAACGTTGTCGCACTACCTCGTGCTGGGGGCGGTTCTGTTCGCGATCAGCATCGCCGGCATCTTCCTCAACCGGAAGAACGTCATCATCCTGCTGATGGCGATCGAACTGATGCTCCTCGCCGTCAACATGAACTTCATCGCCTTCTCGAGCTTCATGGGCGACATGGCCGGTCAGGTCTTCGTGTTCTTCATCCTCACGGTCGCCGCCGCGGAGTCGGCGATCGGACTCGCGATTCTCGTCCTGCTGTTCCGCAACGTCGGCTCGATCGACGTCGAGGACATGGGCCGGCTCAAGGGCTAGCGCATGGAGATGCAGCCGCTCTACCTCCTCGTGCCTATTGCGCCGCTCGCCGGCGCGATCATCGTCGGTCTCTTCGGCGGGAAGCTCGGGCGCAGTGTCTCGCACTGGATGTGCATCGTCGGCGTCGCAATCGCGATGGTGGCGTCGTATGCGGTCTGGCGCGACGTGTTCGCCGGGCACAGCTTCAACGGTGACGTCTACACATGGCTCCAATCCGGCAGCGTCAAGTTCGCGATCGGCTTCCTGATCGACCCGCTGACCGCCACGATGATGCTGGTCGTGACGTTCGTCTCGTTGATGGTTCACGTCTACACAATCGGGTACATGGAGGAGGACCCGGGCTACACGCGGTTCTTCAGCTACATCTCGCTCTTCACCTTCTCGATGCTCATGCTCGTGATGAGCAACAACTTCGTCCAGCTCTTTTTCGGGTGGGAGGCCGTCGGCCTGGTTTCGTATCTGCTGATCGGCTTCTGGTACGAGCGGCCGACCGCGATCTACGCGAATCTGAAGGCGTTCCTCGCCAACCGGGTCGGCGACTTCGGTTTCGTGCTGGGAATCGGTCTCGTCCTCGCGTATTTCGGCACGCTCGACTATGCCGAAGTCTTCGGCGCGGCGGGACGGCATGCCGGAACGACGGTCAACCTCTGGGGTGCCGCGCAGTGGTCGCTGATGACGGTCATTTGCATATGCCTTTTTATCGGCGCGATGGGCAAGAGCGCACAGGTGCCGCTGCACGTGTGGCTTCCCGATTCGATGGAAGGCCCAACGCCGATTTCCGCGCTCATCCACGCGGCGACGATGGTGACCGCCGGCATCTTCATGGTCGCACGGATGAGCCCATTGTTCGAGCTTTCCGACACGGCGCTGTCGTTCGTCACGATCATCGGCGCGACCACCGCGCTGTTCATGGCCTTTCTCGGCGTCGTCCAGAACGACATCAAGCGCGTCGTCGCGTATTCCACGCTGTCGCAGCTGGGGTACATGACGGTGGCGCTGGGCGTTTCGGCGTACTCGGCCGCGATCTTCCACCTGATGACGCACGCCTTCTTCAAGGCGTTGCTGTTCCTCGGCGCCGGCTCGGTCATCATCGCGCTGCACCACGAGCAGGACCTGCGCAAGATGGGCGGCCTGCGTAAATACATGCCCATCACGTACTGGACCGCGGTCGTCGGCTCGCTGGCGCTCGCCGGCATTCCTCCCTTCGCCGGCTTCTTCTCCAAGGACGCGATCATCGAGGCGGTCCACTTTTCGAGGATTCCCGGTCACGGATATGCGTATTTCGCCGTGATGGCTGCGGTGTTCGTCACGGCGTTCTATTCGTTTCGGATGCTTTTCCTCGCCTTCCACGGCAAGGAACGGTTCGAAACGGCGGAGCACGGCCACGGCTCCGGCGCGCACGGCGAGGAGCATCATGGCGGTCCGCCGAAGGAGAGTCCGTGGGTGGTGACGGTGCCGCTCATCCTGCTTGCGATTCCTTCGGTCTATGCCGGCTGGGTATTCATCGAGCCCATGTTGTTCGGGTCGCATTTCGGCGGTTCGATCGTCGTCCTGCCCGATCATGCGGTGCTCGCGGAAATGAAGGAGGAGTGGCACGGGGTCGGCGCGTTCATCCTGCACGGCGTGCTGAGCCTGCCGTTCTGGCTCGCCGTGGCCGGGATCGGGTCCGCCTGGTACTGCTATCTCGTCAATCCCGCGCTCCCCGAGAAGCTCAGACGCGCGGCCGGTCCGATCTATACGCTGCTCGATAACAAGTACTACTTCGACCGCTTCAACGACTGGTTCTTCGCCGGCGGCGCGCGCGCCCTCGGCCGCTTCATGTCCAATGTCGGCGATCGCACGATCATCGATGGATTCTTCGTCAATGGCGCGGCGCGGGTCGTCGGCTGGACCGCCGCGCTCGTGCGCCACGTGCAGTCGGGCTACGTCTATCACTACGCGTTCACGATGATCGTCGGCGTCTTCGTCGGGCTGTTCGCGCTCCTGAACTGGTGGTCTCGGTGAAAGCGCATTGATGCCGTATCTTTCGCTCGCGATCTGGGTCCCGATCGTCGCCGGTCTCGCCGTGCTTGCGGTCGGCCGCGACCGTGACGCCGGCGCTGCGCGCTGGATCGCGCTCACCGGCTCGCTTGCCGGATTCCTGGTGACGCTGCCGCTGTGGGTGCACTTCGACACGGGCACATCGAGCATGCAGTTCGTCGAACGCACCGAATGGATCCCGCGTTTCGATATCCACTACTTCCTGGGCGTCGACGGCATTTCTATGCTGTTCGTGCTGCTCAACAGCCTGATGACGCTCTTCGTCGTCTGGTCCGCGTGGGAGGTGATCCAGACGCGCGTCGCGCAATACATGGCGGCGTTCCTGATCCAGTCGGGTCTCATCAACGGCGCCTTCTCGGCGCTGGACGGGATCCTGTTCTACTCGTTCTTCGAGGCCATGCTGATTCCGATGTACATCATCATCGGCGCGTGGGGCGGGCCGAACCGGGTCTACGCGGCGGTCAAGTTCTTCCTCTACACGCTTCTCGGTTCGCTGCTGATGCTCGTTGCGTTGATCTACCTCTACAACGCGTCTGAATCGTTCTCGATCCTCGAGTGGTACGACGTGCCACTGTCGCTCGACGTGCAGTTGCTTCTCTTCACCGCCTTCTTCCTGTCGTTCGCCGTCAAGGTGCCGATGTGGCCGGTGCACACGTGGCTCCCGGACGCGCATGTCGAGGCGCCGACCGGCGGCTCGGTGATCCTCGCTGCGATCACGCTGAAGATCGGGGCGTACGGTTTCGTCCGCTTCATCCTGCCGATCGTGCCGGATGCGTCGCGCTACCTTTCCGGATTCGTGATCACGCTGTCGCTCGTCGCCGTCGTCTACATCGGCTTCGTCGCTCTGGTGCAGGCCGACATGAAGAAACTGATCGCGTACTCGTCGATCTCGCACATGGGTTTTGTGACCCTCGGATTCTTCCTGTTCAGCCAGCTCGGCGTCGAGGGCGGTCTCGTGCAGATGATCTCACACGGCTTCGTCTCGGCGGCGATGTTCCTGTGCGTCGGCGTGATGTACGACCGCATGCACAGCCGGCAGATCGCCGACTACGGAGGCGTCGTCAACACGATGCCGAAGTTCGCCGCCTTCATGATGCTGTTCGCGATGGCCAATTCCGGCCTCCCGGCGACGTCCGGGTTCGTCGGCGAGTTTCTCGTGATCCTGGCGGCGGTCAAGGCCAACTTCTGGCTCGGTTTCACCGCAGCGACGATCATGATCCTCGGTGCGGCGTACACGCTATGGATGTACAAGCGTGTGATCTACGGCGCGATCGCCAACGACCACGTGAAGGCGCTCACCGACGTCAACCGCCGCGAATTCTGGCTGCTGGCAACCGTCGCGCTGCTCGTTCTCTGGATGGGTGTCTGGCCGAAGCCCTTCATCGATGTCATGCACAGTTCCGTCGCCGATCTGCTAGCGCACGTGGTCAAGAGCAAGCTGTGACGACCATGCTGACCGTCAAGTTCGCGTCCGTTCTGCCGGAGATCATCGTTCTGTGCGGCGCGTCCGTCATCCTGATCGCCGATCTTTTTTTCCGCGAGGCGAGACGCCACGTCTCGTTCTGGCTGACGCAGATCGTCCTTGCGTTCGCTGCCTGGGGGTCGCTGGCGACGGTGCACGAGCTTCCCGCGACTGCGTTCTCGGGGATGGTGGTCGACGACATGCTCGCCGATGCGCTCAAGTTCATGAGCTGCGCCGCGGTGTCGCTGGTTCTTTTCTATTCACGCAGTTACAGCGCGGCGCGCGGCCTCTTCCGCGGCGAGACCTTCGTGCTGACGCTTTTTGCGCTGCTCGGCATGATGGTCATGATCGCGGCCGGCAGCTTTGTGACGCTCTACCTCGGCCTCGAGCTCCTGGCGCTGTCGCTGTACGCGCTGGTCGCGATGTATCGGACCTCGAACGCGGCGTCGGAAGCGGCGATGAAGTACTTCGTGCTGGGCGCGCTCGCGTCGGGCATGCTGCTCTACGGCATGTCGATGATCTATGGCGCGACCGGTTCGCTCGATATCGCGGCCGTGGCACGAGCGATTGCGGCGGGCCAAGGCAACAAGACGATCCTGCTGTTCGGATTGGTCTTCGTAGTTTCGGGTGTTGCGTTCAAGCTGGGCGCCGTCCCGTATCACATGTGGGTTCCCGACGTGTACGACGGGGCGCCGACGGGAGTGACGATGCTGATCGGCACCGCGCCGAAGCTCGCCGCGTACGTGTTCATGCTGCGCCTGCTGGGCGTCGCACTCGGCGGCCTCTGGTTCGACTGGCAGGGGATGTTCATCGTGCTGGCGCTTCTGTCGATGGTGCTCGGCAACGTCGTCGCGATCGCGCAGACCAGCATCAAGCGGATGCTCGCGTATTCGTCGATCGCCAACATGGGCTTCCTGCTGATGGGGTTCCTCGCCGCGAATCCCAATGGCTACAGCGCCGCGATGTTCTATGCGATCGCCTACGTGCTGACGAGCCTCGCGTCCTTCGGCATGATCATGCTGCTTTCCCGCGAGGGCTTCGAGGCGGACCGACTGGAGGACTTCAAGGGACTGAACCAGCGCTCGCCCTGGTGGGCGTTCATGATGCTGCTGGCGATGTTCTCGCTTGCCGGGATTCCGCCGACCGTCGGTTTCTACGCCAAGTTCACCGTGATTCAGGCGGCGATCGACGCCGGCTTCGTCTGGCTTGCTGTGGTCGCGGTTCTGACGTCGCTCATCGGCGCGTTCTATTACCTGCGTGTCGTCAAATTGATGTACTTCGACGATGCGACGGACAAGGCGCCGATCGATGCGCGTGCCGACAACAGCGTGCTGCTCTCGATGAACGGCCTCGCCCTGCTTTTCTTCGGCATGCGGCCGCAATCGCTGCTCGACATGTGCGTCGTCGCGCTCGCGCATTCCGGACTGCTCTGACCGCCGCTGACATTCGTTCTGACGGGATACGGCCGTGCTAAGATGCGCCGGTCCCGGAGTCGTCCGGTTTCCCCAATCCCGATGCGCGTCGGCCTTTTCGTCACCTGCCTTGTCGACCTGATGCGACCATCGATCGGTTTCGCGGCCATCCGGATGCTCGAGGCCGGCGGTGCCGAGGTTGTCGTACCGGCGACGCAAACCTGCTGCGGACAGCCTGCCTACAATTCCGGCGACCGAGCCGACGCGAAGGCGCTCGCCGCCAAAGTCGTGAACGAGTTCGAGAAATGCGATTTTCTGGTCGCCCCGTCGGGTTCGTGCAGCGGGATGATCCGCACGCATTACGCCGATCTCTTCTCCGGTGATCCAGGCATGGAGAAGCGTGTCGCCGAGTTGGCCGCGAAGACGCGTGAGCTCACCGACTTCCTTGTCAACGAGCTTCGAATGGATCGCGTTCCGGGCCGCTTCGACGGCACCGTCACGTACCACGACTGCTGCGCCGGTTTGCGCGAGATGGGCGTCAAGGCGCAGCCTCGCGCGCTGCTTGGCAAGGTGTCCGGCCTCGAGATCGTGGAGATGGCCGAGTGCGAGACCTGCTGCGGCTTCGGGGGCACGTTCTCGATCAAGTTCGGCGAGATCTCGACACGGCTCGCCGACAACAAGTGCGGGCACATCGCTGCGAGCGGCGCGGATGCCGTTGTGCTGGGCGATCTTGGCTGCATGCTGAACATCGAGGGCCGGTTGCGGCGCCGTGGCGACACGACGACGAAGGTGCTGCACATCGCCGAAGTGCTCGCCGGGACGAATCCCGGCTGACGGCGCGGGACGCACGGCACGAAACCGGGGTCGAGCGATGCAAGTGACATCGATGCACTTCAAGGAGCGGGCGCACGTCAAGCTGCACGACCGGCGGTTGCAGGACAACCTCAGGAAGATGCAGGGCAAGTTCGTCAACAAGCGACGGGCAGCGCTCACCGAGCTCGACGATTTCGAGGCGACGCGGGAACACGCCAAGGCGCTCCGCAATCGTGCGCTCGAAAATCTCGACGTGTGGCTCGAGCTCTTCGAGAAGAACGCGACGGCGCGTGGCGCAACTGTCCTCTTCGCCGAAACGCCGGCGGAGATCAACGCGCTCGTGCTCGAGATCGCGGCGAAGCACGGTGTTTCGAAGATCATCAAGTCGAAGTCGATGGTCTCCGAGGAGTCCGCGCTCGATCATGCGATCGAGGCGGCCGGACTGAAAGTGGTCGAGACCGATCTCGGCGAGTACATCCTGCAGATCAACGATTACGAGCCGCCGTCGCACATCATCGGCCCCGCGCTCCACAAGTCGAAGGAGGAGGTCGCCGAGCTTTTCCACCGGACGCACGGCACGGCCGTCAAGACCGGGATCGAGGAGCTGTGCCTCGAGGCGCGCGGCGTGCTCCGCCAGCATTACCTGACCGCGGATATGGGTATATCCGGCGGGAACTTCTTCGTCGCCGAGAGCGGCTCCGTGGTGCTTGTCACCAACGAAGGCAACGCGACTTTGACGACGACACTGCCGAAAGTGCACATCGCGATCTCCGGCATCGAGAAGATCGTGCCGACGTTGGAGGACGTCGCGACGCTGATGCGCCTGTTGCCGAGGTCCGCGACGGGCCAGTCGATCTCGAATTACGTCGACGTTCTCACCGGTCCGAAAGGCGAGGGAGAGTTCAACGGCGCGGAGCACATGTACTTCATCGTGGTCGATTGCGGACGTACAGGCGTTCTCGGCAGCGACGTGCGCGAAGCGCTGCGGTGCATCCGCTGCGGCGCATGCATGAACCATTGCCCGGTTTACCAGAACGTCGGCGGGCACTCGTACGGATGGGTCTATCCGGGTCCGATCGGCTCGATCCTGACGCCGATGTACGTCGGCCTCGACAAGGCGCAGGACTTGCCTGCGGCGTCGACATTCTGCAACCAGTGCGGCGTCGTCTGTCCCGTCAAGATTCCGCTGCCCGATCTGCAGCGGAAGCTGCGGGAAAAGGCGTTCGAGCAGGGATTGCGACCCTGGTACGAACACGTCGGCCTGAGAATGTGGTCGTGGGTTGCGCGGCGCCCGGCACTCTATGCGCTCGGCACGCGAATCGGCGTTCGCATGCTGGCGGCGATGGGCGGTCGCGATCGGCTCATTCACCGGCTGCCGCTCGCGGGCGGCTGGACGGAGGGCCGCGACATGCCCGCGCCCGCCGGCCGGACATTTCGCGACCTCTATCGACAACGCAGGCAGGCACTCCCATGAATGCACCGCGCGAGACACCGCTCACCGCCGCGAAGCTATCGCGGCGCGCCGAGTCGCTTGGCACCGAAAACGCGTTTGTCGTGCTGGCCGAAGTCAACGAGCTCGTCCGGCGCGGCAAGGACATCGTGTCGTTCTGCATCGGGCAGCCCGACTTTCCGACACCGCCGAACGTCCAGAAGGCCGCCATAGCGGCGATCAAGATGGGCAAGCACGGGTACACGCCGTCGGCAGGCATCGACGAGCTGCGCGCGGCGGCGGCGAAAGACATCGGCGCGCGGCGCGGGATCGAGTTCCGGCCGGAGGACGTTGTCGTCGGGGCGGGCGCCAAGCCGTTCATCG
The DNA here is from genome assembly GCA_963844005.1 of uncultured beta proteobacterium. Taxonomy (GTDB): domain Bacteria; phylum Pseudomonadota; class Gammaproteobacteria; order Burkholderiales; family Casimicrobiaceae; genus CAIWHR01. The sequence continues at coordinate 104,485 of CAWJMQ010000026.1, read as the reverse complement.
CCTATACGATTGCGTCGGTCACCGACCATGGCGCGGGCGACGAGGTGATCTACCCGGTGCCGGGCTTTCCGATCTACGAGTCGCAGATCCTCGCCAACGGCGCCGTGCCCGTGCCGATCTACCTGCGCGAAGCGCGCGACTTCGCGTTCGATCCGGCCGAGCTCGAAGCGAAGATCACGGCGCAGACAAAGCTCCTGATCCTCAACACGCCGCACAATCCGACCGGTGGCATGCTCCAACCTGCGGATCTTGACGCGATCGCGAAGATCCTCGCTCGCCACCCGCAGGTCTGGGTGTTCGCCGACGAAATCTACTCGCGTCTCGCGTACGCCGGCGCGTTCGATACGCTGGCCAGGCGGCCCGGAATGCAGGAGCGCACGATCGTCTCCGACGGAGCGTCGAAGACCTGGGCGATGACGGGCTGGCGTATCGGCTTTGCCGCCAACCGGGTGATGGCGCCGGTCTTCACGCGCTGGATCACGAATACCGACTCGTGCGCGTCGCAAATCTCGCAGTGGGCAGCGATCGAGGCGGTCACAGGCCCTCAAGACGCCGCCGATGCGATGCGCGCAAGCTTTCTCGAGCGCCGCGACCTGATCGTCGGCCTGCTCAACAAAGTTCCGGGCGTCTCTTGCAGAACACCGGCGGCGCTTTTTACGCGTGGCCGAACGTCACGGAGGCCTGCCGGATTACCGGCTGCGCCGACTCGGAGGTCCTGCGCGAACGGCTACTTGCCGAAGCCGACGTCGCGGTGCTCGCCGATATCCACTTCGGTCGCCGCGTTCCCGGCGACGGCCAGCACATCCGCTTTTCGTATGCGGCGTCGCCCGCGGCGATCGCGAAGGGCATCGAGCGCCTGGATCGATTCATCCGGCGGCACAGGAAGTAGCAGCCGATGCCGACCTCGCTTACGAATAATCGCACGGGGCGCGACGCCGTGCTTGCGCGGGTCCGCAAGGCGCTGGGCAAGCCGGCAGACCGCACCGCTGCCCGCGCCGAAGCCGAGGCCTACATCGCCGGGCACGGCCACGGGCCGCGTCCGGCGATACGGCCGATCTCGTCGGCCGCTTCATCGTGCGCGCAACCGACATCGAGAGCACCGTCGAACGCGTCGCGGACCGCCGCGACATTCCCGCGGCTGTCGCACGTTATCTCGACGCCCTGGTCTTGTCCGATGCACTCGCGGCGCAGAAGTCGCACGCGGGAGTCTGCTGGCCCGAGTTCGCTGATCTCGACTGGGCAGGTTCTGCGCTCGCGATCGAAGTGCGGCCGACGGTCGGCGATGACCGCCTGGGTATCACCGGCGCGTTCTGCGCGATCGCCGAGACGGGAACGCTGGGGTTGCTGGCCGGCGCGGACACGCCGACGGCGACGGCGCTCCTGGTCGACACGCATGTTGCGGTCGTGCGCGCCGACCGCATCGTCTCCGGCATGGAGGAGGCGTTCGCGCTGGTCCGGCGCGAACATGGCCGCCTTCCGCGCGCGGTCAATCTGATTTCGGGACCGTCGCGCACCGGCGATATCGAGCAGACCATCGTGCTGGGCGCGCACGGACCCTTCCGAGTTCACATCCTCGTGCTCGGCTAGCTGGGTGGAGTGGCGGTTTGGCGCGGATTTTGGGTGCCGCGATTCATCTTCACGTGGGTCACCCGACGCTCCGTCGCGTACGGTCGCGCCGTCTCATGCCGTGGCCCCACGACGACCGAATATGCACCGCGGCCCCGCGACAACCACACATGCATTGGCGAGAACCGATTCCCGCTCGTCAGACCCAGATCAGCGAGATCACCGCGAGGAGCGGCACCATCACGATTGCGGCGTACGCCATGTAGGTGAAGAAGCTGGGCATCGCAATGCCGCGATCCTCGGCGATCGCCTTGATCATGAAATTGGGTGCGTTGCCGATGTACGTCAGCGCGCCGAAGTAGACCGCGCCCATCGAGAGCGCCGCAAGCGTCTGCCCGTATGTGCCCATCATCATCTGCGCGTCACCACCCGCCAGATTGAAGAACACGAGATAGGTCGGCGCGTTGTCGAGGAATGCGGAAAGAATACCGGTCATCCAGAATACGATCACGTTGCGGATGCCATCCGCGCCGCGGACGAGGGCGATCATCCGCGCGAGCGCGCCTTCATCGCCCGCCCCGAGGATCGCGAGCACCGGAAATATCGTGACGAAGATCGCCGCGAAAAGCTTTGCCACTTCGACGATGGGTTCCCAGTGGAACTGGTTGTGCTCGCGCACGGCGGCCGGCGTGATCGCGAGCGACGCGAGGCCGAGGAGGATCAGCGCCGCATCGCGGACGGCGTTCTGCAGTTCGATGTGCGCGCCTGCGACATCGAAGGCGATGCCGGATTTCCACAGGCCCGACATCAGCACGGCGCCGATCACGCCCGCGAGGAGGATGAAATTCGGCGTACCCTCCAACGCGAGCGGCACGCGGTCCGTGGGCAAGGCGGCGCGTGGTGGTTCCTTTCGGTAGAAGATCGTATCGAGCACAAAGTAGATGGCGAGCAGCGCCGCGACGAGGAACGCCGTCGGCAATGCCAACGCGCGCGTGGTCCAGAAGAAGTCGACGCCCTTCAGGAAGCCGATGAAAAGCGGCGGATCGCCGAGCGGCGAGAGAGCGCCGCCCACATTGCCGACGAGCAGGATGAAGAACACCACCGAATGCACTTTGTGCCGCCGCGTATCGTTGGCGGTCAGAAGCGGCCGTATCAGCAGCATCGACGCGCCGGTCGTGCCCATCAGGCTTGCCAGTCCCGCTCCCAGCGCCAGCAGACCGGTATTGAGCGCCGGGGATCCGGCGAGCGTGCCTCGCAGGCAGACTCCTCCCGCGATCGTGAACAGTGCGAACAGGATCGCGAGGAATGGCACGTACTCGAGCGCGATCGCGTGCGCGATGTTGTGCATCGCCTCGCCCGGGCCAAACACGACGGCAAACGGGGCAAGCAGCGCGAATGCCCACGCCGCAGCGAACTTGCCATAGTGCTGGTGCCAGAAGGTGGGCGAAAACAGTGGGACGATCGCGATCGACAACAGGAGGCCCATGAATGGCAGGCCCCACAACAACGACAACGTCGCACCGCTGAACGCGGAGCTACCCTGAGTTCCTTCGGCGGCGAGCGCAGGGGCAGCCAGCGCCGACAGAATTGCCGCCGCGATGGATCGGGCCACATGGCCCGTCATCGCGACTCTGGGGACGACAGCGAAGACCCGGTGCAGCTTCGTGGACGACGGAGGAAGGTACCAGGCGGGTGGGAACATGGTTCACGTTCGTCGGGGCGCATGCCCCGGAGGCTGACGAATTCGCCGAATCTCCGGCGCGCGTGACGGGCCAAGGATAGCAAATCGAATTGGCCGGGGTGTACCCAACGGCGGTATAATTCCCACTTTTCTCGCCTGGGCTCCCCGATGAAGATCCTCGTTGCCGTCAAACGCGTCGTCGATTACAACGTGAAAGTCCGGGTGAAGCCGGACGGCAGCGGGGTCGACACCGCCAATGTCAAGATGTCGATGAACCCGTTCGATGAAATTGCCGTCGAGGAAGCCGTTCGGCTCAAGGAGAAGGGCATCGCGACTGAGATCGTCGCAGTCTCCTGCGGACTCACCGCCTGCCAGGAAACGCTGCGCACGGCATTGGCGCTCGGGGCCGATCGCGCGATCCTCGTTGAAACCGATGTCGAGCTGCAGCCGCTTGCCGTGGCGAAACTGCTGCACGCGGTGGCCACAAAGGAACAGCCGAAGCTCTTCATTCTGGGCAAGCAGGCGATCGACGATGATTCGAACCAGACGGGGCAGATGCTGGCGGCGCTTCTCGGCTGGCCACAGGCAACGTACGCGTCGAAGGTGGAATTGGCTGGCGACAGGGCAACGATCAAGCGTGAGGTGGACGGTGGTCTCGAGACGATCGAGATCGGTCTGCCCGCGGTGGTGACGGCGGATCTTCGCCTCAACGAGCCGCGGTACGCGACGCTGCCGAACATCATGAAGGCCAAGAAGAAGCCGATGGAAACGACCAACCCGGCGGCGCTCGGTGTGGATGTCACGCCCCGGATCACCACGCTCAAGGTGATGGAACCACCCAAGCGGAAGGGCGGTGGCAAGGTCGCGGACGTGGCCGAACTCGTCGCGAAGCTCCGCAACGAAGCCAAGGCCATCTAGCGTCTACAAGAAGGAACCGTCATGACAACGCTAATCATCGCCGACCACAATCATGCGGCGCTGCAGGCCGCGACGCTCAACACCGTCACTGCAGCACAAAAGATCGGTGGTGACATTCACGTGCTGGTCGCAGGCAGCAATGCGCAAGCGGTGGCGCAGGCGGCGGCTGGGATCGCTGGCGTTGCCAAAGTGCTGCACGCGGATGCCCCGCATCTCGCCGGCCTGACCGCTGAAAATGTAGCGGCCACCATCGTGTCCATCGTCAAGGCCGGCGGTTATACGCACGTCCTGGCGCCCGCGACCGGCTTCGGCAAGAACGTCATGCCGCGCGTCGCGGCGTTGCTCGATGTGGCGCAGATCTCGGAGATCGTCGTGGTCGAAAGCGCCGATACGTTCGTCCGACCGATCTACGCCGGCAGCGTGTTGGCGACCGTGCGATCGAGCGACGCGACCAAGCTCATCACGGTGCGCGCAACGGGTTTCGACGCCGCGGCAGCGACCGGAGGCAGCGCCGCTGTCGAATCCGTCGCTGCGGCACCGGACACCTCGATGTCGAAGGTGACCGGACAGGAGCTGTCGAAGTCCGAACGCCCCGAGCTCACCAGCGCGCGCATCGTGATATCAGGTGGCCGCGGCGTGGGAAGCGCGGAGAATTTCAAGCTGCTCGAGACACTAGCGACCAAGTTGAACGCGGCCTTGGGTGCCTCGCGCGCGGCCGTCGATGCGGGCTACGTGCCGAACGAGTATCAGGTTGGACAGACGGGCAAGATCGTCGCGCCCGACCTCTACATCGCGGTGGGGATTTCCGGAGCGATCCAGCACCTGGCCGGGATGAAGGACAGCAAGGTGATCGTCGCAATCAACAAGGATCCCGAAGCGCCGATTTTTCAGATCGCAGACTACGGCCTTGTCGGGGACCTCTTTCAGATTATTCCCGAGTTTACCGCCGCGCTTTGACGAGCCACGGCGTCTTCGAGTGCAACCTGGACAGCGTCTGACGGAAGTGATCCCGCGATGAGCACCTACCGCGCGCCTCTGCCGGAAATGCAATTTGTGCTGACCGAACTCGCCGGCCTCGATCAGGTTGCCTCGCTGCCGGGCTACGAGGAGGCGACCCATGACGTGGTCGCGGCCATTCTCGACGAAGCCGCGAAATTCGCGACGAACGTCCTCGATCCGCTCAATGTCACCGGCGATCGCGAGGGCGCGCGGTGGCTCCCCGATGGCACGGTGAAGACGCCGCCCGGCTTCAAGGACGCGTACAAGCAGTTCTGCGAGAACGGCTGGAACGGGCTCACCAAGACCCCCGACTACGGCGGCCAAGGCCTGCCCCACCTGCTCGGGACCGTAGTAGAGGAGATGTGGCATTCGTCGAATCTCGCATTCAATCTGTGCCCGTTGCTGACGCAGGGCGCGATCGAGGCGATCGTGCTTCGGGGCTCGGCATCGCTCAAGGACACGTTCTTGCCGAACATGGTCGCCGGATCATGGACCGGCACGATGAACCTCACGGAGCCCCAGGCCGGATCCGACCTCGCTGCCGTGCGCACGCGCGCGGTCAGGCAGGCCGACGGAACGTACAAGCTCTCCGGCACGAAGATCTTCATCACGTACGGCGAGCACGACTACACTGAAAACATCATTCATCTCGTGCTCGCGCGGACCCCGGATGCGCCCGAAGGCGTCAAGGGTATCTCGCTCTTCGTCGTGCCCAAGTTTCTGGTCAACGCCGACGGTACCCTGGGCGCGCGCAACGACGTCCACTGCGTGTCGCTCGAGCACAAGCTCGGCATTCACGCGAGCCCGACGGCCGTCATGTCTTACGGCGAGCGCGGCGGCGCGATCGGCTATCTCGTCGGCGAGGAAAACCGCGGACTCGAGTACATGTTCATCATGATGAACCTCGCTCGGTTCTCCGTAGGAATGGAAGGCGTGGGGATCGCCGAGCGCGCCTACCAGCGAGCGGCCGCCTTCGCGAAGGAGCGCGTGCAGGGAAGGGTGGTCGGCGGCGAGACCGGCGGTACCGGGGGACCGATCATCGGGCACCCCGACATCCGCCGGATGCTGATGACGATGCGCGCGCAAACCGAAGCGATGCGCGCAGTGGCCTATGTGACCGGGGCGGCGATAGACAATGCGCACCGGCACCCGGATGCCGAGGCACGCAAGCGCCATCAGGCGTTCGTCGACTTCATGATTCCGATCGTCAAGGGCTGCAGCACCGAGATGGCGCAGGAGGTCGCATCGCTGGGTATCCAGGTGCATGGCGGGATGGGATTTATCGAGGAAACCGGCGCTGCGCAGCATTTCCGCGACGCGCGGATCACGACCATCTACGAAGGGACCACGGGCATCCAGGCCAACGATTTCATCGGCCGCAAGACGGCACGCGATGGTGGCGCCGAGGCGCGCGTGATCGCCGACGCCATCGACAAGGTCGCGACCGAACTCGGCAATCACGCCGACAAGAGTCTGAAGGCGATTGGCGCGCGCCTCGCGGAAGGCGTCCGCGCGATCCGGGCGAGTGCGGAGTGGATCGTGTCGGCAAACGGCGCCAATCCGCGCGCGGCGCATGCGGTCGCCGTGCCCTATCTCAGGCTATGGGGACTCGTAGCCGGTGGCTGGCAGCTCGGGCGTGGTGCGCTCGTGGCGGCGAGAAAGCTTGCCGACGGCACCGGCGACTCGCAGTTTCTCTCGGCCAAGATCCACACGGCGCGCTTTTATGCCGAGGCGTTGTTGCCGCAGGCCGCGGGCCTCGCGCGGACCGTCACCGAAAGCGGTGACGCAACCGTTGCGTTGGCGGCCGAGCAGTTCTGAGCTGGCGACGGCCGTCCGAAGATGCGCGTCGCGTTGGGCGGATAGAGCGCTCTTCTGCTATTGGCAAACCGTGCCGGGCGCGACGAAGACCTGTCGCGTGATGGTCTTGGTCTGGGTGACGGTGACTGAGGGGGTGCCGACCGTCGCCGTGTAGGCATAGGCAGCGCTGTTGCCGTTGGCGAAGGTGATGGTCAGCGACCCCACCGAATTGCGCCCCACCGCCATCGGATCGAACGGCACCGCGCTGAACGCGGGTCCCGTGGTCCGGACCAGCGTACCCGTGTACACCCCAGGCCCGGTCTTCGTGGCGGTCACCGACAGCCACAGCGGCGTGCCATCGAGGTCGTAGGTGAACCAGGTGGCGAAGATGGTGTCGCCCTGATGGGTGAAGTTCACCCCCCAGCCCGACTCCGACTCGGCCGGCGCTGCATACCAGAGATCCTGGTAGTTGGTGGCGAGGGTCAGATTCGGTTGCGTGCCGAAGGTGCAGACGGGCAGCACGCCGAACACCTGACGGGTGATGGCCTTGGTCTGCGCCACGCCGTTTACCGTGTACGCGAAGCTGCCGTTGTTGGCATCGCTGAAAGTCAGCGTGCCGGACCCGACCCCGTGCCGCGTCACGGCCGACGGCACGAACGGCACCGCGTTGAACGCGGGGCCGCGGGTCTCCAGCAGGTCGCCCGTGTACGTGTTCGCGGCGGTTTTGGTGGCGGTCATGGTCAGCCACCAGGCCTTGCCGGTGAGGTCGTAGGTGAACCAGGTGACGAAGATGACATCGCCCTGGTGGGCGAAGTTGATGCCCCAGCCGGACTCGGATTCCGCGGGTGCCTTGTACCACAGGCCCTGGAAATTCAGCGCGGTGGGCGGGGGTGATACCGACCCCGTCGTCCCGGCGAAATTGGTGGCGAGATTCTGGATGATGGCACCGTTGCGATCGATCGCTTTCACGCCATCGGTGGGCAGCGACGCGTACGTCACGGAGTCGACGCCGGCGTAGTTGACCGTGCCGCCGTCCGTCGGCAGAAAGCCGTTCGAAACCACGAAGTCCGGCGTGACGATTCCGAGCGCGGCGAAACCTTGCGTGGCGACGAGCACGCGCCGTCCGGCAGTCGAACTGCTCGGCAGATTGTTCGGGAATTGGAATGCCTTGGGGACGCCTCCTGGATGCGTGCTGGTCAATGTCTGGCCTGCCCAGAAATTCTCGCCGTTGAAGTTGAAGGCCTCGTGGATCACGATGAACTGCACGGTGCCATCGGCATTCGAGTAGAGTTGCTCGATCCTAAACAGATGGAACGCCGCGAACACGGAGAATGTCGAGAGCAGCAATATCGCTGATACGCAGGTTCGCAGCCAACGGTTCACAATGCCTCCGCTGACGTTCCCAACGCTAGTGGGTCCGCCGTGATATTCGACCAATTGCACGAACAGCGCAGTCCACATGACTATTCCAGCGGGAAGCGGGGCGCAGTCCCGCGGATGTGGGGTGCAGTTTTTCGGCCTTGAATGTAGTGTAGCCGCCATGGGTATTCGCTTCGGCGCCGGCCGGCCTCTGTTGCTCGCGTGCTTGCTGGTGCTTGCGCTGGCCCCGACCCGCGCGGCGGCGATATTCATCGTCACCGAACCCTGGGTGCGGCTATCGGCGGATGGGCGCACCGCGGAGGCCTACATGGAGCTGCGGAGCACCGAGGGCGCGACCCTCGTCGGTGTGTACACCGATGCCGCGACCGACATCGTGATTCGGCCGCCGGGGACGAAGCGCACCTCGATCAAGGAGATCAGGCTTCCGGCGGGCGAGACGGTCATGCTCGCCCCGGGCAAGAGCAGGTTCGCCCTTGCGCGCCTTACCGGTTCACTCAAACTCGGCGATCGCGTGGCATTCGTCCTGACAGTCGAAACTGCGGATGGCCGCCGCAGCGAGATTCCGTTGAGCGCTGAAGTTCGACGGCACTCGCCGACCGATGACCACCGGCATGGGCACAGCCACTAGCTAGGGAACCTCTGAACAAGTCCCGCGCGGAGCGCGTTTGCGCGAAATGCGGATGGATGCGAGGCGCCGCAGTTGGCCAATGAGGAAGGTCGTAGTTCGTACTACGATGCCGAGGAGCGCAACGAAGCAGACGCCGCATTGTCGCGCAAACCCGGACGGGACGGGGTTTTCCGGGGTGCTGGCTTTGTCGCCAGGCTCGCGAATAGTGCCGACTATTCGCTTCACCTTGCTTCGCGCCATCCCTCCCGAAAAGCACCCGTCGCGCCCACGCGGGACTTGTTCAGAGGTTCCCTAACTCGTTGCGGCAAACTTCCCGGATCGATAATCCTGCACCGCCTGGAAGATCTCGTCGTTCGTATTCATCACGAACGGACCGTACTGCGCGATCGGCTCGCCCAGCGGCTTGCCGGCGATCAGCAATGCGCGTGCAGGTCGCCGCTGCCGTCAGCACGACGCCGTCGCTGTCGACTTCGTTCTGCGAGAATCGCCATCCGCTGCACCGGCACCTGCGTGCCGCCGATCTGCAGGCCGCCGCGATACACGTAGACGAACGCGTTGTGCGACGGCGGCAGCGCCTGCGCTGAAGCTCGCCCCCGCAGGAATCTCGAGGTCGAGATACAGCGGCTCGGTCACTTCGCGCTGCATGGCGCCATCGACGCCGTGGCTGCGCCCGGCGATCACCCGCACCTTCACGCCTTCCGCGGTCGTGAACTCCGGTATCTCCGCGCTCTGGATGTCGCGATACCACGGCGCGCGCATCTTGTCCTTCGCGGCGAGATTGAGCCACAGCTGGAAGCCCTCCATGCGGCCGTCTCTCCTGCTCGGGCAGCTCGGAGTGGATCACGCCGCGGCCCGCCGTCATCCACTGGACGCCGCCGTTCGAGAGCAGGCCCTCGTGGCCCGCGCTGTCGCGATGGCGCATGCGGCCGGCGATCATGTACGTGACGGTCTCGAAGCCGCGATGCGGATGATCCGGGAATCCGCCGATGTAGTCCTGCGGGTTGTCGGTGCCGAACGCGTCGAGCATCAGGAACGGATCGAGCCGGCGCTGCAGCGGCTGCGTGAGCACGCGCGTGAGCTTCACGCCCGCGCCGTCCGACGTCGGCTGGCCCGCGATCAACCGCTCGACCGTGCGCGGCCGCGTGACCGTCTCGGTCGTGGGGTTGATGAGTGTCGTCGTCATTGCATTCTCCTTGATGGTCGGATCAGCCATTCCTGGCGATGCCGGAAGGTCGAGTCTGACTGCTTGCGCGGCTCGCTTACGCCGCCACGGCTTCCTCGATCTGCTCGTACGCGGAGGCGATCGCCGTCTGCTCGGCGTCGGGTCCCATCGCCAGGCCTTCGGCGTACACGAAGTGCACGTCGGTGAGGCCGAGAAACGTGAACACCGTCTTCAGATACGGCACCTGCGTGTCCGCCGGCGTGTTCCGGTACTTGCCGCCGCGCGTCAGCGCCACGTACACCTTCTTGCCCTTGAGCAGGCCTTCGGGTCCCTTCTCCGTGTAGCGGAACGTCACGCCGGCCCGCGAAATCGCGTCGATCCAGTTCTTCAGCTGCGCCGGCACGCCGAAGTTGTACATCGGCACGCCCAGCACGACGACATCGGCGGCCTGGATCTCCGCGATCAACGCGTCGTCCAGCGCCACGCGCGCCGCCTGTTCCGGCGTGCGCTGGTCGGCCGGCGTGAACAGCGCGCCGAGCGCCGCTTCGTCGAGGACCGGGATGCGGCGCGACGTTGAGATCGCGCACGGTCAGCGTGGCCTCGGGGTCGGCGTCGCGCAGGCGCTCGACGAGCCGGGTGGCGAGGCGCGTCGAATGGGAGGCTTCGCGGCGGGCGCTGGAATTGATCTGCAGGATGTTCATGAATCGCTCCATCGGGTTCGGGTGGGTGATGGAGCACAATATAATTGTTGCTTGGACGCTCCGGAAGGCGCTAAAAATGGATATCATTGTTCCATCCTGGCAACAATCTGACTACGTCGCGCCTGGCGCTGGCGCGGTCCTGGCCCGATGCCGACGCACCCGCGGCCAATTCGAGAAAGGCCAACTCCGTGAACCTCGAGCCCAACGACCTCCTGCTCTTCGCGCGCGTCGTCGACGAAGGCAGCTTTTCGCGCGCCGCCGAGCGCCTGGGCCTGCCCAAGTCGACGGTCTCGCGACGGGTCGCCGCCCTGGAAGCGCAACTCGGCGAGCGACTCCTGCTGCGCACGACGCGCAAGCTCACCGTCACCGATTTCGGCCTCGCCGTGCTCGAGCATGCGCGTCACGTCGTCGAGGACGTCGCGGCCGCGGCGTCGCTGGCGCAGAACCGGCAGATCGAGCCGAGCGGCCGCCTGCGCGTGACGATGCCGGGCGACCTCGCCAACATCGTCCTCGCGCCGCTGCTGGCCGAGTTCGTCCTCGAAGTACCCGGCGATCACGCTCGAGGTCGACCTCTCCGCGCGCTTCGTCGATCTCATCGGCGAGAACTTCGACGTCGCGATCCGCATGGGCGAATTGCGCGACGACGCATCGCTCGCCGCCCGCCGGCTGGCCGTGTTCACCGGCAGCCTCTACGCCGCGCCCGCGTACCTCGCCCGCCGCGGAACGCCGTCCGAACCCGAGGCGCTGATGGAGCACGACGCGCTGCGCATCCTCGCCCGTACCGGCGACCCGATGCCGTGGGTCCTCGCCCGCGGCGACGAGCGCTGGGAGGGCATTCCACCCGGCCGCGCGACGGCCAATTCGCCGGAGCTCCTGATGCGGATGGCGCTCGAGGGCGCGGGGATCACGGTGGTCAACGATCACTTCGCCTTGCCGTATCCTGCAACGCGGCGAGCTGGTCCAGGTGCTGCCCGAATGGCGTCTGCCACCGGTCAGCGCGTGGGCGGTCTTCCCGGGTCGACGGCTGATGCCGGCGCGAACGCGCGTGTTTCTCGACGCGCTCGCCGCCAAGTTCACCGGACCGGAATGTCAGGCGATCGAGGCCAAAGTGCAGCAGAACAAGGCGCGGTTGCGCGAAGCGCCATAGCTTTGGGTAATGGTGTCCGTTCAGTACGCGCAGCCGCGCAGTTCCACCTAAGTCCCGGCAACGCGCCGCAACATGCGGGCGGGAAGCACGCCGCGCTTGCCGTTGTCGAGCCCGACGTCGTAAGCGAGCTCCGGGCCGTTTGCGCCGGCCACCTGCCTGATCGCGTTGATTCTTCCCCTTACCCACGCGCTGCCGTACTTGGCCTCGATCACTTGGCCCACGGCGTACTGCGCAGCGGGCACGTTCGCAACGCCTTTCTTTGCGCTGTTGCCGGAGTTCCCCGCCTGAGGCGCCTTCATCGGACCAGGGCACAAGACTTCCCATTGCTGCGATATTCCCAGGCCGCCGCTGGCATTGTCTCGCCCGACGATCTTGCCGGAGGAATCGCGCCACCGGGTCCGACCCGCTCCGATATCGCTGTTATCCCATGTTCCGGCAAGCGTGTACGTGTTGCCATCGACCGGTGTGATCCTGCCGCGTGTGCAATCCGCACTCGCACGGTACGTCGCCTTGGCTTCCGGGGACGCGAGTTCCCGCTGGACACAGCCTTTGTCGCCGGGGGACCAGTTCGCGCACCAGCCCTCGATCTCCTTGCGCGTCACCTTTGCCTCGGCGCTCGCGTTGGCGGTCCCGATGCCGGAGGTCGACGTGACCGTCGGAGCCCAATGCTTGCTGCCGAGCGACAGCCATTCTTCCGCGGCGTGGGCGTCCGTCGAATCCAGCGACATCGACGCCGCGGCGAACGCAACCAGCAGGGAAATCCTAACTCGTCGAGCGATCATTGATGCCTCCGCGGCGGGTACCACGAGACGAGCAAGCGCCGAATGCGATCGCTCGCATTCCCAACACGCGGGCGTAGAACGCAACCATCTCATCGATGTCGCGCACGGTCAGTACGAGATGATCAAGCCATCGACACGCATCGCGTTAGCTCCTGATGCCTGATGCAAAGCTATAATTCTCTCTCGAAATGGCAACGCAGACGTGAAGGCTCGTGGAAGGCGATGATACCGCGGGGTCGAGTCGACAAGGAGTTCATTGGCGAATAGGGGACAGGATGAAAGTTGAGAAGGTCTTGGTTGCGGACGATTCCAAAGTGGTGGTTTTCAAATTGAAGCGCATGCTCGAGGCGCGTGGCATGGTCGTCGACTCAGTGACTTCCGGCCGCGAGGCGCTCGACTACCTCAAGAGCCAAAAGCCGGACGCCATCTTCATGGATTTCATGATGGCCGACATGGACGGTTACGAGGCGACCGGCATGATCGCGTCGAATCCGGAGACGTCGGCGATCCCGGTAGTCATGTGTACGGGGCACGATTCGCCTCAGGACCGGCAGCGGGCGCGCGAAAACGGCGCCGTGGGTTTTGTGACCAAACCTGTCGACGACGCCACGCTGGATGCCGTCCTTGCGGAGCTGCGACAGCGTGTCGCCGGCCCGGCACCGATCGTCGTCCCCGCCACGGTTGCCGTTCCGATGCCGGACGTCGCCACGATACCTGTTGTCGCCCCGATATCGGTTGCTGTGCCGACACCGGTTGCGGCCCACGCGCCCATCGCTGCGACGGAACTCCCCGCATCCGCCGCGGCAGAGTCCCCCTCTCGGGTTGCCGAGCGCATCGCGCGTGAAGTGGCGGAAAGACTCGTACGTGAGGCCACCGCCGCTCTATCGGCAGCGTCCGAGCAGGCCGCTCGTCGTGTCGCGCAGTCGATCGCCACGGACACAACGCATGATGCGCTGGCGTCCTGGCGAAAAGAGGTTGCGACGACGAATGAGCACGCCGAGATCGTTGCGGTCGCGGCCGCGACCCGTGTCGCCCGCGAAATCGCTCAACAGGTACACGACGAGGCGGAAGAGACGCGCCGGTCCACCGAAAAGACCGACGACCATAGGTTGCAGGACGCGCTGGCCGCCGTCGAGCCGATCGCCGAACGCGTAGCGCTGCAAACGCTGGAGTCGACCAAGGCGGCGATGGAGGATGCGTCGCGCCAGGTGTTGGAGACAGCACGCGCCGATCTGCACGAAAGCGTCCGGATTGCCGCGGAAGCGGCAGCGAAGCCCGCGGCGGAGACGGCAGCGCGTGCCGTGGCCGAACAGCTGATGCGGGTCTCGCTCGCCGCTGCCCGTGACGACGAAGGCGCAATGCGCAGTGAGGTGGAGCAAGCCGCCGTCGGCGTGGCGGAACGGGTCGCTCGCGAGTTGGTTGAGGCCGCCAGCAACGAGGCTGAAGCCGCTCGCAACCTGGCAGTAACGGCCGCCGAAGAGAAACTGCAGGAGGCGATGGCCACGGTACAACCGATCGCCGAGCGTGCAGCGCTGCAAACGCTGGAGTCGGCCAAGGTGGCGATGGATGAAGCGTCGCGCCAGGTGCTGGAGTCGGCCCGCGTGGAACTGCAAGAAAGCGTCCGGATCGCGGCTGAAGCCGCGGCGAAACCTGTCGCGGAAGCGGCAGCGCGCGCAGCGGCCGAAAGGATCGCGGTCGATTTGCTCGCTGCAGCCCACGACGACGAAGTCGCCTCACGCCTCCGTGTGGAACAGCGAACCATTGCCGTCGCGGAGCGAGTCGGCCGCGAACTGGTCAAGCTGGCGTTTGAAGCCGCTACGTCGGGACGGCAGACACCCGTCGGCGAAGTCGGCGAAGCGATGCACGCCGCCGAAGGAGGGGAGTACGATCCATCGAGCGCTGCGGCGCGCGCCGATGTTAAAGATTCCACGCCGGCAGCCGCCGGCGGCATTGTCGCCGGGCCACCCGCAACAACCGGCACCATGGCGCGACCGCCGATATCGGCACCGCTGCCCCCGCCTCCTTGGGGCATTCGTGCGGGGCTGCTGACATGGCTTGGTGCGTTGACGCTGACTGTCCTCTATCTGTTGGCGAGAAGCTTTTCGTGACGGGACTAGGAGTTGCCGGCGCGATGAAGATGACAGTGCTTGTTCTTGCCGCTGTGGGCGAAGCCACCGCCGGGGTGGCGTTGCTGATTGTTCCGTCGCTGGTCGGGCAATTGCTGTTCGGCGCAGAGCTTACCGGCATTGCTGCGACCATGGCGCGCCTGACCGGCATCGCCCTGATCGCATTAGGGGTCGCCTGCTGGCCGGGCACGCCGCGGGTCGCCATGTAGATCTACAGTGCGCTTGCCGCGCTGTACCGCGCCTACGTCGGCTTCGCAGGCGGTTTGACCGGCATACTGCTGTGGCCAGTGGTCGTCCTGCACGTGATCCTGACGGCACTCTTGATTCGGACATCAACGAGCGATAAGGAGACGAGAACATAGAGGAATAGACCGTGCCCGCCCGGTCTCATCCGACACGGCTCGCACTCAATCCGATCGGAATGTCTGCCAGGACCAATCCCGAGGGGGATGCATCACGGCTGCGATGAGCTTTCCGCCACAACGGCCTCCAACCGGACGTCCATGCCTTGGCGCAGAGTGTTCTGAACCTCGGCGACACGATCAGTGTGTAACATCAATTCACGAATTGCGGGTTCGGAAGCGCGGGCAGTAACCTTTGCACGGTAGTTGATACTCTTTGCAGCTTCGCCGGGTAGTCCGAACTCGGCATGGGCGCTGACTTCGACACGGAGCACAGGGACGTTTCTCTGAGCGGCCTCGCGGTAGATGTCGTTGCAGTAACAGGTAGCGACCGCCAGGCAGAGCAATTCTCCGCCATTTGCACTCGACCCGTTTCCGCCCGACCGAGGGGCAACCGATAGCGAACGAATCGCACCATCGGTTGTCAGGGTGACGGTATGCTGTTCACGCTCATTCATGACATGCGCAGCGATTAACATGTGTATCTCCGTGTCGACGTCCGGCGCTTCGTCACGGCCCGTACCACCTTCAAATGCCGAACCCGGACCACTCAGGTCTTGCTGCTGCAGTTGAACATCCAGCGAATTCCGAACTTGCCGGTAATGCTGCCAAAGTAGCCACCCCAGAACATCTCCTGCAAGGGCATCTCGATCTTCCCGTCGACAGATAGGGCGTTGAAGAGCCTGTCTGTCTCAGCGCGGGTATCGGGCTCGAGATTGATGTAGACGTTATTGCCCTGTATCAACGAGAACCCCATGGATTCCGGAGCATCGGTTCCCATCAATACATGCCCGCCAAGAATCGGAAGTTCGACGTGCATCACGAGGTTCCTGTCGGACTCGGCCAAAGGCGGTTGGCCCGGCGCGGCCGGAATGTCACCGAACCGGTGAATGGCACCGGTGAACTCTCCGCCGAAAACAGATCGGTAGAAGGCAAACGCGCGCTCCGTGGAGCGAGAGAAGTTGAGATAGGTGCTTACTCGTGACATTTGGTGAGCCTCCGTCAATGGCAAACCCAACATGAAGAGCCGGCAGCGTCTACCAGTAGGCCGAAGCCTCGACCGACCAACGGTAGGCGGCGCGCTCGCGGAACGAAACCCGGTACGCGTAGCCAATGCATTGACCATCTGCCTCCGCAGTGAGCCATTGCCAATCTGCAACCACCTTTCCAATGCGCGCCGCGAATTCGTCGACGGTGGGGGTGATCGTCTCGAACGACACGGCCGTTGTCTCGACGTAGGGGCGGTAGATGGCGAGAAGCGCAGGGGCGTCAGCGTCGGTGGCCGAACGGATTCGGATCGACCTGGCCATTGATGCAACGCTATTGTTTTCGGCCCGAGCGTTTTCGCTCGTATTCTTCATACGTCATGGTGTTTACGCGCGCGAGACATCGTTCGGTCTCGCCGGGCGGTCGACGGCGGCAGTCATTTTCTGCGCCAAATTTCATTCCTTCATACCATTCCTTCGTCGAACAACTCGCAGTAGCCAGGGCGGTGAACATGAGAGTTGCATAGAGCGCGATACATCGAGAATTCATGCGCTTTTCCTGGCGCGCCTAGGCTGTACGTCGTCCCGCGAATGCATCAGCCCGTGGCATCAGAATTGCCGGGACGCCCGCCACTGCGAACAGGGCTGCGACGTCACCCCAGAGATGACCGATGTTGATGCGGCCGACATCGGTCATGATCTTCTCCACGCCACAGTCGATGACCGAATAGAGGTGCCGAAATATTACGCCTCGAACGGGGCGCTTGGCCATGCATCCGGGATACGGCAGGCCAGCTGAACACGTGAGCGGACCCGCGGTCGCGTTCGCGGCACCCCGCGGCCAACCCCGCTCAGCGCACTTCCAGCGTCTCGACCCAAACGATCTCGCACGCGCCGTCTCCAGTGTCGGTGCGCGTCAACGACGTGTTCCAGGTGAAGCCTCCCGTCCCGCGGACGTCGACGAGGTAGCCGCCGATGATTGCGATCTGACCCGGCCGCAGTCGCCGGATCCGGCCGTCGAGCTCTTTTGTCGACGGGATGAGGTGCATTTGCGCGCCGTTCGTGATCAGCGCTTCCGGCCCGAGCGGAAATGTCGCGAAATCCTTGGGTTTCCAGTAGAAGAACCGGCCCATCTGCGAGAATTCGAGCCGGTCGACGATGCGCGTGTCGGAGAGCGGGCCCCACCCGACGGCGAGGTCGACTGGCGCGAGCGAGGCGGCGCCATCCGTGCGGTAGATTTCCTTGCGCAGCACACGTGCGGTTATGTCATAGCGCGCGCGCTTGGCGAAGCGGTAACCGCGATGGTCGAAGCTTGGTGGCGGGTCGAGATCCTGCTGCCGCGGCTCTTCGCTGATGAGCACGCCAGGGGGACGCGTTTCGGTCCGCTCGTAGATCCACCAGTGGACGCCACCCAGCATTGCCGCAATGACGAGAAGCCATTTCCAGCGCATGGACCGGTCTCAGTTGCGACGCAAGGTTCGATCGGGGTGGTTTGACCGCGCATGCGCTCGGGAAACGAAAACAGCGTGTCGCGGAAAAGGCGCGGTGACGTCAGGATTTCCGCGGGTTTTCGGGGATGATAACGATGCCGTGATTCGCGAGAGCCACGCCGATCGAGTGTCCAACGGCAAGCGGTCGGTCGACGACCGTCGAAATGACGAACAGGGCGCCAATCGGCGTCTCGAGCGTGTACTCCATCAGCTGGCCGAGATAGGACGCTTTCATTACCGTAGCGGACAGCGGCGCATTACCGTCGTATCGAAGCTCGATCGCCTCGGGACGTATCGCGACTTCGCATTCGCCGTCGGAAGCGCCGCCGTGCGGGAGCGACAGCGTGACGGGGCCGAGCCTGACATCGCCCCGCGTCGAACCGCGGCGCGTGAGAACGCCCCGTACGCGATTGGCCTCGCCCATGAAACCGGCGACAAAGGAATCGCGCGGCTGCTCGTACAACTCTCGCGGTGCGCCTTCCTGCGCGATGACCGCCTTGTTCATCACGATGATGCGATCCGAGACCGCCATCGCCTCCGATTGGTCGTGCGTGACGTAGACCACGGTGAGGTTGAGGCGCTGCTGCAATTCACGGATCTCCTCGCGCATCTGGCGGCGCAGCCGCGCGTCCAGGTTCGAAAGAGGTTCGTCGAACAAGAGCACGGATGGCTCCAGCACCAGCGCGCGCGCGACGGCGACGCGCTGCTGCTGGCCACCGGAGAGTTCCGACGGCAGGCGGGCATCGAGTCCCGTCAGGCCCACCGTCTCCAGCGCCACGCGTGCGCGCTCCTCCGCTCTGGACTTCGACTGCCCTGAGACAACGAGCCCGTAGCGCACGTTTTCGAGGACGGTCATGTGCGGAAACAATGCATAGCTCTGGAACACCATCGAGACATCCCGGTCGGCAGCGGCACGCGCCGTCACGTCCTCGCCGCCGATCAGGATGGTCCCTGCGCTGGGGTGTTCCAAGCCGGCTAGCATCCGCAGGATCGTCGTCTTGCCGCAGCCGGAGGGGCCGAGCAGCGTCACTAGCGTTCCCGCACCGATCGTGAACGAGACGTCGTCGACGGCGATCACCCCACCATAGCGCTTGGTCACCTGGCGGAATTCGATCGATGCGGCTTTCATACGGAGCCCTTAGGGAACCTCTGAACAAGTCCCGCGCGGAGCGCGTTTGCGCGAAATGCGGATGGATGCGGGCGCCGCAGTTGGCCAATGAGGAAGGTCGTAGTTCGTACTACGATGCCGAGGAGCGCAACGAAGCAGACGCCGCATTGTCGCGCAAACCCGGACGGGACGGGGCTTTCCGGGGTGCTGGCTTTGTCGCCAGGCTCGCGAATGGTGCCGACTATTCGCTTCGCCTTGCTTCGCGCCATCCCTGCCGGAAAGCACCCGTCGCGCCCACGTAGGACTTGTTCAGAGGTTCCTTAGGCGGCGCTGCCGCCAAGTTCGCCGATGTGCGCGGATGCAGCATCCGCCGCGCGGCGACCCACCCGGCGCTCGCCGACGAGGCGTTGTATCGCCCAGATCACGGCCAGCATCAGCACGATCAGCACCGAACTGTACGCGATCGCGACGCCATAGTCGCCGTTGACGACGCGGTTGATAATGTACGTCGTCGCCCACTCGTATTCGGCGGAGACCAGGAAGATGACCGCCGACAGCGTGGTCATTGCGCGGACGAAGCTGTAGACGAGCGCGGCAACGACGGCGGGCTTGAGTAGCGGCAGCAGGATCATGCGCAGCGTCGTGAAGCCACGCGCACCCAGCACCGTCGACGCTTCGTCCAGACTCTTGTCGATCTGGCTCATCGCCGCCATCCCCGCCCGCACCCCCACCGGCATGTTGCGGAAGACATTGCAGGCGATCAGGATCAGCGCGGTGCCGGTGATCTCGATCGGCGGGACGTTGAACGCGAGGATGTACGCGATTCCGATGACGGTGCCGGGTATCGCGAACGAGAGCATCGTGCCGAACTCGAATGCATCCCGGCCGCCAAATTTCTGGCGCGTGAGCAGATACGCAGTGAGGATGCCGAGAGCGGCGGTAGCCGGCGCGGCGATCGCCGAAAGCTTTACCGTCGTCCAGAACGAGTTCCAGGCGGCGCCGGCCCACAGGACCCCGTGCGCGGTCCACTCGATCCCGAACGCTTTCGTGTAATGCCGCAATGTCAGCGTGTAATCGCGGCCCCAGGTCTCGACGAAGCCACCAACCAGCGCCATCGCGTAAATGACGATCGTGAGCAGCGTCCACGGCAGTGCGACGCCGTAGCAGAGGCGCCGCACGCCATCGGGCAACTGCGTCGGCAGGCCCGCGTCACCTTTGCCGGCGAGCGATGTGTACACCTTGCGTCCGAGCGCGGCGCGCTGGAGGAAGAAGGCGCCGAATGCGAAGACGAGGAGCAGGATCCCGAGCGTGGCCGCGCGTCCCTGGTCGAGTTGCGCGCCGACCACGGAAAAGAAGATCTCGGTCGACAGCACGCCGAAGTTCCCGCCGAGCAGGATCGGATTGCCGAAATCGGCGATCGACTCGATGAAGCTGATCAGGAACGCGTTGGCGAGGCCGGGCCGCATCAGTGGCAGCGAGACATCGGCGAAGACGCGCCAGCGGCCCGCGCGCAGCGTCTGCGCCGCTTCTTCCATGGTTGGCGATACGCCCTCGACGACCCCGATCAGAACGAGGAAGGCGATCGGCGTGAATGCGAACACCTGCGCGACCAGGATGCCGGGGAGGCCGTAGATCCAGCGCCCCAGCTGCCAGCCGAACAGGTACTCGAGCCACTGATTGACGAGGCCCGAGCGGCCGAAGATCAGGATCAACCCGAGGCCGATCACGAACGGTGGCGTGATGATCGGCAGGATCGTGAGCGTGCGGAGCAATCCCCTGGTCTGGAATCCGGTGCGTGTGGCGATCAGCGCAAACGCGAGTCCGAGCGCCGTGCAGCCGGCCGCACAGAGGGACGCCAGCACGAGCGTGTTCCAGGCGATACCGCAGCGCGTGCTGCCGGCGATGCACCCCAAGCCCCAGATCTTGCCGGTGAACAGGCGGTCGGGAAATGCCGCCAGCGAGAGGGCGCCGGCGTTGTCCTGTAGCGCCGAGATTAGAATCCGCACGACCGGAAAGAACGTAAACACGGCGACGAGTGCGGTCACGCAGACCACACTCGCGGCGACGAATGGGTCACCGTTGAAGAAGCCGCGGCCGGCGAGTCCCGACGAGAACAGCATGCCGAACGACGTTACGACAAGCGCCGCGCCTAGCCCCATGCCGAACTGTCCTCGCGGTAGTGCAGCCAAGGTCGCGGCGAGCGACTCGAACGACCATCCGACCGGGCCAATTGCGAAGCCCTGCACGAACAGGTAGGCGAAACCCGTCGCCCCGATGGCGAGCAACGCATTGGCTCGCGCCTTGCGCTCGGGATTGCCGAGGGCAATCGCAGCGCCCGCGACGAGGAGCAGCGCTAACGGGGCGAGCCATCCCTTGCCATGAACGAATATCTGCAGCAGCGCCGGTGCGGCCTCCCTATCCGTGAAATGCGGAACCCAGCCGAAGGTGAACACGCTGTCCTGCTGCGCGTACCACGGGACGAGGAGGAAGCCGACCGCGCCGACGGCGAGCCAGACCTTGAGCGAGCTGCGTGGATCGGTCATCGTGGAGCTTGACCGATCTCCTTCTCCCAGCGCTCGAGCAGGCGCTTGCGCGTATCGCTCGATCCATACTTCGCGAAATCGTAGTTGATGACCTTGAATTCGGTCAGGTTGGGCACCATCGCGGGCAGAGGGACGTTCTTGTTGGTCGGGATCGCATACTCCTTGACGGCGAGCCCTATCATCTGCGCGTCGACCGTCAATGCCCAGTCGACGAATCTTTTCGCATTGTCGAGATTGCGTGCGCCTTTGACGATCGCCATCGAACCGATCTCGTAGCCGGCTCCTTCGCAGGGCAGCGCCGGCTTGACCGGATATCCGGCGACAATCTCGTTGATCACGCCGTGCAACACCGTGCTGCCGACGTAGATCTCGCCCTGCTTGACCGCGGTCATCGGGCCGATGCCCGAGCGTGCATAGGAGCTCACGTTGGTGTTCAGAGCCCTCATGTACCTGAAGGCCTCGTCCTCGCCGAAGATCTGCACCAGCGACGCCAGCATCAGGTATGCGGTGCCCGAGGAATTCGGGTTGCCGAGCATCACTTCATTCTTGTACACGGGATCGAGCAGATCCTTCCAGCACTTCGGGATCGGCAGTCCTTTCTTCTGCTGCAACTCGGTGTTGTAGCCGAGCGCAAGAATGCCGCCGTAGACGCCGGAAACGCGGTTCTGCGAGACCTCCGATATGCGCCGCGCCCAGTCCTGCAGCTGATTCAGGTTCGGCGATTGATAGGTTTCGAGCAGACCGTCCTCCGCCGCTTGCAGATAGGCATCTCCGGGACCCGCCCACCAGATGTCGCCCTTCGGGTTCGCGCGCTCGGCTTTTATCTGCGCGAGCATTTCGCCGGTCGCCTTTTGCACGACCGCCACCTTGATGCCGGTGCCTTTCTCGAAGCCGACAGCCATCCCTTGACACCACGCGGTGTTCGGCGAACTGCAGTACATGTTGAGCTGACCCGCGGCCGGGAGGGTCATGAGCAGGGCTGAAGCGGCAGCGACGGCGGTGAAAAGGCGCGGGATCATGCGCGGCTCCGATTTCCAAGTGCCCGCCGGGGGGTGGGCCGCGCGATTATGGCCCGATCGGAGGCCGCTTGGCGATGGAACCGCCCCTGCGGGCACGCGACGGCGACGCTCGCCGACAGGTAGTCGTCCTGGATCGCGTCGAGCGGCGTCACGCCGATTCGTGCTCGCTTTGCGCCGCCTGCGCCGCGGCGAGCCGCGCGATAGGTACCCGGGGCGCCGAGCACGAGACGTAGTCGAGCCCGGTGTGGTGGCAGAAGCGGATCGCCTCCGGTTGCCCGCCGTGCTCTCCGCAGATGCCAACGACGAGGTCCGGTCGCGCGCCACGCCCCCATTCGACGGCTAGCTGCATCAGGCGTCCGACGCCATCGACGTCGAGCATCTCGAACGGATTGTCCGGGAGAACGCCGGAGTCGATGTACTGCGGCAGGAACTTGTTTTCGGCATCCTCGCGCGAAAACGAGTAAGTCGCCTGCGTGAGGTCGTTGGTGCCGAACGAGAAGAACTCGGCGACTTCCGCGAGGTCGGCCGCGCGCAGGCAAGCGCGAACGACTTCGACCATGGTGCCGAACTTGCATGGAACGCGCACCCCGTAGCGTGCTTCGATCTCCGGCCGCAATGCTTCGACCATCGCCTTGACGCGCACGAGCTCGCCGACAGTGCACACTTGCGGCACCATGATCTCCGGGCGCACGTCGACGCCTTCGTTGCTGCACTCGGCGGCGGCCTCGAGAATGGCGCGGATCTGCATTTCGTAGATCTCGGGAAAGCTCAAGCCGAGGCGCACGCCGCGGTGCCCGAGCATCGGATTCACCTCGGAGAGCTGGTGCACTTTCTTAAGCATCGCCTCGCGGCGCTCGAGCGCCGCATCGCCGCGCTTCGACTCGCGGTACTGTGCGAGGCTGCGCTGCAGCTTCCCGAGACCGTCGACGTAGTCGCGCGGCAACTCCGGATCGACGAGCTTCAGCGTGTCCGGCAATTCGGCCACGGAGCGCGCTGCCCGCTGCAGGTTGCGCAACTGGGCGATCTCGAATTCGAGCTGCGATGCCGTCGGCAGGAATTCGTGCATTGGCGGATCGAGGAGGCGCACGGTGACTGGCAACCCCGCCATCGCCGCGAAGATGCCCTTGAAGTCGGCGCGCTGGATCGGAAGCAGTTTGGCGAGTGCGGCACGACGCTCGGCAGGCGTGTCGGCGAGGATCATCTCCTGCACGATCGGCAGGCGCTGCGGATCGTTGAACATGCGTTCGGTGCGGCACAGTCCGATGCCCTTCGCGCCGTACTCGCGGGCACGGGCCGCGTCGCGGGGCGTGTCGGCATTGGCCATGACCTCGAGCCGCGCGACCTCGTCGGCCCATGTCAAGAGCGTCGCCAATTCATCGAAGAACCTGGCCTCCACCGTCGGGATCCTGCCCGGATAGACGTTGCCCGTAGTGCCGTCGATCGTGATGACATCGCCCTCCCGCAGGACCGCGTCGCCGATCTTTGCCGTGCGCTCGCGCACGTCGATCGTTATCGCGTCGCAGCCGGACACACAGGGTTTGCCCATGCCGCGCGCGACGACCGCCGCGTGCGACGTCTTGCCGCCACGGCTGGTCAGGATGCCCTGCGCGGCGAAGAAGCCGTGGATGTCCTCCGGCTTCGTCTCCTCGCGCACGAGAATTACGCTATCGCCCGCTCTGCCGCGCTGCTCCGCCGTGTCCGCGTCGAACACGATGCTGCCCGAAGCGGCGCCGGGTGAGGCCGCCAGACCCCGCGCCAGCGAATGGGCGGTGTGGGTCGGGTCGAGCGTCGGAACGAGAAGCTGCTCCAACAGGAGCGCGTTGATGCGATCGAGTGCCCGGCCCTTGGAGATCAGGCCTTCCGCGAACATGCCAACCGAGCTCGTCACCATGGCCCGCGCGTTCATCTTGCCGTTTCGGGTCTGCAGGCAATAGAGCCGTCCGCGTTCGATCGTGAACTCGAAATCCTGCACTTCGTGGTAGTGGACCTCGAGCTTGTCGCGCAATTCGACGAGTTGTCGGTAGAGCCCGGGCATTTCCTGCGCCATCGCCGCGATCGGTTTCGGCGTCCGGATGCCCGCCACGACGTCCTCGCCCTGTGCGTTCACCAGGTACTCACCGTAAATGACGTTCTCGCCCGTGGCCGGATTCCGGGTGAATCCAACCCCGGTCGCAGAGTTCTCGCCCAGGTTGCCGAATACCATCGTGCAGACGTTGACTGCGGTACCATTGGCCATCGCAGGTGTGATCCTGAACTGGCGCCGATAGTCGACCGCGCGCTTGCCGTTCCATGACTGGAACACCGCCTGGATCGAACGCTCGAGCTGATCAAAGGGATCGCCCGCGAGCGGCAGGCCCGTATGCTCGCGATAGACCGCCAGGAACGCCTGCGCGAGCTCCTGCAGCGCGTCCGCGGTCAAATCGATGTCGTGCACGGCGGCATGCTTGCGTTTGATCGCCACCATCGCTGCGTCGAAGGCTTCGTCGGGAACGCCCATCGCGATCTTGCCGAACAGCTGGATGAAACGCCGGTAGGCATCCCAGGCAAAGCGCTTGTCGCCCGTCTGGGCCGCGAGACCTGGTAGTGTCGACCCGTTGAGGCCGAGGTTCAGGATCGTGTCCATCATTCCGGGCATCGACATCGCCGATCCCGAGCGCACGGAAACAAGGAGAGGGTTGTCCGCCGAGCCGAAGCCCTTGCCGGACTTGCGTTCGAGCGCGGCGATGTGGGTTCGGACATCGTCCATGAGTCCGTCGGGCAGTCGTTGGTTTTTCAGATATGCGAGGCACGCCGCCGTCGTGATGACGAATCCGGGCGGAACGTCGAGACCGATCTGCGTCATGGCGCACAGGTTTGCGCCTTTGCCGCCCAGCAGCATCCTGTCGCTGCCGTCACCATCCTCGAATGCGTAGATGAACTTCGATTCGCTCATGTCTTCCCTCGAACAGCAATGCGGATCAACCCGCTCCGGCGTCTGCGGGCGCTCCGGTCGCGGCGGTACACCGGCATCGCAGCGCTAGACCGGGTATTGATCGTGTGCGCCCCTTGCCCATTTCTTCGCTGCGGCAATGCCCATTCGGATCGCCCGGCTTTCCTCGTAGCCATCGGCGAGCATCGCGTTCGCGATTTCGATCGCCTTTGCGCGGACCTCCGGCACGAGCCACTTCATGGCGGGGGGATAACGTTCGAGCGTCCAGGGCATTGGCTTCGCGCCTCCTTCTGTCGTCAGGTACGGGTGTCGATCTCGGCAGCGAGGTCGCGCAGGGCCGGCGCGATTTCCACCAAGTATGGCGGGGCATCGTCGAGCGACCGCAGCGGCTCCGGCAGATTTGCGAGCTGGTTTCGGGCGTGCTCGCGAATCGCGCCCAGTGCCAGGGGTGGGGCGAGCAGCTGCCCGGCGCGCATGAACGGTGCGATGAGCGGCGTGCCGGGCAGCCTTTCGGCCGCGAGGGTCAACGCATCGCCCGCAATCCGGCCGTCGGGCGCGAATCGCCGGAAGAGCTGCTTGCAGCCGGGCCATGTCGCCTTGCCCTCCGAGCGCTTGCGTCGTGCGCGCCCTTCGTACTCCACGAGCTTGTATGCACAGTCGAGGTACGGTGCATCGGCCGATGTATTCATCCGCGTGCCAACGCCGAAGCCATCGATCGGCGCCTCATCACGCGTGAGTTCGTGCAACCGGTACTCGTCGAGGTTGCCGCTGGCGAGGATTGCGATCCCGGTCAAGCCGGCCGCGTCGAGGATCGCGCGTACCCGCCGTGCATGCTGGCCGAGGTCGCCGCTGTCGATGCGCACGCCCTTGATGGCGATGCCGTCGGACGCGAGTTTCGACGCGAGCGCGACCACCTTGTGCGCGGCCCGCTCGGTGTCGTAGGTGTCGATCAGCAGAACGACGTTGTCCGGCTGCGCTTTCGCGAAGCTCTCGAAAGCGGTCGCCTCGTCGGCATGCGCCTGAACGTAGGAATGCGCCATCGTCCCGTACACCGGAATTCCGAACGCGCGCCCGGCTTCGACCGTCGCGGTGCCGGCGAATCCCGCGACGTAACTGGCCCGCGCCGACAGGAGTCCGGCCTCCGCGCCGTGAGCGCGGCGGAGGCCGAAATCGATGAGCACGCGGCCGGGGGCCGCCAGCACCGAACGCGCCGCTTTGCTCGCCACCAGCGTCTCGTAATGGATCAGGTTCATGACGCGGCTTTCGACGAGCTGGGCCTCGCGCAACGGCGCGCTGATGCGTAGGATCGGCTCATCGGCAAAGAACACGGTGCCCTCGGGCAGCGCATCGGCGTCGCCTGTAAAGCGAAGATCCGCGAGCGATTCGACGAACTCGGGGGCGAATCGCCGCGACGCCGTAAGCCACGTCAGATCCTCGTCTGCAAAGTGCAGGTCGCCGAGATAATCCATCACCTGCGCGAGTCCGGCTGCCACCAGGAAATTGCGGGAGGGCGGCAGCTTGCGCACGAACAACTCGAACACCGCCGGTCCGTTCATCCGCTGCTTGAAATAGGCCTGGAGCATTGTCAGCTCGTACAGGTCGGTCAGCAAAACGCTGGGATTCAAGTCATCTGCCTCAGGAATTGACAAATGCGTCGGCCGGGCCGAAGTTTCATCATAGGCCGGGCACCACGGCCGTTGTTGATGCGCGTCAAACGCCATTGCGAGGCGCCGGGACAGACTGCAGCGATGGATGAGCCCTGCGGGGGTGCTGCCGAGCCGTTCGAACGCTGGGCGACAAGGATGTGTTGCGACGCAATGGCTTGGGAACATTTTCCGCATGGCGCCGATATCGGTGTGCGTGGCACCGGCCCCACGCGAGAGGAGGCGTTCGAGCAGGCCGCGCTCGCGTTGACAGCGGTGGTCACCGACCCCGCGCAGGTCGCTGCGCACACGGTCGTCGAGATCCGTTGCGAGGCACCCGACGACGAAATCCTTCTTGCCGACTGGCTCAATACGCTGGTCTACGAAATGACGACACGCAGTATGCTGTTCGGCCAATTCGCCGTGTCGCTTCGCGATCACGTGCTCGAGGCCAAAGCGTGGGGCGAGCCGGTCGACCGCTTGCGGCATCGGCCCGCCGTCGAAGTCAAGGGGGCAACCTATACTGCGCTGTCCGTGGCGCGCCGCGACGATGGCATGTGGGTCGCGCAGTGCGTCGTCGATGTATGAGATCGAAACACGCATGGCCGCGTGACATGAGTGGCGACAAGCTCCGCCCGCGATAAACGAAGCGGCATCGCCTCCGGGAACGCAAGACGGAACACCTGCCGATGGATCCAGGGCGCCTGAAGCGCATCAGCGACGACGAGTGGCAACTCCCCGCCACCGGGGCGATGCGTGTTCCCGGCGTGATATTCGCGGACGAGGCGCTCATTCGGGCAATGGATGAAAAGGTCCCCGAGCAGGTCGCCGCGGTTGCCACGCTGCCGGGTATCGTCGAGGCTTCGTACGCAATGCCGGACGCGCACTGGGGATATGGCTTTCCAATCGGCGGCGTCGCCGCGTTCGACCCGGACGAAGGCGGCGTCGTGTCCGCCGGCGGCGTGGGCTTCGACATCTCTTGCGGCGTGCGCACGTTGCTGACGGGGCTCACACTCGCGCAAATCGAGCCGGTGAAACGCCTGCTCGCCGATACGCTCTTCGAGCGCATACCCGCCGGGATTGGGAGCACCGGTGCATTGCGGCTTTCCGCGGAGGAGATGGACGCGATGCTCCGCGGCGGTGCGCGGTGGGCGATCGAACGGGGCTACGGGAGGCCGGAAGATCTCGAGCGGATCGAGGAACGCGGAACGATGGCCGGCGCGGAACCGGGACAGGTGTCCGATGCCGCCAAGCGGCGGCAGCGCGATGAGATGGGCACGCTCGGATCCGGCAACCACTATCTCGAACTCCAGCGCGTCGTCGACGTGTACGATCGGGACACGGCCAAGGCGTTCGGACTCCAACCGGGCGAGGTCGTCGTCAGCATCCACTGCGGCTCGCGCGGTCTCGGCCACCAGATCGGGACGGAGTTTCTGCGGGAGATGGCGATCACTGCCAAGGGAGCGGGCATCGTGCTGCCCGATCGCGAGCTCGCGTGTGCGCCGATTCGCTCGCCGGTGGGGAAACGGTATCTCGGCGCGATGCGCGCGGCGATCAACTGTGCGCTGGCGAACCGGCAGATCCTCACGCACCTGACGCGGCAAGCGTTCCGCGTCGTGCTGCCGGGAACGAAGCTCACGATGCTCTACGACGTGTCGCACAACACGTGCAAGGTCGAGCAGCACGTCGTCGGTGGCAAACCGCGCGAACTGTATGTGCATCGCAAAGGCGCGACCCGGGCTTTCGGTCCGGGCCATCGGGACCTGCCGCTCGCCCTCTACGAGACCGGCCAGCCTGTGCTCATCGGTGGCAGCATGGGCACCGCGTCCTACGTCCTCGCCGGCTGGCGCACGGGCGCGACGAAGGCGTTTGCATCGGCCTGCCACGGTGCGGGCCGAAGCATGAGCCGGCACGAGGCCACGCGACACTGGAACGGGCGCAAGGTCATCGATGATCTCGCCGGGCGCGGCATCCTGATCCGGAGTGTGTCGCAGCGTGGCGTTGCGGAAGAGGCTCCCGGTGCCTACAAGGATGTCTCCGCGGTCGTCGATGCGGCCGAGCGCGCTCAGCTTGCGCGGAAGGTCGCTCGTCTCGAGCCTCTCGTCTGCATCAAAGGGTGACGGCGATCGCCGTTTCGCCAATCGCCGCGACAATGACGTGCCCGACGCGCGTTACGCCGCCGGAGCGTTCGCGGCACGGAGCAGCGCGATCACTTCGCGGTCGTCGACCTGAGGAAAACTCCGGTAGAACTGCCCGACCGCGTAGAAGATTTCGGGTGTTTGCAGGCAGACGACATCGTCGGCATATTGGCCCACCTTCCGGACAGCCTCGGTGGAAGCCACCGGAGTCGCGCATACCAGCCGTGCAGGTTGCCGGGCCCGCAACGCGTGCAGTGCGGCGATCATCGTCGCGCCGGTGGCGAGCCCGTCGTCGACAACGATCACGACCCGCCCGGCGGGGTCCAGCGGCGGACGAACTGGCGTGTACTCCGCGCGCCGGCGGCGCATCGTCTCGATCTCGTCGGCGGTTTCGCGCCGCACGTACTCGCGGGACGCGCCGATCTGTTCGGCGTAGTCGGCGACGTATGTCCATCCGGTCTCATCGACCGCGCCGATTGCGAGTTCGGGATTGCCCGGCGCATGCAGCTTCCGCACCAGCACCACGTCGAGTTCCCCGCGCAGGCGCTCGGCGATGAGCTTGCCCATCGGTACCGCGCCGCGCGGGATCGCGCAGACCAGCGGGTTGGCCCCGCGCCATCGCCCCAAAGCGTCGGCTAGCAGTAACGCAGCCTCGGCCCGATCGGCGAAAATCATCGATTGCACGCCCGCGATCCGGCGGGTCGCCGGCAGTGCATTGTGCGCCGTCAGTTGTCGACTCCCTGCTTTCGACGGATGGAGACCCACCAAGCCCCTCGTTCCAATGTTCGGGTCGAAGTTCATCTATTTCTTCCTGGAAAATAGCCTATGCGCGCCGCGTGGCCGTTGACAACGATCAATGGAACCGGGTGAAGCCGTATTAGCATGGCATCAGTGCGTAAATCTCAGGCACCCGGGGCCTGCCGTCTCGCATGGGCGCGAACTCGCGTGGGGAGGGTAGCAGCGTGAACGAGAACGATCTCCGACTGTTCGCACTGGACGCAAGCCGCGCGTTCGGTGAAGCCGTCAGCGCGCGGCTTGCGGTTCCGCTCAGTCCGCATGAAGAGCGCGAGTTCGAGGACGGCGAACACAAGGCACGGCCGCTCGTGAGCGTGCGCGGGGCCGACGTCTTCGTCATCCACTCTCTCTACGGCGAGCCGGCCCAGAGCGCGAACGACAAGCTCGTCCGGCTTCTGCTTTTCATCGGGGCGCTACAAGACGCGGCCGCCGGTCGGGTCACCGCGGTCGTCCCCTATCTCGCCTACGCGCGCAAGGATCGCAAGACGAAGGCGAGGGACCCGGTGACGACGCGCCACGTCGCTCGTCTGTTCGAGGCGGTCGGCGTCGATTGCGTGGTCACGCTCGATGTGCACAATCTCGCGGCTTTCCAGAATGCCTTCCGCTGCCGCACCGAGAACCTCGAAGCGAATTCGCTGTTCGTGGCCCACTTTGCGCCGCTGTTGCATGACCTGGAGGTCGCGGTCGTGTCACCGGATGTCGGCGGCATCAAACGGGCCGAGCAATTTCGCAGCCGGCTCGCCGAGGTATTGCGGCGCCCGATCGGCGCAGCGTTCGCCGAGAAATACCGGAGTGCCGGTGTGGTCAGCGGCGAGGCTTTGGTGGGCGATGTCAGCGGGAAGATCGCGATCATCATCGACGATCTGATCAGCGCCGGCACCACGATCGCGCGGGCGGCGCAGGCGTGCCGTGACCGCGGTGCGGCGCGCGTTGTTGCCGCCGCGTCGCACGGTCTTTTTGCCGGCGCCGCAAACTCGGTGCTGGCGGCAAGCATAGTCGAGCAAATCGTCGTGACCGACAGCGTGCCACCACTCCGCGTGACGGATGCCGCCCTGAGGGCCAAGCTGGTACAGGCCAGCTCCGCAAGCCTCTTCGCCGAAGCGATCCGCAGGATTCACGGCGGCGGCTCCATTGTCGAATTGCTTGCCTCCTGAGGGTCGGCAACCGCCGTGAGGTCAGGATCCGCATTGCGCGATGTGGGTCTCGGCGAGTCGGAGATACTCGCGCGCCTGCGCCGTCCATTTCGACGGATCGATCAATGACGGTTCCTTGAGGTGCCAGATCGCGATCTTCGCACGCATGCACGCGCGAAAGCTCTGATAGAAGTGCACCAGTACGTCAGACGGAGCGTCTCTTGACAAATCGGCATAGGCGTCGAAGATAGACCGCTTCATCCATGCCGCACCGAGGCGCTCGCACTCGAGCGTGAGGAATGCAAGTTCGTCGGCTGCATCGAGTACGCGGAAGTCAATGGAGAATTCCAGGCAATCGATGATCTGCGGTTGAGGTTCTAGGCAGATGTGCTCGGGCCGCAGATCGCCATGCGCTTCGACGATGCGGCCTCCGCGCGCCCGCTCGTCGAACAGCGCGGCCCCGCGTTCGAGGAACGAGCGTTGCCTGGCGCAGGTTGCCTCGATCATCGCGATCGGCAGCGCGAACTCCCGGGCGCCGAGCTCCACGAGGTTCTCGCCGATCCCCGCGGCGAATCGTTCGCGGTACTCGCGCTCGTTCATCGTGACGGGCGTGCAGTCGCGGTAGAATCGGCAGAGCGTGCCCGCGATGCGCCGGACGTCGTCGGTGCGCACCGAACCACCGCGAATCAAGCGGTCGAGCATTCGCTCGGCTGGCAGACGCCGCATCTTCACCAGCCAGTCGACGACGGTGCCACTGCGTCCGAGTCTTAACTGGCCGTCGGCATCGACTGTCAACGGCGCAGTTTCCAGGTAGACATCCTGCGTCAGGCGGCGGTTGAGGCGCACTTCTTCGGCGCAATAGTGGCGGCGCGCTGCCTCGGTGCTGAAATCGAGATAGCTTTGGCGGACCGGCTTCTTGAGCTTCCAGGCGTGGCGATCCGTGAGAAACACCCACGACATGTGCGTCTCGATGGTCTCGACGCGACCGGTTGCCTCGGGGTAGCTCGATGGTTGCGCCAGGAACAATACCTTCGCAGCGAGCCCTGGATCGCCAGCTCGCAATGCCGTTCCGTTGCACGTGACCAGATTCTCCATTTGCCCGCCCCGCTCGAACGATTATGGCGCGCTTTACCCGCCACAGATTGACGCGGGTCATGCTGATTCACGACCGTGCGGCGGGGCCGCTTCGCCATGGCGCGCAGTCGCTCGGCAGCGCAGGCTGTCGAGTGCAATGTTGACAACGGTCAACCCGTTGACTTCGCGGCCGGATAGCATGAAAAGGAACGGCCGATAGCACCGTGGAGGGTTGCGGAGCGTAGCCCCAACGGACGGATACGCAGATGACGGCACTCACAACGCGGCAGACGCGGAAGTTGGAGCGCAATTTGCTGGCGCAAAGAAGCAGCGTCCTGACGGCGGCTCATGAGGAGTTGACCCGCGCGACCGAGCAGTCGTACGCGGAAATCGCCGGCGAGGTGCCGGATTTCGGCGACCAGGCCACCGCGTCGTCGTTGACCGATTACAGCAACGCAATCGCGCGTCGCCACGCCGAGGCGATCAAGGAGATCGACGACGCGCTCGTGCGCATCCAGGGGCATCGGTTCGGCCGATGCATGGAGTGCGGCGCCGACATTCGATTTGAGCGGCTGGAGGCGTTTCCTACCGCCAGGCGTTGCGTGATCTGCCAGAGCCGGCACGAAAGAATGTTTGCGGCCGCGGAGACGCCCACGCTGTAGCGCGCGCGGGCGAGGGGCGACGCATCGCGCGGGATCGTGGTCCCGCGGTTTCGGAGAACTCGACGGTTCGCCTGCGAGGTCACGGGCGAGGTCCCATTCGGTAACATTGTTACCTTGATCCGGTCTGTGCCGGAGGCGAACTTGAATCGATGGGGCATGCCCTCATATCGTAGGTTCGCCGTACACTGACTCATTCACGGACAGGTACTTAGCAGCGGGGCACCTATGTCATCGCGGAATCCGACGGACTGGATGTGGGCGCAGGCCTGCGAGCTGATCGAACAGGCGGAACACATGCATCGGCAGTTTTTCCGCCTGGCGGCGTCGGCGCGGACGCAGGTGATGTGGGAGCCGCCGGCGGACGTGTTCGAGGACGAGCGCGAATTTGTCATCGTCGTCGCGGTGCCGGGTGTGCCCGCGGGCCGGGTCAATGTGACGGTCGAGGCGGGCGAGCTCGTCGTACGCGCCGAAAGGCCACCTCCATTCGGCGGATCGCGTCGGGTGGTACGGAGCCTCGAGATTCCGTATGGCTATTTCGAGCGACGCATCCGGTTACCGGAGGCACGGCTTGAAGTTGGCGCGCCCGAGTTGCTGGACGGCTGCGTGATACTGCGCTTGCGCAAGGAGGGCGCATGAGTGCGGCGGGCGAAGCCAAGGCGCGTAGGGCGCGTCGTCGCGCGAGTGCGCGCGCCCGACGCTTGACCGCGCGGGCGTCGAGACTTCGCAAGGAGGGCGCATGAGCGAAAACACCATCGCGAACGACGTGCCGGTTGGCGCCGACGCGGGTGCGCGCGTCGAATCGGCCGCGCACGCGGACAAGTCGCCGGACAAGGGCGCGACGCGCCCGCTTCCCGACGACGCGCTGATCATCGTGCCGGTCCGCAATGTCGTGCTGTTCCCGGGCTTGGTATTCCCTCTCACGGTTGGACGCGAGCGCTCGCGCGCTGCCGCGCAGGAGGCCGCGCGGCTGCAGCGTCCGCTCGGTATCCTGCTGCAAAGCAAGCCCGACGTGGACGAGCCGGGCCCCGACGACCTGCACTGGGTCGGCACCACGGCCGTCGTGTTGCGTTACATCACGGCTGCCGAGGGTGTGCATCACGCGATCTGCAAGGGCGTGCAAGCGCTTTCGCGTCCTGCAGTTCCTGGAAGGCTACCCGTTCATGGCGGCGCGCGTTCAGGTCATCGAGGAGCCCGAGCGAATCGATCCGGACATCGAAGGTCGGGCGCACAACCTGCAGGCAGCGCGCAGTCGAGATCCTGCAGCTGCTGCCGCAGGTGCCCGAAGAGATGGTGTCCGCGCTGCAGGGCGTGGAAGGCTCCGCGCGGCTCGCGGACTTCATCGCCGGGCTGATGGACATCGGCGCCGAGGAGAAGCAGGCGCTGCTGGAGACATTCGACCTGAAGACGCGGCTCGACAAGCTGCTCGAACTGCTTTCGCACCGCATCGAGGTGCTCAAGGTGTCGCGCGACATCGACGAGCGCACCAAGGAATCGATCGACGACACGCAACCGCAAGCACCTGTTGCGCGAGCAGATGCGCACGATCCAGAAGGAGCTGGGCGAGGGCGACGAGGGTGCGGCCGAAGTCGCCGAGCTGGAAAAGGCGATCACCGACGCGAAGATGCCGGAGGAAGTCGAAAAGCAGGCGCGCAAGGAACTGAAGCGGCTCGAACGCATGCCCGAGGGGGCCGGCGAGTATTCGATGATACGCACGTACCTCGACTGGCTGATCGAGCTTCCCTGGGCGGCCGATGCCGAGGAGGCGATCGACATCGCGAGGGCGCGGGAGATCCTCGACGGCGACCACTACGGGCTCGACAAGATCAAGAAGCGGATCCTCGAGTATCTCGCGGTGCGCAAGCTCAATCCATCGGGAAAGAGCCCGATCTTGTGCTTTGTCGGTCCGCCCGGCGTAGGCAAGACTTCGCTCGGCCAAAGCATCGCCAAGGCGACCGGCCGAAAGTTCGTGCGCCTGAGCCTGGGCGGCGTGCACGACGAGGCGGAGATCCGGGGGCACCGGCGCACCTACATCGGCTCGCTGCCCGGCAACATCATCCAGAACCTGCGCAAGGCCGGTACGCGCAACTGCGTGATGATGCTCGACGAAGTCGACAAGCTCGGCGCCGGCGGCTTTCACGGCGACCCGGGGTCGGCGTTGCTCGAAGTGCTCGATCCGGAGCAGAACTCGACATTTCGCGACAACTACCTGGGCGTGCCGTTCGATCTGTCGGGCGTGATGTTCATCTGCACGGCAAACGTGCTCGAAACAATACCGGGGCCGCTGCGCGATCGCATGGAGATCATCCAGTTGCCGGGCTACACCGCGCAGGAAAAGCTGCAGATCGCGCGCCGCTACCTCGTCGCGCGCCAGCTCGAGGCGACCGGATTGAAGCCGGAGCAGTGCGAGATCAGCGACGAGGCGCTGTTGACGATCATCGACGACTACACGCGCGAAGCGGGTGTGCGCAATCTCGAACGCGAGATCGGCAAGGTGTTCCGCAACGTGGCGGTGCGCGTCGCCGAAGGCAGCGTCCGGCACGTGAAGATCGAAACGGCCGATCTCGCAGCGATCCTCGGTCCGCGCAAGTTCGAGGCCGAAGTCGCGATGCGCAGCAGCATGCCGGGTGTCGCGACCGGCCTCGCGTGGACCCCGGTGGGGGGCGACATCCTTTTCATCGAAGCGACGCGGATGCCCGGCGCAGGCAAACTGATATTGACGGGACAATTAGGCGACGTGATGAAGGAAAGCGCGCAGGCGGCGCTCTCGCTGGTCAAGGCCCGCTCGCAGCAGCTCGGCATCGCGCAGGAGATGCTCGACAAATCCGACATCCACGTCCACGTGCCGGCCGGCGCAACGCCGAAGGACGGGCCGAGCGCCGGTGTGGCGATTTTCATCGCGCTCGCGTCGCTGTTCACGGGCCGGCCGGTGCGCAGCGACGTCGCGATGACGGGCGAGATCAGTCTGCGCGGGCTCGTGCTGCCGATTGGCGGCGTCAAGGAGAAGGTGCTGGCCGCGCTTCGTGCCGGCATCACCACCGCCATGCTGCCCGCGCGTAACCGCCGCGACCTCGAGGATATTCCTGTCGACGCGCGCGACAAGCTCACCTTCGTTTGGGTCGAGAACGTGGACGACGCAGTTGCGACGGCGTTGCCTCCGCTGCCCGAGAAGGCCGCTGCATCCTGATCGGCGATGCCTGGCATCGGTGTCGATGTGTGCGCTGCATCATGAGTCGCATTGCGGGACCAGACAGGCAGTTGACGGAGGTCAACAAAATGCTCGTGTCGACGAGTAGTGTGTAGAGCACAAGAAGGAGAAATGTATGTTGGGAGGGAATCGAAGGAGATGACAATGCCCGCGCTGCACGTTACGCCGTCGCGACATCCGCGCCGCAAATCCGCGGCCCGGCCAGTTTCACTGTCTGCGACCGGCAAGCCCGGCATCATTTCGGAGATGGCATCGCAAGTCGCGATGGAAGGCGCTGTCGATTTCGAAACGAAACAGCTGATGATTGCCGAGGCGGCCTATTACTGCGCCGAGAAAAGGGGCTTTGGGCCGGGTCATGAATTGGAGGATTGGCTCGAGGCGGAAGCCCGGATCGAGCTGGAGCTGCGCAAGTAGCGGTCGTCGAGCCGCCGGTCCGTGGCATGGAACGTCCGGGGTCGACGGCGCGACGCTCCACGTACGACAGCAGCGGGGTGACCGGAACGCTGGAGAGGCGGTGATATTCGCGTATGAGGTTCCGAGTGGCGACGTCGCCATGATGGTAAGTGGATACTTATGAACGGCATCACCGAAGTTAGCGCGCTCGACGACCTGATCCGTGGCGGGCGCGCCAAGCGAACTTCCGGACCTTTGACGAAGAGCACCCTCGCGCTCATCCTGGCGGGAGGCAGGGGGAGCCGGCTCGAGGAATTGACCAACTGGCGCGCGAAGCCATCGTTGCCGTTCGGCGGCAAGTTCCGGATCATCGACTTCGCGCTTTCGAATTGCGTGAACTCGGGCATCCGCCGCATCGGGATCTGCACGCAGTACAAGGCCCAGAGCCTCATCCGTCACGTGCAGCGTGGCTGGAGCTTTCTCGACGGCCGCTTCGACGAATTCGTCGAACTGCTGCCGGCGCAACAGCGGATCGAGGCGACCTGGTACCAGGGCACCGCCGACGCGGTCTACCAGAACCTCGACATCCTGCGGCGCCACGATCCGGAATATGTGCTGATCCTGGCCGGCGACCATGTCTACAAGATGGACTACGGCCGCATGCTCGAAGACCACGTCGGCGCGCGTGCCCAGATGACCATCGCGTGCATCGACGTTCCGGTGGAGGAGGCGCGTGCGTTCGGCGTGATGGCTGTGGATGCCGGGCGTCGGATCATCGCCTTCCACGAGAAGCCGCCGCATCCGGCGCCGATGCCGGGCCGCCCGGACCGGGCGCTCGCCAGCATGGGCATCTACGTGTTCGACGCGGCGTTTCTGTACGACGTGCTGCTGCGCGACGCCGACGACGCGAAATCCAGCCATGACTTCGGCAAAGACATCATTCCCCGACTTCTGAGGCAGGGCGTGCGCGCGCACGCACACGACTTCGCGGACAGCTGCGTCAACATTACCAACGGCATCCCTTATTGGCGCGACGTCGGCACGATCGACGCCTACTGGGAGGCGAACGTCGCGTTGACCCGGGTTGTCCCCGAGCTCAACCTTTACGACCAGAACTGGCCGATCTGGACACACCAGGAGCAGCTGCCGCCCGCGAAGTTCGTGTTCGACGACGACGGACGACGTGGTACGGCGATCGACTCGATCGTCGCCAGCGGTTGCATCGTCAGCGGCTCGGTCGTGCGCCGGTCGCTGCTGTTCTCGAACGTTCGTGTCCGCGACTACTGCACGATCGAGGATTCGGTGGTCCTTCCCAACGTCGACGTTGGCCATCATGTGGTGCTGAAGAGGGCCGTTGTCGAAAAGCATTGCCGGCTGCCGGAAGGGCTCACGATCGGCGTCGATCCCCGCGAGGATCGCCGACGTTTCCACGTGACCGAAAGCGGTATCACGCTGGTGATCCCCGAAATGCTCGGTCAGCAGGTCCATCA
Source organism: uncultured beta proteobacterium (assembly GCA_963844005.1). Taxonomy (GTDB): domain Bacteria; phylum Pseudomonadota; class Gammaproteobacteria; order Burkholderiales; family Casimicrobiaceae; genus CAIWHR01. The sequence goes on along the minus strand of CAWJMQ010000026.1, from coordinate 66,589 downwards.
TCTGAGATGAACGGGCCCCGCGCTCACTCCGTTCGCCGTCCCCCGCCGGATGCCCGCGCGAGCAGGGCGAAGCCAACGCCCGAAGGGCGGTGACGCCGTCCTATAGCGCAGGCGATCCGTACAATTCACCGACGCGTCCGCGCGACCGCGAAATCGGCGATCACCCGCATACCGGAGGACGTCCGCCAGAGCGCCTCCGCGTCAAGGCTTAGCCTTCGCCGCCAGTTCGGCCGTTCGCGATCGGTGCTGGGCAGGTTGAGGGCGAAGATTTCGCCGGCGAGGTCATCGGCCTGAACTAGAACCACCGCCGACGGCGTCGCGCACGCGTAGCGATGAATCGCCGCAGTGACCGCGGCGTCGTGCGGCGCACCGGCGTCCAGCGGCACGCCATTGCCAACGCCGGCCTTGTCGATCGCCTCCGCCAACGCGCGCTTCTCGGCAAGTCGTTCGGCCTCCGCGGCTGCAGCGCGTTCCACATCCAGCAGGCCGAGTGAACGCTTCTCGGCGATGTCCGTGCCGCTCCACCAGCCGGCAATGGTCGGCAGATCGTGCGTCGAGACGCACGCCACCGCTTTCGCCGGATAATGTGAAGGGGCGGCGAAGTCCGGGCCGTCGCGTTCGAACCACAGCACCCGGTAGGAAAAGACGTCGACGGCCGCAAGCCGCTCGCGCAAGCCCTCCGGCACTGTCCCCAAGTCCTCACCGACCACGAGACAGCGTGCGCGGACGCTCTCCCGCGCGAGGATGCCGAGCAGCGCATCCAGCGGATAACGGACATAGGCGCCGTCGACAGCGGTTGCGCCCTCCGGTATCCAGAACAACCTCGACAGCCCCATCACGTGATCGATCCGCAACGCCCCGGCATGCCGCATGTTGGCGGCGAGGAGATCCCCAAACCCGGCGCACGCAGACGCCATCAGCGTTCCGGGATTCGGTGGAGGGAGGTTCCAGTTCTGGCCGGCGGTCGAGAACGGATCGGGCGGGGCGCCGATCGCCACGCTGCGGGCGAAAGCGGACGGATTCGCCCACACCTCGGCGCCGTCCGGAGCGGCACCGACCGCGAGATCGCGAAAGAACCCGAGCGCGAGGCCACTCGCACGCGCGCGCCGGGCGGCGACGCCGAATTGGCGGTCCGCGAGCCACTGCAGATAGAGTGCGAATCGCACCCGGCTCGCGTGGCGGCTCGCAAAGTCGGCAATTCCCGGCGCATGTGGCTCTCGCAGCGAATGCGGCCACCGGAACCATGGTATCCGCGGATGCTCCGCGGCGATTGCTTCGAACAGCGCGAATTGGCGCAGCGGAAGCCCGCCAGCGGCGACGAAGCGATCGAATTCGGCAACGAGAGGATCGCCGTTGCCGCGTTGGCCGAAGCGGGTGAAGCATGCGCTCAGCACGGCCTGTTTCAACTGCCAGACCGCGCCGTAGTCGACGCTGCTGTCCGCCGCGGGCGACGCGATTCGATGGTCGCCGCTCTTCGCGAGCAGCGCGCGAGCCTCGTCCGATGCCGCGAGATCGGGCACGTGATCCACATCGATGTAGATCGGATCGACAAACCTGCGGTCGGACGGATGATAGGGGCTCGCGCGGTCCCGATCTTCGGCGAAGAGCGCGTGCAGCGGGTTGATGCCGACGATGCTGCCGCCTGCCCGAGCGGTGGCAGCGGCCATTTCGGACAGCGTCGTGAAGTCGCCGATGCCATGATCGCCACGCCGCCGGACCGCGTAGAGGTGGGCGGCGAGGCCGAAGCGGCGTGCGCCATCGCGAATTTCGGGCGGAAGGAAACATCGATCGGGGGCGACCACGACCCGGCAGGGGCGGTCGGAATCGTTGTCGAAGCGCAGCGTGTGGTAGCCGACCGGCAATGGGGGCAACGTGACGATCCGCTGGATGACGGTGCGCCCGTCCGTGGCCGTCACCGCGCTCGCGGGAAGATCGTCGATCGCAAGACGCAGAAGGCGCTCCGTGCCGTCCTCCTGCTGTAGGCGGAGGAAGACGCGATGGCGCAGTTTGGCGTTCGCCAGCGCCATGGCGACCTGTACGGTGGAACCTTCGCGGACGACGACCAGCGCGGGCAGTTCGCGCCGGTCGTGCAGGTCCGCGATTTCGGCGAGGCGTGCGCGCGCTTCACAGGTCGAGTCGGCGGGCAGCCCCATCGCCGCAAGCAATGCGCGCTTGGTATCGGCGCCGACGACATGGCGCGCTCCCACCATATCTTGCCATTCGCCTGCAATGCCGGCGGCGGCGGCGAGACGGTCGAGTATCCCCTGCTCGACACCAGGGCTTCGACGGTGCGAGGCATCCGGTTCTTCCACGACGACGACCACCGACCGCCCGGCAACCCGCGTGGCGTTGGCTATGACGGGACTCGCGGGATCGAGCCGTGGGGATGGCGACGCCGTGTCGATGCACGGATGCCAGGAGAAGCCGTCGCACGCGTCGGGCCACAGTACGGAGGCCGGATCGTCGCCGGCATTGAGCGCAACCGCGACGCGGTCGGCTGCACGCGAATCCGCTGCGCTCGCGCGGAGGATCGCGACGACGGCGCGACACCCCGGATTCGTCCAGTCGCCGCCGCCCATCGCACGACCATCGGGGTGGCGCCATTCGACATCCGGGACGCCGCTTTCGTCAACGGGCGCGCCGGTGAGCCAGCGATCGTCGCGCAATGCCGGGTGGCGTTTGCGCAATTCGATCAGCGCGGCGACGAGAGCAGTGAGCCCGTCGTCCGCGCTCGTCCAGTCGACCCATGCCAAAGGATTATCCTGTGCGTAGGCGTTGTTGTTGCCCCGTTGCGTGCGTCCGAGTTCGTCGCCCATCGCAAGCATCGGCGTGCCGCGCGACAGCAGCAGAGTCGCGAGCAGGTTCCGGATGTCGCGTTCACGCGCCGCGCGGACCCCTGGGTCCGATGTCGGTCCTTCGACGCCATGATTCCATGACCAGTTGGCGCCGCTGCCGTCGCGGTTGTCCTCCCCGTTCGCCTCGTTGTGCTTCGTTGCATAGGCGACGAGATCGGCAAGCGTGAAGCCGTCGTGCGCCGTGATGAAATTGACCGACCGCGATGGGGGGCGGGAGCGCACCGCGAAGACGTCGGCGGAGCCGGCGAAGCGTGTTGCGAAGTCGCCGGTGAGGCCGGCGTCTCCGCGCCAGAACCGCCGTGCCGCATCGCGATAGCGGTCGTTCCATTCCCCCCATCCTGGCGGGAACGCGCCGAGGCGATGCCCGCCGGGCCCGAGGTCCCACGGTTCCGCGATCAGCTTGAGATCGCGCAGCAAAGGATCCTGTGCGATCGCCTGCAGCAACGGCGCCGCGGGATCGAACCCGTCGTCGCGACGGCCGAGGGTCGTCGCGAGATCGAATCGAAATCCATCGACCCCCGCCGCCTCGGCATAGTAGCGGAGAACGTCCAGCGCGAGGCGGAGCACCGGCGGCCGGTCAAGCGCCAGCGTGTTGCCGCATCCGGTGTCGTCGACGTAGACGGCACCATCGTCGGCAAGAGTCCGGTAGTAAGTCGCGTTGTCGAGTCCACGCAGCGACAGCGTTGGTCCGAGCGCATCGCCTTCACCCGTGTGATTGAGAACGACGTCGATGATCACTTCGATATCGGCGGCATGCAGCGCGGCGACGGTCCTTTGGAGCTCAACGATGCCGCCAGGCGCGAGCCGCGGATCGGGGACGAACAGCGCCGCGGGGTTGTAGCCCCAGTAGTTGGTGAGACCGAGACGCGCGAGATGTCGCTCGTCGATCGCCGCCGCGATCGGCATCAGTTCAACGGTCGTGATGCCGAGTCGTCTCAGGTGCCGGAGCGCGGCGGGGTGGGCAAGGGCGGCGCACGTGCCGCGGATAGCTTCCGGTACATCCGGATGCATGCGAGTGAAGCCGCGCACGTGGAGTTCGTAGACAATGGTCTCGGCCCACGGCACGCGCGGGCGTTGTGGACCTGCCGGCGGCGCGGGCGGTGTGACGATCCCCTTTGGCACGAACGATGCACTGTCGATATCGTCGCGGGGCGTGCGGTCATCGCCGCCCAATGCCGGATCGTAGACAAACGGTCGGTCGAGCGCCCGCACATACGGATCGACGAGGAGCTTCGCGGGATTGAAACGGTGGCCATGGCGTGGGTCGTGAGGACCGTGCGTCCGCAGCCCGTAGCGGTCACCGGCCGCCACACCGGCGACGAACCCATGAAACACATCGCCCGTGCGTTCGGGCAACACGACGCGTTCCTGCTCACGCTCGCCCGCTCCGTCGAAGAGACAAAGTTCCATCGCGGTCGCGTGTGCGGAAAAGACGGCGACGTTCACCCCGCCGGGCACGAGGTTCACACCGAGCGGCTCGGGACTGCCGGGGCCGACACGACGCATCAGGGCGTGTTCACGCTATGTCGCTGATTCAGGGCGAGCGATGCGCGGCAAGCTCGCGAAAGATCGCCGCGTATCGCTTCGCGGGTCGGTTCCAGCTGACGTCCGTCTTCATCGCGCGCGACTGCATGCGCCGCCACAGCGCAGGGTCGCGTCGGAGCGCGATGGCACGGCGGATTGCCAACTCCAGGTTTACGCGCGTCACCGGCGCGAACTGGATTCCGGTGCCGGTTCCGGCGGCCAGCGCCATCTCGTTGGAGTCGATGATCGTGTCGGCAAGTCCGCCGACCCGCGCCACGATCGGGATCGCGCCGTAGCGCAGCGCGCAGAGCTGGGTGAGACCGCAGGGCTCGAACCGTGAAGGAACGAGCATTGCGTCGGCACCGGCCTGCACCAGGTGTGCGATCGATTCGTCGTAGCCGATGATTGCGGCGACGCATCCGGGATGGCGGGATGAGGCCGCGACGAAATCGCGTTCGAGGGGTTTCTCGCCGGAACCGAGAAGCGCGAGCTGCGCGCCGCTGGCGGTGATCGCCGGCAACGCATCGAGCAGCAGGTCCATCCCTTTCTGCAGCGTCAGCCGGCTGACAGCACCGATGACAAAGGCTGTGGGTTCGGCATCGAGGCCGAAGCGTGCCTGCAGCGCGGCCTTGTTCGCCGCGCGCCGCGCGAGGCGCCTCGCGTCGAAACGCGCGGCGAGATGAGCATCGGTCGCCGGGTCCCACACCGTGTCGTCGATGCCATTGAGAATGCCGGTCAGGACGTCGGAGCGCAGACGCAGCAGCCCGTCCAGACCCATCCCGCCCTCGGGTGTCTGGATCTCCGCGGCGTAGGTCGGCGATACCGTGGTGATCTGGTCGGCAAGTGCAAGCCCTGCTTTGAGATAGCCGATCGTTCCATGATATTCGACGCCACCGATCGCGTACGCGTGGGGAGGCAGCCCGATCGTCGCCAGCAGTTCATGCGGGAACTGTCCTTGAAACGAAAGGTTGTGCACCGTCATCACGGTGCCCGGCCTCGGCGCGCCCCCATAGTGAAGGAAGGCCGGTGCAAGACCCGCCTGCCAGTCGTGCGCGTGGACGATGTCGGGCGCGAGCCCGGGGACGACGCCCCGCGCGATCGCGGCGGCGCTTGATGCGAGTGCCGCGAAGCGAAGCGCGTTGTCGGGCCACTCCTTGCCGTCGGCGCCGAGATAGGGATTGCCAGGCCGTGCATAGAGATGCGGCGCATCGAGGACGAGGAGATCGAGCCCCGCAGTGTGCGAAACGAGGAGCCGCGCCGGTCCGCCGTGCAGATGCGTGAACGTGTGGACTTCCTCGGCCTTGCGCAACGCGTCGATCACCGCGGCATAACCGGGGATCAACGTGCGCGTCGCAATGCCTTCGCGCGTGAGCGCCGAGGGCAAGGCGGCGACGACGTCCGCGAGTCCACCTGTCTTGATCAGCGGATAGACCTCGGACGCGACCGAGAGAACGCGCACGCTGTCCATCCGCTACGCGCTCTCGCCAAGACGGTCGATCATCCGCTGCGTGATGAGGCAGATGCCGCGGGGCGAACGGCGAAAGCGAAGCGCATCGGACTCGGGATCTTCGCCCACTACCAATCCGGCGGGTATTCTGACCTCGCTGTCGATGATCACGTTGGCGAGTCGCACGCCCTGTCCTATCTCGACGTGAGGGAGGACGACGGCGTTTTCGATCGTCCCGAACGAGTGGACGTGAACGCCGGTGAACAGCAGCGAGCGCCGGAGCGCGGTGCCGGAGATGATGCAGCCGCCGGACACCAGCGACGAGATGCCGAGGCCGCGTCGTCCGTCGACGTCGTGCACGAACTTTGCCGGCGGCGTTATTTCCGCATAGGTCCAGATCGGCCAGTTCTGGTCGTAGAGATCGAGTTCGGGAACGACGTCGGTCAGGTCGATGTTCGCTTCCCAGTAGGCGTCCAGTGTGCCGACGTCGCGCCAGTAGACTTCGCCTTCGGCCCGCGAGCGCACACAGGATTGCGCGAAACGGTGCGCGACGGCCTTGCCATGCTGGACGAGCCAGGGAATGATGTCGCGTCCGAAATCGCGGGTCGAATGGATGTCCGCGGCGTCCCGGCACAGCTGCTCGTTCAGAAACTCGCGTTTGAACGCGTAGACGCCCATGCTGGCGAGCGCCCAGCCCGGACGATCCGGCATCTCGGGCGGCTGGGCCGGCTTTTCGATGAACGAGATGATGCGGTTGTCGCCGTCGACGTGCATGATGCCGAAGCTCGCGGCGTCGGCGACCGGCACTTCGATGCAGGCGACCGTGACGTCCGCGCCGGTGTTGACGTGCTGGACGAGCATCCGCTCGTAGTCCATCTTGTAGATGTGATCGCCGGCGAGGATGACCAGGTACTCGGGCGCGTAGCCGTCGACGATGTCGATGTTCTGAAACACCGCGTCGGCCGTCCCGGCGTACCACTTGTCCTCCCCGACGCGCTGGCTCGCCGGCAGGATGTCGAAGCTCTCGTTGCGCACCGGCTGCAGGAAGTTCCAGCCTCGTTGCAGGTGCCGGATGAGGCTGTGGGCCTTGTACTGGGTCGCGACCGCGATGCGCCTGATCCCCGAATTGAGCGCGTTCGACAGCGCGAAATCGACGATGCGCGACTTGCCGCCGAAATAGACGGCCGGCTTGGCGCGCCTTTCGGTAAGTTCCATCAACCGGCTGCCGCGCCCGCCCGCGAGGACGTAGGCCATCGCCGAGCGCGAGAGCGGCGTCGAGTAGCTTATCTTTTCCATTCGATCTCTTTCGAATGCGCTATCCAGAGCGCGCCGGAGTCACGAACGACAGGCACCCGCGGATCGGGGCGGCCTCAGCGCCCGCCCGGCTCCGCGCGCCAGATTTCGTGCGCATAGTCGAGAATCGCGCGATCGGCCGAAAACCAGCTCATGCGCGCTATGTTGAGAACGGCCAGCCGCCACCATTCGTTGCGATCCCGCCACAGCGCGCCTACGGTCCGCTGCGTGGCCTGGTAGGCGTCGAAATCGGCAGCGACCATGAAGTAATCGTGATGCCGGAGTGCGTCGGCCAGTCCGCGATAGCGGCTTCGGTCGTCCGGCGAGAACATGCCCGACTTGATCGCGCTCAGCACCTCGGCGAGCGCCGGCGACGCCTCGATGGTCGCCGTCGCGTCGATACCGGCACGGCGGCGCTCGGCGACTTCGTCAGCGACAAGCCCGAAGATGAAGATGTTTTCGGCACCGACGCGTTCCCGGATTTCGATGTTGGCGCCGTCGAGCGTTCCGATGGTGAGCGCGCCATTGAGCGCGAGCTTCATGTTGCCGGTGCCGGAGGCCTCCATGCCCGCCGTCGAGATCTGCTCGGACAGGTCCGCTGCGGGGATGATCGCTTCGGCCAGGCTAACGTTGTAGTTCGGCAGGAAGACCACCTTGAGCCGTCCGCGCACGACCGGATCGCGGTTGACGATGCGCGCGACGTCATTGACGAGCTTGATGATGAGTTTCGCCTGATGGTAGCCCGCAGCCGCTTTGCCGGCGAAGATCTTCACCCGCGGGACCCACGCACGCGTCGGTTGCGCGCGCATCGCGTTGTACAGCGCGATCGTCTCGAGAATGTTCAGTAGCTGCCGCTTGTATTCGTGGATGCGCTTGATCTGCACGTCGAACAGCGCGTCAGGATCGACGCCCAGGCCGAGGCGATCGGCGATGAGGCGCGCCAGGGCTACTTTGTTCGCGCGGCGCACAGCGGCGAAACGCTCGCGGAACGGCGCGTCGTGGGCCAAGGGCACGAGCGCCTCGAGTTGCGCAGCGTCGTCGAGGAACTGCGGCCCGATCGCGTCGACGAAGAGTTCGGTGAGGCCCGGGTTCGCCTGGTAGAGCCAGCGGCGGAACGAGATCCCGTTGGTCTTGTTGACGATGCGATCCGGATAAATCGTGTTCAAGTCGCGGAACACCGTCTGTCGCATGAGCCTCGTGTGCAGCGCCGAGACGCCATTCACGCGGTGCGACCCGAGAAACGCGAGATGTCCCATGCGTATATGTCGGCTATGGTCCTCTGCGATCACGGAGATCGACGACAGGAAGGCGTCGTCGTCCCGTCCCGCGTTCCGTTGCGCGTCCAAATGCAGCGCATTGATGAGGATAGATGATCTGCATGTGCCGCGGGAGCAGATTCTCCATCAGCGACACGGGCCAGGTCTCCAGCGCTTCGGGAAGCAGCGTGTGATTGGTGTAGTTGAAGACGGTGGTCGTGATCGTCCATGCGAGCTCCCACGGCATTGCGTGATCATCGACCAGCAGGTGCATCAGCTCCGCGACCGCGATCGCGGGGTGCGTGTCGTTCAGCTGGATCGCCACGTGATCGGAGAGCGTGGCGAGGTCGCCATGCTGCTGCTTGTGTCGGCGGAGCAGGTCCTGCAGCGACGCCGAGGCGAAGAAGAACTCCTGCCGCAGGCGAAGCTCGTGCCCGGCCGCGGTTTCATCGCTCGGGTACAACACCCGCGAGATCGCTTCGAGGCGCACGCGATCGGCCAGTGCGCCGACGTGGTCCCCGCGGTTGAAGTCGTCGAGCCGCAGCGGATCCGTCGCCCGCGCAGACCATAGTCGCAGCGTGTTGACGTGATGCCCGCGCCAGCCGGGGATCGGCGTGTCGAACGCCACCGCGTTGACGCTCTCCGCCGGATCCCAACGGTAGCGCGTCACGCCGTCCGCGCTTTCGATGCTGTCGACGGTGCCGCCGAAGCCGATCATGTAGGTAACTTCCGGCCGCTCGAATTCCCAGGGGTTGCCGGAGGAGAGCCAATCTTCGGGGAGTTCGAGCTGCCAGCCGTCCTTCAGTACCTGCCGGAAGATGCCATGATCGTAGCGGATGCCGTAGCCATGCGCGGGTATCCCGAGCGTCGCCATGCTCTCCATGAAGCACGCGGCGAGCCGTCCGAGGCCCCCGTTGCCGAGCGCGGCGTCCGGCTCGAGCACGCGCAGCCGGTCGAGGTCGACTCCGAGTTCGCGGAGGGCCGCGCGTGCCGTGTCGGTGATGCCGAGGTTGCCGAGCGCGTCGAAAAGCATTCGCCCGATCATGAATTCGAGCGAAAAGTAGTAGACGCGTTTTCGGCCGTCGCGGTACGTCTTGCGCGTCGCCTCCACCCAACGGTCGACGACGCGATCGCGCGCGGCGAGCGCCGTCGCAACCAGCCAGTCGTGGTCGCGGGCGTGGCCGGGATCCTTGCCCACCATGTAGGTCAACTTGTCCAGGACCGCCTGGCGGAACGCGGTCACTCCATCGCTGGCCGGGGCTTCGGCCACGGCGGTGGCGTCCGAGGAAACCAGCGGAGTGCCTTCGCTAGGCGCTTGCATCGCGTGGTGTTCCATTGCGCTGCGGCACCCGGAGTCGTCCGGCAGGCGGCGACTTCGCGCAGGCAGGGGCGGGGGCTGCCGTCATGGTGCGGTGTTGTGTGGGTTCAATGATAGTCATCGCTCTCGTCGCGGACAAATCTGCCGAACTTTGACGCGTCAGGGACAAAGTCTACAGCGAGCTCCCGAAGTTTCGACGTTTCCGGGTGAACACGCTGCAGAAAGCATGCCTGAACCCCGATTGTGCCAAACCGGAGCATTTCGCACTGTGGCATATTGCGTAAGCCGCTGGTCCGCGATGGCTGGGTCGGTTCCGCGCGCAGGAATGCAATTGCCATGGACGACGACCGCATAAGGCTGGGCATCGATCTCGGTGGGACCAAGATCGAGATCGTCGCCCTCGACCCGCAGGGGGCCGAGCTCCTGCGGCGCCGTATTCCGACGCCGCGGGGTGAATATGCCGCGACGCTCGATGCGCTGGCGCAGCTCGCTCGCGACGCGGAACGCGATCTCGGCCGGCGGGCCACGATAGGCATCGGCATGCCCGGTTCGATTTCGCGGGCGACCGGGCTTCTGCGCGGCTCGAATTCGACCTGTCTCAATGGCCAACCCATCAAGCGCGATCTCGAAGCCCTTCTGGGTCGCGAGATCCGCATCACGAACGACGCCAACTGCTTCGCGCTGTCGGAGGCGAGCGACGGTGCGGGCCGAGGCGCTGGCGTCGTCTTCGGCGCGATCCTCGGCACGGGTGTCGGCGCCGGCATCGTCGTCCACGGCCGCGTACTCGACGGCCCGAACGCGATTGCGGGCGAATGGGGCCACAATCCGCTGCCTTGGCCGCGCGACGACGAGCGCCCGGGCCACGCCTGCTTCTGCGGCAGGTCGGGCTGCATCGAGACGTGGTTGTCCGGCCCCGGAATCGAACGCGATCACCGGCTCGCGACGCGCGCGAATCTGGGCGCGCACGATATCGCCACCCGCGCAGCGAGCGGCGACGCAGCGTGCGCAGCGACGCTCGCGCGCTACGAAGAGCGACTCGCCCGCGCGTTGGCGCACGTGATCAACATTCTCGATCCCGACGCGATCGTTCTCGGCGGAGGGATGTCGAACGTCGATCGCCTTTACGGGAACGTGCCGCAATTGTGGGGACGCTGGGTATTCTCGGACCGCGTCGACACGCGGCTTCTTCGCAATGTGCACGGCGATTCGAGCGGCGTGCGCGGTGCCGCGTGGCTCTGGGGCGACGAGCTCGCACGGCCGCTACCGTCCCCATGATCCGGGCGCGACAAAACGACGCATGGCGACGCAGAACCGTGGCAGAAAACGTTTTTCCTTGGCCTCTTGATCCTGGTCAATGTGCGCACTTGCAACGATCGCAGCGGGGCGCAAGATTGACAGTGGGAAAGGGCTCGAGGGTTCGGGTCCTGAACCAAGGTTGCAGTAGAAGGAGGGTAACATGAACAACCTCAACCTCGTATCGTATGATCCATTCGTCGATACAGGCATGGATGAATTGTTCCGCGGTTTCTTCAAGCCTGTCCGGATGGAAGGTGCTCGTACTCCCGTCATGATCAAGATGGATGTCACCGAAACCAAGGACGGTTACATGGTTCACGCCGAAATGCCCGGCGTGAAAAAGGAAAACATCAACGTCGAGATCGAGGGCAACGAAGTCACGATCACCGCCGAAGTGAAGAGGGAATGGGAAAAGAAGGAAGGCGACAAGATGTTGCGGAGCGAGCGGTACTATGGCAACGTCTATCGCAGCTTCACGCTGCCACACGAGCTCGATGAGGCGAAGAGCGTCGCGAAATACGACGGCGGCGTGCTCGAACTCACGCTCGTCAAGAGGGCCGGAGTCATGGGCAGGAAGTTGCCCGTAGCGTAGGGCGAGCCTTCGGTCGGGGAAGAATCGGCTCTTCCCCGGCCGGGAAGCGTACGAAAGGGCCTCCCCCGTGGGGGCCCTTTCTGCGATCAGGTCCTCGAACCCGCGCGGGCCATCCCCGACCCCGCTACATGTTCGGGTAGTTCGGCCCGCCGCCGCCCTCGGGCGTCACCCAGTGGATGTTCTGGCGCGGGTCCTTGATGTCGCAGGTCTTGCAATGCACGCAGTTCGCCGCATTGATATGCAGGCGTTTGCCTGACCCTCCTTCCGCATCGACGAACTCGTAGACGCCCGCCGGGCAATAGCGTTGCTCGGGGCCGTCGTAGAGTCCGAGGTTCACCGCCACGGGGACCGCCACGTCGCGCAACTGCAGGTGCACGGGCTGGTCCTCCTCGTGGCTCGTGTTCGACACGAATACCGACGAGAGCTTGTCGAACGTCAGCACGCCGTCGTATTTCGGATACGCGATCTTCGGCATTGCGGCCGCCGGCTTCAGCGACTCGTGATCCGGCTTGCCGTGGCGCAGTGTCCACGGCACCAGCGCGCCCAATCCGAGGTCGTTCAGCCACATGTGGATACCGCCGTGGATCGTTCCCGCCCACATACCCCACGACAGGCCGGGTTTCACATTGCGCACCTTGTAGAGGTCCTCGTACACCCACGACTTGCGGAACGCGTCAGGGTACGTCGCGAGTTCGTCGTGGTGCCGCCCGGCCATGAGCGCGGCGAACGCAGCTTCGGCCCCGAGCATCCCGGTCTTCATCGCATTGTGCGACCCCTTGATCCGCGGCAGATTCACGAAACCCGCCGCGCAGCCGATCAGCGCACCCCCGGGAAACGCGAGCTTCGGCACCGATTGCAGTCCGCCTTCGTTGATCGCGCGCGCGCCGTAGGCGAGTCGCTTGCCGCCTTCGAAGGTGCCGCGGATCGCGGGGTGCGTCTTGAAGCGCTGGAACTCGTCGTAGGGCGACAGATGCGGGTTCTCGTAATTGAGGTGGACGACGAATCCCACTGATACGAGGTTGCTCGCCAAAATGGTAGACGAACGACCCGCCGCCCGTCCTCGCGTCGAGCGGCCAGCCCTGGCTGTGCAGGACGAGCCCCTTCTTGTGCCTTTCCGGCGCTGACCTGCCACAGCTCCTTGATGCCAATCCCGTATTTCTGCGGCTCGACACCGTCACGCAGATTGAACTTCTGCATGAGCTCCTGCGACAGTGAACCGCGGCAGCCTTCGGCGAACAGCGTGTACTTCGCGACCAGTTCCATGCCGGGCTGGAATTCCCCCTTGTGCGTCCCGTCCTTGGCCACACCCATGTTGCCTGTCGCCACGCCGCGCACGGCGCCGTTGTCGTCGTACAGAATCTCCGCGGCAGCGAATCCGGGGTAGATCTCGACACCGAGTGCTTCGGCCTGCTGCCCGAGCCAGCGGCAGACGTTACCGAGGCTCGCGATATGCATTCCATGGTTGTCCATCAGCCGCGGCAGCGACCAGTTCGGAATCCGGTAGGCCTTTTCGGCGGTGAGGATCAGGAAACGATCCTCGCTGACCGGCGTGTCCAGCGGCGCGCCCAGCGTCTGCCAATCCGGGATAAGTTCGTGCAACGCCCGCGGATCGATGATCGCGCCGGACAGGATGTGCGCACCGACCTCGGATCCCTTTTCGAGCACGCAGACCGCAACCTCCTTGCCAGCGGCCGCGGCGAGCTGCTTCAGCCGGATCGACGCGGCGAGCCCCGAAGGCCCACCGCCGACGATCACGACGTCGTACTCCATGGCTTCGCGTTGCATTATGGGATACCTCGGTGGAAGGTGACAGCGCGCCTCGCACGCAAGGATGGAATTGTATAATGCAAACGCCCCGCCGACGACCGACATCCGGGGCACGTGCGCCGCCTGCAACATACGGACCCGCCGATGAGCCCGCTTGGAATTTCGCTGCTGATGCTCGTCGCCTTCGCGGGTTTCGGCTACCTCGCGGCGCGCAAGCTTCGATCGTGGCGAGCCTGTCGCCCGAGGTTCGCTGGGACCATCCCGGCGCACGCCTGCGGGCAGTGCTGACGAACGGCTTCCTTCAATCGCGGATGATTCGCCGGGATTGGAAGCCCGGTCTCATGCATGCGGTGATCTTCCTCGGCTTCGTCGCCCTGCTCGCGCGAAAACTGCAGCTGATCGTCATCGGATACGACGAAGCGTTCGTGTTCCCCGGCTTGGCCGGCGCAGGATTCGCGGCGTTCAAGGACGCGGTCGAGATCGCCGTGCTGGCCGCGCTTGCGTACGCGTTCTGGCGGCGTTACGTGGTCAGGCCCAGGCGCCTCGAGGCCAATCGCGAGGCGCTGCTGATCCTGTCGCTGATCCTCGCGATCATGATCACCGACCTGCTGTTCGACGGTTTCCGGTTCGCGCTATTTGCCGGCGGCGACCCGGGCATCGCGCACGAACGGGACCATGCGTTCGCCGGGAGCCGCGTTGCCGCGGCGCTCGCCGGACTCTCGCCCGCGGCGCTGACGGCCGGCTACCACTTGTCGTACTGGACCCAGCTCGTCGTCGTGTTCGCGTTCCTCGTTCTCCTGCCGACCGGCGAACATTTCCATATCGTGACGGCGTTGCCGGCGCTCTTCTTCCGCCGCGGCAGCTCCGCGAACGCGGTGCCGTTCGTCGACCTGCAGAAGATCATGGGCGACGACGCCGGGGCCGCGGAGATGCGCGTGGGTGTCCGCACCGCGAAGGACCTCACATGGAAAGACGGTCTCGACGTATTCACCTGCACCGAATGCGGCCGGTGCAAGGACGCGTGCCCGACTTTCCTCACCGGCAAGCCGCTGACGATGAAATGGGTCAACGACAGCCTGAAGAAGCATCTGCTGGAAAACCGCGAGCAGATCATTGCCGCCAGCGCCGCCGAAGATGCGCTACCGCCGCTGGTCGCCGAAGTCATCAGCGACGATACCCTCTGGGCGTGCACGACCTGCGGCTACTGCGAGGCCGCGTGTCCGATCGAGCTCGAGCACCTCCCGCGGTTCTTCCGGATGCGCCAGCATCGCGTGTTGATGGACGGCGAGTTTCCGCACGCGCTCAAGGCGGTCTTCGAAGCCTACGAGTCGCAGAGCAATCCGTGGGGATTGCCGGCGGACACGCGTGGCGACTGGGCGCGGGGCCTTGGTGTGACCATCGTGGACAATGCCGATGCGATGCGTGGGCTCGACTACCTGTTTTACGTCGGGTCCGCCGAGTCGTTCGATCCCGCGCGGCCAGAGGATCGCACGCGCCTTCGTGGAAATTCTGCAACGGGCCGGGCGTCAGATTCGGCATCGCTCGGCGACGGCCGAGACGTCGACCGGCGAATGCGTCCGCCGGGCCGGCAACGAGATACTGTTCCAACAGCTGGCAACGACGCTGATCGCGACGCTCAACGGGCTCGGCGTCACGCGGATCGTCACCTGCGATCCGCACGCGTTCAACACGCTGAAGAACGAATATCCGGCATTCGGCGGCCGCTACGAGGTGGTCCACCACACGCAGCTCATCGCGCAGCTGTCGCCGAAGGCCGGCATCAAGCTCGATCGCGCAGTGCCGAGCGCGTCATCTATCACGAGCCGTGCTATCTTGGTCGGCACAACGGCGAATACGACGCGCCACGCGCGGTCCTTCGCGACGTCTCGCGCGACGCGCCGCTCGAGTTCGAACTCTCCGCGAGAAGGCGATGTGCTGCGGCGCCGGCGGCGCGCGGATGTGGCTCGAGGAATCGATCGGCACGCGAATCAACGTGCGCGCGTCGAGCAGGCGTTGCCACACGCGCCGCGCGTCATCGCCACCGCGTGCCCGTATTGCGCCGTGATGATGGCCGATGGTGTTTCGGCGCTGGGCAAGGCAGACGAGATCGCCGTGCCGCGACATCGCGGAACTCGTGGCCGCCGCGATGCTGCGCGACGCCACGCCGGCGGGTGCGGTCGGTCGGCCTCGACTGGCACCCGCGGAAGAGACGCAATGACGCACAAGCCCAGGATCCTCGTGCACACGTCGCGCCAACCGATCCGCTGGGGCGACATGGACGCGCTCGGCCACGTCAACAACACCGTCTACTTCCGTTTCTTCGAACAGGCGCGCATCGAGTGGATCTACGGGCTTTGCCAGGCGGCAGGCCCTACGCCGGCGACAACGGGCGCGGTGATCGTCAACGCGAGCTGCACGTTCCTCGTGCCGCTCGTCTACCCGGGCGAGGTCGAGGTTCGGATGTTTCTCGGTGATCCCGGGTCGCACGAGTGTCGGGCAGCTTCTACGAAATTTGGATGGACGGCAAGAAGTACGCCGAAGGCGCGTCGAAGATCGTCTGGATCGATCTCGCGAGAGGTTGCAGCGTCGCTCTGCCCGAAGCGGTGTTGGCGGCGTTGCAAGGGTTGGACGCTGCGCGGGACGCGGTGACAGGTCCCGTCTGATCTTCGATCCGCGATGATGGGACACGGATAGGACGCGACGATGGCAACCAACACATTGCTCTGGCGGCCGTCGGCTGAACGCGTCGCTCGGGCCAACATCACCGAGTTTGCGCGCCGAATCGCGGCAGCGACGGGGAGGCCCCTTCCCGATTACGCAGCGCTCTGGCGCTGGTCGAACGACGAGCGCGAGGCGTTCTGGCGCGCCCTCTGGGACTATGCCGGCGTTGTCGGAACGCGAGGCGAGCTCACGCTCGTGGATCCGTCGAAGATGCCCGGCGCCAGGTGGTTTCCCGATGCGCGCCTCAACTTCGCCGAGAATCTTCTCGAACACGCCGCAAGAGGCGACGCCGGTGACGCGCTGGTATTCCGGGGTGAGGACAAGATCAAACGCCGGGTCACGCATGCGGAACTGGTCGCGGCCACGTCGCAGATCGCCGCTGCGCTGAAGGCGAACGGTATCGGGGTCGGCGATCGTGTCGCGGCGTACCTGCCGAACATGCCCGAGGCAATCGTCGCGATGCTGGGTGCTTCGAGCATCGGCGCGATCTGGTCGTCGTGCTCGCCGGACTTCGGAGTGCAGGGCGTGCTCGACCGCTTCGGCCAGATCGAGCCGCGCGTGCTCTTCACCGTCGACGGCTACTGGTACAACGGAAAGGCATTGCCGATCCTCGACAAGGTCGCGGAGATCGTCGCGCGACTCCCCACGCTCGAGCGAGTTGTCGTGGTCCCGTACCTCGAAGTGACGGGCCAGGGTCCGCAGGACGTCCGCACGGTTCGCGGGGCCGTTGGTTGGGAGGCGTTCGTTGGCGGTCAAGAAGCGGCTCCGATCGAATTTGCGCGGCTGCCGTTCGACCATCCCCTATACATTCTTTACTCGTCGGGCACGACCGGTGTGCCGAAGTGCCTCGTTCACGGCGCCGGGGGTACGCTGTTGCAGCATCTCAAGGAGCACCTGCTGCACGGCGACGTCAAGACTGGCGACCGGCTTTTCTATTTCACGACGTGCGGCTGGATGATGTGGAACTGGCTCGCCTCGGGACTCGCGGCCGGCGCGACCCTCTTGCTCTATGACGGATCGCCGTTCATCGACCGCGGCAAGGTGCTATGGGACTTTGCCGAAGCGGAGCGAATGACCCACTTCGGCACGTCGGCCAAATACATCGACCATGCGAAGAAGATCTGCGTCGTGCCGTGCAAGGACTTCGGACTGCCGGACTTGCGGACCGTATTTTCAACCGGAAGCCCGCTCGCGCCGGAAAGCTTCGATTACGTATACCAGTGCGTGAAGGAAGATCTCTGTCTGTCGTCGATTGCCGGCGGTACCGACATCGTCTCGTGCTTCGCGCTGGGCTGCCCGACGCTGCCGGTGTGGCGCGGCGAGCTCCAATGCCGTGGCCTCGGGATGGAGGTCGAAGTATTCGATGACGACGGCAAGCCCGTTCGCGGCGAGAAAGGCGAGCTCGTCTGTACGGCGCCATTCCCGTCGATGCCGGTGCGTTTCTGGAACGACCCTGGCGATGCCAAGTACCGCGCCGCGTATTTCGAACGTTTCCCCGGGGTCTGGTGCCACGGCGACTACGTCGAGCTGACGGTGCACGACGGCATGATCTTCCACGGCCGGTCGGATGCGACGCTCAATCCGGGCGGCGTTCGCATCGGCACGGCCGAGATCTATCGGCAGGTCGAGCAGCTCCCGGAGATCATGGAGAGTCTCGTCATCGGTCAGGATTGGCCGCCCGGCGAGGTCGGCGACGTCCGCGTCATCCTTTTCGTGCGGCTGCAGGATGGCCTCGTCCTCGACAAGGCGCTCGCCGAGCGGATCAAGCAGCACGTGCGCAAGAATACGACGCCGCGGCACGTGCCGGCGAAAGTGGTGCAGGTCACGGACATCCCACGCACCAAGAGCAACAAGATCGTCGAGCTCGCCGTGCGCAACGTCGTGCACGGGTTGCCGGTCAAGAACCTCGAGGCGCTCGCCAATCCGGAAGCGCTCGAGCAGTATCGCGACCGGGACGAGCTCAAGACGTGATGGCCCCATGGCCGAGCGCTTCTGATCTGGTTGCTTTCGAGGGGTCGAGTGCGACAGGAACGCGGCTGTTCAGCGAGATCAACAAGGAGTTCCTCCGCTGATGAACCTGATTGCGGTCCTCGCCGCGCTGGCCCTGGAGCAATGGCGCGCTTTCCGGTGGCGCGCGAGGGTGGAACGCGTGTTCGTCCGGTATGCGCGTGCCGTCGAACGACGGCTGAACGGCGGCACCGCGCGGCACGCACTGATCGCAACGCTTGTCGCCGTGACTCCACCGGTCCTGGTTGCCGCCGCAGTGTTCTTCGCGCTGGCCGCGTTGCAGCCGCTGCTGGGGCTCGTCTGGAACGTTGCGGCGCTCTACCTCCTGATGGGTTTTCGCCGGTTCAGCTACGCATTCACCGATGTCCGGCAAGCGCTGAAGCAGGGCGATCTCATCGCGGCGCGGCGTGCGCTCGCCGCGTGGCGCGGCGGCGATACGGCCGAGCTGTCGAGCAGCGAGATTGCGAAGCTCGCCATCGAGCGGGGATTGATGGATTCCTACCGCCAGGTGTTCGGCACGCTATTCTGGTTCACCGTGCTACCGGGGCCCGCCGGCGCCGTCCTCTATCGCACCGCCGTCCTTCTCGCCGAGGAATGGCGGAGCGATGCCCGAGGCGCCGATACGACGCCGATCGGACGGGCGCGCGCCGTTTTCGGCGAACCTGCTCGAAGGTTGCTATGGATTCTCGATTGGATACCGGTGCGGCTCACCGCGCTGTCGTTCGCGATCGTCGGCGATTTCGAGGATGCCGTCGTGTGCTGGCGCACGCAGGCGCAGGCCTGGACCGGCCAGGAGGGCGGCGAACATGCGGGCATCGTGCTCGCCAGTGGCGGAGGTGCACTGGGCGTGTTGCTCGGCGGACCGCTGCCGGTGGTGGGTGGTGAACCCGATCTTCGGCCGGAACTCGGGATGGGCGATGAGCCCGACGCCGACCTGTTGCCGAGCGCGGTCGGGCTCGTCTGGCGCGTCCTCGTGCTGTGGCTGCTACTGATGTTCTTGCTTACGATCGCGAACTGGGCGCCTTAGGGAACCTCGGAACAAGTCGCGCGCCCACGTGGGACTTGTTCCGAGGTTCCTTAGGGCGGTCAGCGGGCCTGACGCGCGGGACCTCGGATCGCCGCCGATTCCCTAACCAGGCGGTGCATCAGCGCCACACGATGCGCCGCCACTTCCCCGCGCGCGGCGGCCTCCCGCACCGCGCAGCCGGGCTCGCGATCGTGCTGGCAGTCCCGGAAACGGCATTGGCCGAGAAATGGGCGAATCTCGACGAACGCATGGGCAATGGTCTCGGGCGCGATGTGCGCCAGCCCGAACACCTTGAGTCCCGGGGAATCGACGACCCACCCGCCAGCCTTGTCGGCCGGCAACGGGTAGAGCGTCGACTGGGACGTCGTGTGGCGGCCGGTGAGCAGCGCCTCGGAGACTTCCGCCGTCTTCGCGTTGGCGTGCGGCGCGATCGCGTTCAGGATTGTCGACTTCCCCATCCCCGACTGGCCGACCAGCACGGTGCGATGACCGCGAAGCCAGGGCAGGAGCGCCCCGACATCTCGCCGGGCTGACAGTGCGACGACTGCGTAGCCGAGCGCGGCGAATGGCTCAAGCCGCGCGAGGAGTGCCGCGAAGTCGGGCTTGTCCGACTTGTTCGCGGCGAGAACGAAGCGGCAATCCTGCGCCTCCGCAGCGATGATCCAGCGATTCACGAGTTCCTCGTCGACCCCGAGGTCGGGCGCGACGACGCCGATGATCTGCGTCACGTTCGCCGCGATCAACTTCTCCTTGAACGCGTCGGAACGGTAGAAGAGAGTCGAACGTGGTAGGACGGCCTCGATCGATCCGCCGCCCGCCATCCGCGCGACCCGCACCCGGTCCCCGCACGCGAGGGTCGTGTTGCGACCCTTCAGCAGGCACTCGAGCGTCTCTCCGTCGTCGAGACGCACCGCATAGTGCCGGCGGCGACTGGCGATGACGAGACCGCTTTCGAGCGCCTCTCCCGGGCTCACGCCGCGGCCTCCTTGACCGGGAGGCGGCTGACATGTCCGCCGCGCGTCGGCCGCAAGCGTCGATTCGCCCCGGTCGCATCCCCAAGCGAGCTTGGGGCCCCTGCTCCCAGGCTCACGCCGCCGCCGCTATTTCTTCCACGTTCGCGGCGCAGATGCAGTCGTTGAGCGTGACACCCCCGGCGCTGTGCGTCGACCAGACGACGACGCAGCGGTCGTAGTGGACCGCGAGGTCCGGATGGTGATCCTCGCGATGCGCGAGCGCCGCCACGTCATTCACGAATGCGATCGTCCTGTGATAGTCGGCGAAGCGAAAGGTCTTTTCGATCCGGTTTCCGGTGTGGGTCCACCCGGTCAGCGAGGCAAGCCGTTCGTCCAGTTCCACGTCCGACAGCTTGGGCGCTCGCGGCAAGCAATGCATTGCGGCGAGTGCGCGCAATCCCGCGTTCTCGTGGGTGCCGGTCATGGCGCGAACTTGTAGAACTCGAGATTTAGATACATGGCGATATGCTCCTCCTCCTCGGGGAAGTAACCTTTCCCGAGGTTCGTGTTGCATGCCTGCACCTGTGCCAGCAGCTGCGCGGGAGTCTTCACACGGCGGTCGGCGCGGAGGTACATCTGGTCGGGATCGCCGGCGAAACGCTGGGCATGGCACCCGACGCAGTCCCTTTCGACGAGGGCCTTGCCTTCCTTGTAGGGGGCGGACTCATTCTGCGCCATGGCGGCGCCGATGAAAACGAACATGGCGGCCGCGATTGCGATGGAGATCAGTCTCTGCATGCGGGATCCCTTCCGGTGAGCCTGCGTCACGCGGGCTCGAGTCGCGCGATGCGGATGGCGGCGGGCGGATGCGAGTCGTGGAATGCCGAGTAATACGGGTCCGGCGTGAGCGTCGCGGCGTTGTCCTCGTAGAGCTTCACCAACGCGTGGACGAGCGATGCCGCCGACGCATGCTCGGCGGCGAAGGCGTCCGCCTCGAATTCGTGCCGGCGCGAATAGAGCGATGACAGCGGCGCGAACACGAAGGTGAATACGGGCAGCACGAGGAAGAAGAGGATCAGCGCAACGCCGGGACGGTTCTGCGCCGGCGGCACGCCGAGCCCCTCGTAGAACCACGGTGACGCGGCGAGCCAGGCAAGGAGGCCCAGGAACCCGAGCGAGAATGCCGCCATCCACAGCATTCGTTTCAGAACGTGCTTCAGCCGGAAGTGCCCGAGCTCGTGCGCGAGCACGGCCTCGATCTCGTCGGGCGCGAGGCGTTCCAGCAGGGTATCGAAGAAGACGATACGCTTGGCGCGACCGAAACCCGTGAAGAACGCATTTCCATGGCTGGACCGTCGCGATCCGTCCATGACGAAGAGCCCGCGGTTTTCGAACCCGCAACGAACAAGAAGCGCCTCGATCGCGTCGCGCTTGGAGCCGGCGGGCAGCGGCGAGAACTTGTTGAACAGCGGCGCGATCACCGTTGGATAAAGCGCCAACAACAGAAACTGGAACGCGATCCAGGCCGCCCACGCCCAGATCCACCAGAGCGGGCCCGCCGCGCGCATCAGCCAGAGCACGAGCGCCGTCAGTGGCAGGCCAAGCGCCGCGCCGACAAGGATGCCCTTGACGATATCGGTGACCCAGAGCGCGAGTGTCGTCCGATTGAATCCGAACTTAACTTCGATGCCGAAGGTCTGCCAATATGAAAACGGCAGACCGACGACGCCCGAAATCACCGCCGCGGCGACAATGAGCGCGAGGTCGCGGCCAAGGTCACCGACGGGCAAGCCGGCTGTCCACGCGACCAGCGCCGCAATGCCGCCGCCCAGCGTGAGCGCGACCAGCAGCGCGGTTTCGACGACGAGTTCTACGACGCCGAGTTGTGTGCGTACGACGGTATAGTCAGCGGCCTTCCTGTGCGCGGCGAGGCCGATGCGGTCGACGAATGCCGTCGGCACGGCGTCCCGGTGCGCGGCAACGTGCGCGACATGCCGCCGGGCGAGCCAGAGCCGCAACGCAAGCGACGACGCGAGCGCGGCGATGAACACGGCGGTGAAGGTCGTTGCGCTCAAAGTGAGTACGCCGGAGCCGCCAGGGCGCCGGGCGGAGTGTGCGAGAATGCGCCACCCATTTTACGCGAATTCGCAATGCCCCAAGACGCAAGCCGCCTGATCTGGATCGACATGGAGATGACCGGGCTGAAGCCCGAGAGCGACCGGATCATAGAGGTTGCGTTGGTCATCACCGACGGAGACCTCAATACCGTGGTCGAGGCACCGGTCTGGGTCGTTCGCCAGAGCGACGAGGTGCTCGCGGGGATGGACGCATGGAACCAGGGCACGCACGCCCGCTCCGGCCTGATCGACAAGGTGAAGGCGTCGACGCGGGACGAGGCCGCCGTCGAGAGCGAAGCGCTGACGTTCCTCCGGGAGCACGTTCCGGCCAAGGCTTCGCCGATGTGCGGCAACTCGATCTGCCAGGATCGTCGGTTCCTCGCGCGCTGGATGCCCGCATTCGAGGACTATTTCCACTACCGCAACCTCGACGTCTCCACGCTGAAGGAACTCGTCCGCCGCTGGAAGCCGGACTTGATGAAGGGAATTCCCAAGGAAGGCAAGCACGAGGCGCTGGCCGATGTTTACGAATCGATCGTCGAGCTCAAGTACTACCGCGAGCAGTTCGTGCGCGCGTGACGGACTCGGGGCCCCCCACAGATGGCGAGTGAGACGCGGGCTTTGGCGAGATCTCAACGCTTGCGCGCGAGCATCACGCCGTCGCCGATACTGACGAGGCAGGCGTCGACGCGGGCGTCGTCGCGGATCTTCGCGGTGATCGCGCGGAGGGCCACGGTGTCAGGCCGCGTGTCGGAGGGATCGGCCACCGTTCCGCTCCACAGCACGTTGTCGATCGCGATCAGTCCACCCGCTCGAAGGAGGGCGAGGCATGACTCGTAGTAACCATCATATCCGGTCTTGTCGGCGTCGATGAACGCAAAATCGAACGTCCCGGCGCCGCCTCCGCGCACGAGTTCCGACAGTGTCTCCTGTGCGGGCTTGAGGTGCAGCTCGATCCGATCCGCGACGCCGGCCTCGGCCCAGTAGCGCCGCGCAATGGTCGTCCACCCTTCGCTGATGTCGCAGCAGACGAGGCGTCCGTCAGGCGGCAGTGCGCTGGCGACGGCGAGCGCGCTGTAGCCGGTGAACGTCCCGATTTCGATCGCCTCGCGCGCGCCGATGAGGCGGACCAGAAACGCGAGCAGCACACCCTGGTCGGCGCCGATCTGCATGCCGCCTTCGGGAAGCCGGGACGTCTCCGCTCGGAGCCGCTTCTGGACGGCCGTTTCGCGCGCGACAACCGTGGTGAGATAGCGGTCGACGGCCTCGGGCAGGAACGAACGGTGGGCCATGTTCTGTGCTTTCCGGGTAGGTTCGGCCGATCGACCGTTGCGCGTGCGGCCGATCCGACCGCCGCTGCGGCCACGGATTCCAATATCGGAGCAAAATAGGGACCGCGTCAAGTTTTCGCGATCGCCCGCGTCCGACCCACGGGGCGGTTTCGCGACGACATGGTTCAAGTCACCACGGAGGCCAGAAAGTGTTGAAACGAGTAACCCCGGTTCCGGCATCGACTCCATCGGAAAAACAATCGATGTTGCTTTCGGCGGCGGGGCGCTATCTCGCGGGTGGCGGGCTCGGTCTGTTCGTCCTTCCCCCCGAACTCAACCTCGTCATCGCACGCGGCGAAGGCAGCCGCGTCTGGGATGTCGCTGGTCGCGAGTACCTCGACTACCACCTGAGCTCGGGCCCTGCACTGCTCGGCCATGCACACCCGGCGGTCACTGCGGCGGTGGCGTCGCAGCTTCCGAAAGGAACGACCTACTATTTCCTCAACGAGCCGGAAATCATTTTGGCGCAGCGGTTGGTCGACGCGATCCCGTGCGCAGACGTCGTCCACTACACCGGGTCCGGTACCGAGGCGACGTTCTATTCACTTCGGATCGCGCGGGCGTATACCGGCCGCAACAAGATCCTGAAATTCGAAGGCGCGTGGCACGGGATGCACGACTACGGGCTTTGGGGGACGGTGCCGAGCGTTCCGTCCGACTACCCGCGTGCGAAGCCCGACTCCGTCGGCGTCCCGCCGCAGGCAGGCGAAACCGTGCTGGTCGCGCCATTCAACGAGACGGCGCAAGCCGTCGCGATGATCGAGCGCCACGCGCACGAGCTGGCGGCCGTGATCGTCGAGCCGTTGCAGCGGGTCCTGCTGCCTGAGCCGGGTTTTCTCGAGGCTGTGCGCGAGGTGACTCGGCGTCATGGCGTCGTCCTGATCTTCGACGAAATCGTTACCGGATTTCGGATCGCCTGGGGTGGCGCCCAGGAGCGATACGGCGTGGTTCCCGATCTCGCGTGTTACGGCAAAGCGGTAAGCGGTGGATTTCCGCTGGCGGCGATCGCCGGTCGCGCCGACGTGATGTCCGTGCTCGACGCGCGATCGCGTCCGCGCGCCGATATCGTATGGGCGACCAATACACTCAACGGCAACCCGGTGTGCGCCGCGGCCGGTTACGCCGCACTCGAAATACTTTCCCAGCCGGGCGTTTACGATCGCCTTGCGCGCATCGGCGCGCGGCTGCGAAGCGGTTTCGTCGCCTCGGGCACGCGGCACGGTTTTGCGGTGCAGGCCCCGGGCGAAGACGCCGTGTTCGGCGTGCGGTTTACCGGCCGGCGGCCGCTGCGCACGTGGATGGATCTCACCACCTCCGACAAGGACCTGGGCTATCGCTGGGCGCTCGAACTCCTGAAGCGCGGATTGCTCGTCAATCCGAATGAAAAGTTCTACATATCGATCGCGCATACCGACGCCGACGTCGACCGGACGCTGGCGATCGCCGACGAAGCGTTCGCAGCGCTGCGCGCATCCGGCTGACGCGGACGGGCCGACGGCGCCGCGGTTCCCGGAATGATTCTGCGATGGCGATTACCGCGCCCCCGGCTATCAAGTTCTGCAGCGCCTGCGGCGCCGATCGCATCGAGTTCCGCGTTCCCGATGGCGACAATCTGCCGCGTTTCGTCTGCGGCGCCTGCGGCACGATCCACTACCAGAACCCCAAGGTCGTCGTCGGCTGCCTGCCCGAATCCGGGGACCGGGTGCTGCTCTGCCGTCGCGCGATCGAACCGCGGCACGGGCTGTGGACGCTACCCGCGGGATTTCTCGAGAACGGCGAAACGGTGACGGCGGGCGCCGTCCGCGAGACGCTCGAGGAAGCGAATGCGCGGGTCGACATCGGCGACCTCTACACGATGATCAGCCTGCCGCACATCAGTCAGATCTACATGATGTTCCGCGCGCGGCTCCTCGATCTAGATTTCGGACCGGGGCCCGAGAGTCTCGAGGTGCGCCTCTTCCGCGAGGAGGAGATCCCGTGGGAGGAGATCGCGTTCCGGACGATCGGCCGCACCTTGCGCAATTACTTTCTCGATCGCAAGCTCGATGCCTTCCGGACGCGGGTCAGCGTGCTCGAACGGAAGACCCCGCGACCCGACCTGTCCGGCGCCGCCTGACGGAAGATTTCTTGTAAACTCCGCGACATCGACCGGGCGCGAGTCGCCGCGATCCCGGCGCAGTTGCTTGGGAGACATCGATGTTCCGTTTGCGTTCATCCATTGCAGGAACCGCTGCGATTCTCGCCTTGGCGTTCGCGCTTGTTCCCGCGGCCGCGGCGCAGCAGCAGACCCGGATCTCGATCACGACGGGCGGCACGGGCGGCGTCTACTACCCACTCGGCGGTGGAATGGCCAACATACTGTCGAAGAACGTCCCGGGCTTGCAGGCGACCGCGGAAGTGACCGGCGGCTCCGTCGACAACCTGAAGCTGATCGGCGCCGGCAAGTCGGAGGTCGGCTTTTCGATGGTCGATGCGACGTGGGAAGCGTACAACGGGACCGAGAAGTTCAAGGACGCCAAGGTCAACGCCCGCACGCTGATGGTGCTCTATCCGAACAAGATGCAGGTCGTCACGATCGAGGGTACAGGGATCAGCAAACTGTCGGACCTCAAGGGCAAACGCGTGTCGACGGGCGCTCCCGGCAGCGGCGTCGAGGTCATGGCGTTGCGTGTGCTCGAGGCGCTCGGAATGGATCCAAAGAAGGACATCAAGCAGGAACGCCTCAGCGCATCGGAATCCGCGGGTGCGATCAAGGACCGGAAGATCGACGCGTTCTTCTGGGTCGGTGGCGTGCCGACTGCGGCGCTCACCGACCTCGCCGCGACGCCGGGCGTCAAGATGAGGCTCATCGATCACGGCGAAGTGGTCGAGGCCATGAACAAGAAGTACGGCCCGCTGTACGCCAAGGGAACCATCGCTGCAGGCTCGTATTCGGGCCAGGACAAGCCGAGCGAGAACATCGACGTCTGGAACATCCTCGTCACCAACGACAAGATGACCGATACGATGGCCTACAGCATCGTCAAGACTCTCTTCGAAAAGAAGCCGGAGCTCGTCGCGGTGCACAAGGAAGCCGAGAACATCGACCTCAAATACCAGGAGATCGGTTCCCCGATCCCGTTCCATCCCGGCGCGAAGAAATACCTCGAGGAAAAGGGTATAAAGGTCAAGTAGCGCACTCGGCACAACGAGGACCCGCGAGGGCCGTCTGATTGCGCCGGTCGGCGATACGCGATTCCGACACCGGGGGGATCGTGGCGACGGACGAGCACCGCCCGACGTTGGACGCGCCGGCTGAGCCGGTGGTGAGCGCCGACCGGCTCACCAAGGCTGCCGAGTTCATCGAAGAGGAGGAGGGCGCGACCAGCCGCTACCAAGGCGCGCTCGCCGCGCTGACGACCGCGCTGCTGGTCGGCATGTCGTTGTTTCACCTCTATGCGGCCGTCGACATCGTGTCGGCGCAAGTGCTGCGCCCCATTCACGTCGGCTGGATGCTGCTGCTGGTCTTTCTGCTCTTCCCGATCGCGAAAGGCTTCCGCAACCGCCTGATGTGGTGGGACGTTGTCCTGGCGGCCCTCGGTGTATCGACGATCGTCTACCTGCTGGCCGGTGGCGACGATTTCTGGGACCGGAACACGCTGCCCAATCGCAGCGACGTGTTCTTCGGCGTCGCGTTCGTCCTCCTCGTGCTCGAGTCCGTGCGCCGCACATCCGGCTGGATCATGGTGTTCGTGATCTCGCTCTTCCTGGCATATGCGTTCGCCGGGCCGTGGCTGCCCGGACAGTGGGCGCACCGCGGCTACGACATCGAAAGTCTTTCCGGCTTCCTGTACCAGACGCTCGAGGGCATTTTCGGCACGGCGGTCGACGTCTCGTCGTCGCTCATCATTCTGTTCACGATCTTCGGGGCATTCCTGCAGCACTCGGGGGCGGGCACGTTCTTCCTCGACTGGAGCTTCGCCGCCATGGGCGGAAAACCCACGGGGGCGGGACGAACGGTCGTACTGGCGTCGTTCCTGTTGGGTGGGCCGTCGGGATCGGGTGTCGCAACCACGGTGACGATCGGCTCGGTCGCCTATCCGATGCTGGCGCGTTCCGGCTATGGAAAGAATGCGGCAGGCGGCCTGCTCGCCGCCGGAGGGTTGGGCGCGATCATTTCGCCGCCGGTGCTTGGCGCGGCCGCGTTCCTGATCGCCGAGTTTCTTAAGATCAGCTACCTCGACGTGATCCTGATGGCGAGCGTGCCGACACTGCTCTACTACCTGTCGCTGTTCATCATGGTCGAGATCGACGCGCGCAAATTCGGGATGCCGAACGTCGTGGTGCCGGTCGAGCACAAATTGGGCGAGCTGACGCGCCGATACTGGTACCACTTCATTTCGCTCGTGTCGATCGTCGTCTTCATGCTGTTCGGATATTCGCCGGTGCTCTCGGTTTTCTGGGCCACGGTTGTCACCTATGCGGCATCGTTCCTGCGCCGTGACACGGCGATGTGGTTCCGCAAGCTGATCCTGGCGTTGAAGGACGGCTCGCAGCTGATGCTGAGCGTCGCTTCGACCTGCGCTGCGGCCGGGATTATCGTCGGCGTGGTCGCGAAGACAGGCCTCGGCCTCAAGTTCAGCGCGATCGTGATCGCCTACGCCGGTGGCAGCCTGTTTCTGACTGCGCTCTACACTGCACTGATCGTCTGGATCATCGGTCTCGCGGTCCCGGTGACCGCGAGCTACATCATTTGCGCAGTGATTGCGGCGCCGGCGCTCACGAAGCTCGGCGTGCCGGATTTCGCGGCGCACATGTTCATCTTCTACTATGCAGTGCTGTCCGAGGTGTCACCGCCGACGGCGTTGTCGCCGTTCGCGGCCGCTGCCATCACGGGCGGGGATCCGTACAGGACGACGCTGCAGTCGTGGAAGTACACGCTGCCGGCATTTGTCGTGCCCTTTGTCTTCGTGCTCGATCCCTCGGGAGTGGCGCTGCTGCTGAAGCGGCCGCCGGACGGTTCCTACCTGCACGTCGCGTGGATCGCGCTGACCGCCTGCATCGGGATTGCTGCGCTTGCTGCGGGAACGCAAAAATGGCTGATGCGGGCCTGTTCGGAATGGGAACGCTGGGTGCTGATCGTCTCGGGATTGCTGCTCGTCTACCCTGCGCAGGCGGCGGACTTCATCGGCATCGGCGGTGTCGTATTGGTGTTCCTGGTGCAGTGGATACGCCGGCCGGTTGCCGCGTGACCGCTGCGTCGCCGTCCGGCGTGCTAGGGCGCTAAATCCGTGTCGACCGGCAAACCCGCAGACTTCAGCGTCGCATGCAGGCGCTTGACGTGCGCGTGCCCCGTCGTCTCGGCGACGCAGACGACGCGCACGGCGGACAGGTCGGGCCCCGAGAACGCGCGATCGTGGACGATCTCCTTGATCGACGCGCCGGTGGACGCGATGATTTCGGCGAGACGGGCGAGTCCGCCCGGCCGGTCGCTGATCGTCACGGTGAACCGGCAGAGCCGTCCGTCGGCGACGAGGCCGACATCGATCACGCGGCCAAGCGCCGTCGAGTCGATATTCCCGCCGGCCAGCACCAGCACGACTTTCCTGTCCCTGAGCGCGTCGAGCCGGCCGTGAAGGAATCCGGCGAGGGGCGCCGCGCCGGCCCCTTCGACGACACTCTTTTCCAGTTCGATCAGGCGCAGGATCGCGAGCGCGATGGACGCCTCGTCCACGGTCACGACACGGTCGACGACGCGGCGGACGAGGGCGAAAGGCACTTCGCCCAGCTTCGCGACGGCGAGGCCGTCGGCGAGCGTGTGCGACAGTTCGACCATCGACGGTGCGCCACCCGCGAGCGCGGCCGTCAGGCAGGCGGCACGTTCGGGCTCGACGCCGACGATCGTCACGCCGGGCCGCTTCGCCTTGACCGCGACGCCGATACCCGCGATGAGTCCGCCGCCGCCGACGGGGACGACGATGGCCTCGACATCCGGCGTCTGCTCGAGGATCTCGAGGCCCATCGTGCCCTGGCCGGCGATCACATCGGCATTGTCGAAAGGGTGGAGGAACGTCAGCCCTTCGCGTGCGGCGATCTCGCCGGCGTGCGTGCGCGCCTCCGTGAGGTCGGCGCCGTGGAGCACAACATTGGCGCCGAACTGGCGGCAATTGCTGACCTTGATCAGTGCCGCGAAGACGGGCATCACGACAGTCGCGGGAATTCCCAGCAGCTTCGCATGGTAGGCGATGCCCTGCGCATGGTTTCCGGCCGACGCGGCGATCACGCCCCGACGGCGTTGTTCCTCGTTGAGCAACAACAGCGCGTTGCGCGCGCCGCGCTCCTTGAAGCTCCCGGTGCGCTGCAGGTAGTCGAGCTTGCAATAGATGTGCGCGCCCGTCAGCTGCGACAGCGGGATCGATTCGACGCAGGGCGAGTAGTAGACGCCGCCCGCGATGCGATCGCGCGCGGCTTCGATGTCGGCGAGTGTCACCATCCCGAGAGCGTCAGAAGGGAAGTGCGATTCCCGGCTTGGCGGCCGCCAGCACGCGCCGGAATTCCGCCTTGATCCGCTCCAGCGCCCCGGCGTTGTCTGCCTCGAAGCGGAGCACGATCACCGGCGTCGTGTTGGATCCGCGCGCGAGTCCGAATCCGTCCGGATACTCGACGCGCAGTCCGTCAATGCGGATCACGTCGGTGGCGCCGGGAAATTCGGCAGAGGCGCCGAGCTTCGCGACGAGCGCGTGGTGCTCGCCCTCGGCGCACGCGACGTTGAGCTCGGGCGTCGACACGGCATCGGGAAGCGCGTCGAGCACCCCCGAGGGATCGTCGTGGCGCGACAGGATCTCGAGCAGCCGCGCGCCGGCGTAGAGCCCGTCGTCGAAGCCATACCACCGCTCCTTGAAGAACGTGTGGCCGCTCATCTCTCCCGCGAGCGCCGCTCCGACTTCCTTCATCTTTCCCTTGATCAGCGAATGCCCGGTTTTCCACAACAGCGGCACGCCGCCGTGACGGAGGATCCACGGCTTGAGGTTGCGCGTCGACTTGACGTCGTAGATGACGGTGGCACCGGGCTCGCGTTGCAGCACATCAGCCGCGAACAGCATCAGCTGCCGGTCCGGATAGATCACATGACCGTCCTTCGTCACGACGCCCAGGCGGTCGCCATCGCCGTCGAACGCGAGCCCGAGGTCGTGCCGGCCGCGCGAGAGGAGCGCAATCAGGTCCTGCAGGTTTTCCGGCTTCGACGGGTCGGGATGGTGGTTCGGGAACGTCCCGTCGACGTCGCAGAACAACTCGGTGACCTCGCACCCCAGGCGACGAAAGAGCGTCGGGGCGAACGCGCCGGCGACGCCGTTGCCGCAGTCCACTGCGATCTTCATTGGTCGCGCGATCCGGATATCGCCGGCGATGCGATCGAAGTAGGCGGGCGCAACGTCGGCGGTGCGATATGTCCCGGCGCCGGTCCTGAAGCGGCCGGCTTCGATGCGCGCGCGGATCGTCTGGATATCCTCGCCCGACAGCGTTGTGCCGGCGACGACCATCTTGAGCCCGTTGTAGTCGGGCGGGTTGTGGCTGCCGGTCACCATCACGCTCGACTGCGTGTCGAGATGGTGCGCGGCGAAATACGACATCGGCGTTGCCACCATTCCGACGTCGATGACATTGGCCCCGGATGCGCGGATGCCGTCGGCGACAGCCGCCGCGAGTTCGGGGCCGGACAGCCGGCCATCGCGTCCGACGACGAGCGTGTCGCGGTTCTGCTCGTGGGCGAGCGAGCCCAGCACTTGTCCGACCGCGCGGACAATGGTGGGTGTCAGCGTCTTTCCGACGACACCGCGGATGTCGTAGGCCTTGAAGATTTCGGGGGGCAGTTTCATCGATCGGCGCAGGGATGGGGTGGCAAGAACGGCGCAATGCGCCGCTAACGGCGATGCAGGAAGAAGTCTAGCAGGCGCCGCGGCAACCACTCGAGGTTCCCGGGAAAACGCCCCGAGAGAAAGCCGACATGG
The DNA here is from genome assembly GCA_963844005.1 of uncultured beta proteobacterium. GTDB lineage: Bacteria > Pseudomonadota > Gammaproteobacteria > Burkholderiales > Casimicrobiaceae > CAIWHR01. The sequence continues at coordinate 35,097 of CAWJMQ010000026.1, read as the reverse complement.
CCGCCCTCGTCGGGCTGCAGCAGCAGCACGTCGCGGCTCACGTCGCGCACCCCCGGCAATGATTGCCACGGGACGAACGGGTCATTCCTGGCGTTCAATACCAGCGTCGGCACGGCCACGCCGGCGAGCCAGGGTTTGCTCGACGCCCGATGCCAGTAATCCGATGCGCCGGCAAATCCGTGCAGCATCGCCGTGACGGCGTCGTCGAACTCGTGCATCGTGCGCGCGCGCCGGATCCGCGATGGATCGAGCAGTCCGGGAAAGCGCTTCGCCATGGCCAGGCTTTTTGGTTTCAGCGTGCTCAGGAAATTCTGCGTGTAGATCCGGTTGAGGCCCTTGCCGATCGCGACGCCGGCGCTTGCAAGGTCGAGCGGTGTCGACACCGCGGCCGCCGCGGTGACGCTGCGGAGAGCGCCGCTCCCGGCGCGACCGAGCCAGTTGAGAAGCACGCTGCCTCCGACCGAAATGCCCACCGCGTAGACGACCGCCTCGGACGGGACGCGGTCGCGGACTGAGGTAAGGATCGCGTCCAGTTCCTCGTGGTCGCCCGAGTGATAGGCGCGTGGCAACCGGTTGAGTTCGCCGCTACAGCCGCGAAAATGCGGAATTACGCCACGCCAACCGCGTGCCTTGATCGTCGCCATCAGCATTCTTGCGTAATGCGAATCCGAACCGCCTTCGAGGCCGTGAAACAGCACGACCAGCGGCGTGTCGGTCCGCGCGCGTGGCGGTGCGTCGACCCAGTCGAAGTCCCAGAAGTCTCCGTCCGGCGCATCGACGCGTTCGCGGCGGAAATGCACGGCGGGTCGTGGCAGAAGGTACGGCCAGATCGTCTGAGCGTGCCCCCCACGGAGCCATCCGGGCGCAGCGTACGGCGGCATCGCTGCCGCATGAGTGCCGAGTGGCGCAAGCGTCCCGGCGGTGCCGTCAGTCAATCGCCGCCTCCAGCCGCTTGACGATGGTCTTGAGGATCTTGACCCGCGCGTAATTCTTGTCCTCCGCCTCGACCAGCGTCCACGGCGCGATCTCCGTGCTCGTGCGGTCGACCATGTCGCAGATCGCCTTCTCGTAGTCGTTCCACTGCTTGCGGTTCCGCCAGTCTTCTTCGGTGATCTTGAAGCGCTTGAACGAGATCTTCTCGCGCGCCCTGAATCGCCGCAGCTGTTCAGCTTTGCTGATCTGCAGCCAGAACTTGACGACGATCGCACCGTCGTTCGCGAGGTGCTCCTCGAACTGGTTGATCTCGTCGTAGGCGCGCATCCAGTCCGCAACGCTGCAATAGCCCTCGACGCGCTCGACGAGGACGCGTCCGTACCACGAGCGATCGAAGATCGCGATGCCGCCCTGCGGCGGCACCTGCCGCCAGAATCGCCAGAGATAGGGATGCGCGCGTTCCTCGTCGGTGGGAGCGGCGACCGGCACGGTCACATACTGGCGTGCGTCGAGCGCCGCCGTGACGCGACGAATGGCGCCCCCTTTGCCAGCGGCGTCGGCACCCTCGAAGGCAAGGATCAGGGATTGGCCGGCAAATCGGCGGTGCCGCGTCAGCTTTGCGAGTTTCCCCTGGAATTTCTCGAGCTCGCGCTCGTATTGATCGTCCGGCAGTGTCTTGGTGAGATCGAGCTCGCGGATCAGCCTCACGTTGTCGATCACCGATGGCGCCAAAGGTGTGATGGCGTGCACCGGCGCCCGCGGCTTGGTCGCGGCGATGGTCCGTTGCATTGCATCGAGCAGAATCTTGCCGATGGTCAGGTTCCGGTAACGATCGTCGGTGCCCTCGACGACGTACCACGGGGCCTCGCCAGTCGAGGTTTCTCGCAGCACGAGTTCCCAGAGTTCGTGTGACTTGCTGTAAAGGCGCCACGCATCCCAATCGCGGCGCGTGACCCGCCAGCTGGTCCGCGGATCCTTTTCCAGTTTCTCGAGGCGCGCGAGCTGATCCTTCTTCGAAAGGTGGACCCAGAACTTGAGCACGACGAGTCTCTCGTCGACCAGCATTCGTTCGTGGTGCCGGATGGCCTCCAAGTGGAGATGCAGCTGATCGTCGTCGATCTCGCCGCGAAGCCTTGCCACGAGAGCCTCGTTGTACCAGGCATTCATGAAGATGCCGACCCGGCCCGTCGCCGGAAGCGCGCGCCAGTAGCGCCACGCCAACGGGCGGACGACTTCATCACCGGTTCGGGGACCGAAGGCGACGACCCGGATATGCCGCGGGTCCATCCACTCGGTCAGTTTGTTCGCGGTCTCGCCGCGGCCCCCGGCCTCGACGCCCGAGATGATCAGCAGCACCGGACCGCGCTTCGATTGGCTCAAGTCCCATTGCGCGTTCAAGAGCGCCTCGCGCAGCTTGGGCTCCTCGCGCGCGTACGTCTGCTTCGATATCCTGTGACCTATCTCCGCCGATTCGAGCATTAGTTCCTCACCCAGAATGGCTTCGCGCCGGAAAAGCGACGCCAGGCCGATGCAAGTTCCGGTTCGAGCGCCGACGCGTGCGCCGCGACCCAGCCGCGAACCGCGCCGGCGGCCGCGTCGTCCTTCGAGCCGCCCGACTCGTCTGCGAGACGCAATGCCGTCGCGGCGTCGTTCATGCGCCCGAGCACATCCTGTACTGCAGCCAGCGCCTTGAGATACCCCTTGGCGCGTTTTTTCGGAAAGAGCGGGGCGAAGAACTCGGCGACGTAGCGGAGTCGCTTGGCCGCGATCCGGGCCGCGTGACGCTCTTCCGGCGACCCGTGCAACATCGTCGCCGCGTGCTCGTCCAACTTGCGCTGGCGACGCGCAAGCAGCGTGGCCGCGAACGTGTCGGCGCGACCGTCGAGAACGTCCGCCGGTTGGCTGTCCGCCGCGGGAGCGTCCGCACCGAATCGTGGCGCTGCGCAAAGGAGCCCGCCGGAGAGGAGCAGGCATTGAAAGCGGGCGGATCCTACCGCGCTCCTTGCGGCAACGCGCGCCAAACGGCGGCGCGACTCGGCTCGGGCGCGCAGGCGCCTGAGACCGGCGGCCGTCGCGGGATCCTGCGCGACGCCGGCAGCGAGCGGCGGGAGGGTTTCGCGCACGAAGACGTCCCAGTCCCGTACCGATCCGAGCACGCCCGCGAGCCACTTCGTTTCGGCGAGCAAGTCGTCGAGCGCGTTGGAGGTGGCGCAACGCCCGACGAGAGAAAGGCAGGAGCGCAGACGCCGCGTTCCGATGCGCATCTGATGGACCCACTCGGGGTCGTTGTCTTCGAGGAGCCCCGGTGCATTGGCGGCAATCTGCTCCAGGCATTCCCGCACCCGTGTCGACAGTGCGTCGGAGGTCGTTGTATCGCGGGGAAGCGCGACGCTCCGCGCCTTGACGGGCGTGCCCACGATGTCGCGCTCGCCGCGCAACAGCGCATGCCCTCTATCCGCCTTGCTTGCCGTCAATACCCGGACAGGAAGGTCCCCCGCCAGCCGCAGTGCGAGGTCGAACAGGTTTGCGGCGGCACCGGACTCGAGTTCGATTTCGATTTCCGCGATCGGCACACGATGGGTCCGGCCGTTGCGCATCGCCGTTATCCGGCCCTGGTCGATGCAAAGGTCCGCGAGTGCGCCGTCGGGAAAGCGGAGGGGTATCGTCCGCCGCTCGAAATGGGTCGTGAAGCGACGAACCAGTCGACCGTGTCTTGCCGCCTTGTGGATCAGCTTACGCCACGGCGTCGCGGAAAGCGGCGTCAGATCCAGCGTCGAGCGAGACAACGGCCATTCGAATTCGGCGCGCGAGTGGAGGCCGGCGCCCGCATCCGAACCGGGCGGGCCCTTGATGGTCTGCACCCAGCGCTTGCCGATACGGCGCACGCGCAATGCGACGCCCGCGTGCGCGAGCAGCGAATCGGCGGTGTCGTAGTAGCTGCTTTCCGCTCGTTCCATCCGCGTGCGTCCGCGCCGCAACGCTTTCACCGCCGGATGGCGGACTACATCAGCGGCGGCGGTCGTATCGAGCGCGAGCTTCAGTTCAGTTTCCGTGGGCACTGGACTATCAGTTCACCAGCCCGCTCAGGGCGTTGTGCCGGCGCCGCGCCCGCTAGCCGCCTTGCTACGCGTCGTCGGCGTTCTTCAAGCGGCGCGCGCGCACCGCGTCGGCAAGGATCTTCAGTACGTCGACCGTCATGTCCCAACCGATGCAAGCGTCGGTGATCGAAACGCCGTACTCAAGTGCCTGGCCAGGCACCAGGTCCTGCCGCCCGGCATTGAGATGGCTCTCGATCATCACGCCACATATGCGGTCGTCGCCGCGGGCGATCTGCGCGGCGATGTCCCGCGCCACGTCCGCCTGGCGCTCATGCCGGCGCTGGCTGTTGGCGTGCGAGCAGTCGATCATCAGTTTCGCGGCGAGCCCCGCGGCGCCGAGTTCCCGGCACGTCGAATCGACGCTTCCGGCATCGTAGTTGGGCGTCTTGCCGCCGCGCAGGATGATGTGGCAATCCTCGTTTCCCGCCGTGTGCACGATGGCCGAGTGACCCCCCTTGGTGACCGACAGGAAATGGTGAGGAGCCGACGCGGCCTTGATCGCATCGACGGCGATCTTCACATCGCCATCGGTACCGTTCTTGAAACCGACCGGGCACGAGAGGCCCGACGCGAGTTCACGGTGCACCTGGCTCTCCGTTGTCCGTGCACCGATCGCACCCCACGCGATCAAGTCGGCAAGGTACTGCGGCGTGATCATGTCGAGATACTCGGTGCCGGCGGGAAGGTCGAGCTCGTTGATCTCGACCAGGATGCGCCGCGCGAGCCTCAGGCCTTCGTTGATCCGGTAGCTGTCGTCGAGATGCGGGTCGTTGATGAGCCCCTTCCATCCGACGGTCGTGCGCGGCTTTTCGAAATACACGCGCATCACGACGATGAGGTCGGCGCTCAACTCCCGCTTCTGCGCCGAAAGACGGCTCGCATAGTCGATCGCCGCGTCATAGTCGTGGATGGAGCACGGTCCGACGACAACGAGCAGGCGGTCATCGGCGCCGTGCAGAACGCGATGAATGGCTTGCCGCGCCTCGAATGTCGTGGTCGCGGCGCGTTCAGAGGCCGGAAATTCCCGGAGCAGATGCGCCGGAGGTGCGAGTTCCATGATCTCGCGGATCCGGGTGTCGTCGATCGGGAGCTTGGCCGGTGCATGGGGCACGGCCGGGGACCGGCTTCGGGGGGCAGTGGACGTCGTCACGATGGGTTGCCGTCAGGTTTATTCAGCAAAAACATGGACTTACTAATAGTGCTTTGGCGCACCCTCCATTGTGCCACGCCCGATGCTGCATTGCATCGGGCCAAATTGATACATAGGCCGAATGGGTGTAGCCGAAATCGTTGCTTCGCGCGTTTAGGATGCCGTAGACTGCCCGTGACCCGTTCCGCCCCCCTTTGGATCCGGGCTTCGCTACAAGACGGCCGCAAGGCTGCCGAAGCGCAGTTTCCGATGGGCCCGCTTGTTAGGAGACCCGAATGAACAAGATTCTAGCCTTGGCGATGCTCGGCGCATTCGCCGTCGCCGGAACCCCGGCGTTCGCCGCCGATCCGCCCGCCCCAAATGCGCAGCAGGAACGGATGAAGGCCTGCAACGCCAAGGCCGAAGGCAAGAAGGGCGACGAGCGCAAGGCTTTCATGAGCGATTGTCTGTCGGGCAAGGAGGCGGCGCCGGCCAAGATGACGCAGCAGGAGCGGATGACAGCCTGCAATGCCAAGGCCGAAGGCAAGAAGGGCGACGAGCGCAAGGCTTTCATGAGCGATTGTCTGTCGGGCAAGGATGCGCCGCCAGCGAAGATGTCGCAGCAGGACAAGATGAAGGCGTGCAATGCCAAGGCCGAAGGCAAGGCGGGCGACGAACGCAAGGCCTTCATGAGCGATTGCCTCAAGGGATGACGCTTTTGCAGTTGCCGAACACGGCCGGGTGACCTCCTGTCCATCCGGCCGCGACTGACAGGGCCCCTCCGGGCGACCGGCTGGGGCCTTGTTTTGTCCGGCCCTCGTCGGGCCAGGAGCTCCTAGACGGTCTTGCGGATCAGCAGCCCCTTGAGGTAATCGCCTTCGGGAAACGCCAGCGCGACTGGGTGATCGGCACCTGCGCCGAAGCGTCCGATGACAGATGCATCGGCGCCCGCATCCAGCGCCGCGCCCGCGACGATCTTGCGGAAGAGTTCGGCATCGATGCCGCCTGAACACGAGAACGTCGCGAGCAGTCCGCCTGGCCGCAGCAGTTTCAACGCCCAGAGGTTCACATCCTTGTAGGCGCGCGTGGCGCGTTCCGCGTGCGCGACGGTTGGCGCGAATTTCGGCGGATCGACGACGACAAGGTCGAATCCAGCGCCCCTGTCGCGCAGCTTGCGCAGCTCCGCAAATGCGTCCGCTTCGCGCCACACTGCGCGTTCCGATGGAAGTTCGGGATTGCGGGCCAAGTTTTCGCGTCCCAGCGCGAGCGCGTCCGCCGAGCTGTCCAGCGACTCGACGCGAGCAGCGCCGCCGGCCAGCGCCGCAAGAGCAAAGCCTCCCGTGTAAGCGAACACGTTGAGCGTTTCCCGCCCGGCGGCAACCGACCGCACTGCGGCCCGATTCGCGCGCTGATCGAGATAGAACCCGGTCTTCTGCCCCGCGATGACGTCGACGTGGTAGATGAGGCCGTCCTCGACGAAGGTCACCACTTCGGACAGCCTGCCGTGCACGATGCCCGTTCGCGAGGCGAGTCCTTCGAGCTTGCGCACATCGGCATCAGACCGCTCGAAGATGCACGCAGCGGCCGTTGCTTCGGCCAATGCCGCGACGATCGCGTCGCGCCATCGCTCGGCGCCTGCAGACGACAGCTGCAGCACGACGGTTTCCGCATACCGATCGGCGACGACTCCCGGCAATCCGTCCGATTCGCCGTTGATCAGCCGGCACCCCGTGTGGCGCGCGTCCAGCATCGGGGTGCGTGCAGCCACGGCGCGCCCGATGCGGCGCGCGAAGAATGCAGCATCGATCGACTCGCGCCGATCGAACGTCCAGACCCTCGCTCGGATTTGTGAAACGGGCGAGTATGCGGCACGTGCGACGAACGCGCCGTCGGCGGACAGGATGTCGACGGTGCCGCCCGGCTCGACCGATGCGTTCGCCGTCGCGATCGCGCCGGAAAAGATCCACGGATGACGCTGCCGCAGCGATTTGTCCCGGCCGGGCTTGAGCCGCAGCTCGGGATGGCCGTCAGCCAAGCGTGACGCCCGCGAGTCGACCGATCGCGTAGGTGACGGCGCCGGCGAGCGCGCCGAGCGCGAGCATCCTGCCGCCGGAGCGGAGCGCGCCGCGCCCGGTGAATAGCGACAGCAGCGCGCCGACGGAAAACAGTGCGAACGCGCTGACGCAGATCACGACGGGCAGCGCCCGCGGACCCGGCGCGATCATGAACGGGGCCAGGGGAACGAGCGCGCCTCCGGCAAACGAGAGGAATGACCAGATCGCCGCTCCCCAGGGAGAGCCCAGCTCGTCGGGATTGAGGCCCAGCTCCTCGCGCGCCAGCGTGTCGAGCGCGTGCTCGGGGTCCGCGACGAGCCGCGCGGCGAGGCGGGACGCTTCCTTGGCCGGCAGGCCCTTTGCCGCGTAGATCAGCGCGAGCTCCTGCGCTTCGGCCTCCGGATATTGAGCGAGCTCCTCGCGTTCGAGATCGATCTGGTATTCGAACAGCTCGCGCTGTGAACGCACCGATACGAATTCGCCGGTGGCCATCGCGAACGCACCGGCGCACATGCCGGCGATGCCGGTCAGGAGTACCACGCGCGCGTCGGCACTCGCGCCTGCGATGCCGAGGATCAGGCTCGCGTTTGACACGAGCCCGTCGTTGACGCCGAATACGGCGGCGCGGAGGTTGCCGCCTTTGCCGAGACCGCGGTGCCGGTTCTCGACACCGGTCCCGGCCACGGGTGTCGAATGCCCCGGGCCTCGCGTCGACGACCTGCCGTAGATGCCCATTCCGCGCACCTTCATCGCCGCAAGCATGGTCTTCAAGCGGCGCGGGCCGAAACGGCGCACCAGCGCTGCCACAAGCTTGGTGCGGGTATCCGGCACGTAGGGGCCCGGCGGCGCATGCCCGCGCGCGGTGAGTTGTGCGCGCCAGATCGCGGCCTGCGCTTCGGCTTCGCCGGCGAGCCGGCGGAAGAGTTCTGCGTTCGGCGTGCCCGACTCGGCCTCGGCGCAGACACGGTAGAGCAGGGCCGATCGCTGCTCCTCGTTCCAGCTTTCGAGAGGGTTGGACATACTCAATGCTTCCCGGTGGCGAACGTCGCGCGGATCATGTCGACGCGCCTGCGGTTGACGCCGAAATCGCTGACGCCAAGCCGCGCGGCCGAGCGGACGTGGATGACATTCGCCTGCGCGTCGGGCACGAATTCGACATCGTCGACAAAGCCGAACACAGTGCTGGCGAACTCGGCGTGCAGGTAATCGGGTCCGGCAGTGACAACCGTCGCGCCAGGCATCGCACGAATCGCGTCGGCAAGGTCAGACATCGCCGCGGACGGATCGTTGTGCATCGCGAGCGGCGCGATCGCGTGCCCGCTGTCGGTCGCCTGGGTCGAGACGCAGTTCGGACGGTCGGGACATGGCACGAGCTTTCCCTCGCGAAGCCGGGGCGGCGGCGGCGGGGTGCCGGCAAACAGCGTACCGAAAAGGCTTGCCATCGCAGGTTCCGTGACGAGTACGAGCACAAGGAAAAACCAACCGAAGGGCCGGAATGACCGCGATACCGGCATCATCGATCGTGTTCAGTTGCCTGCCAGCGCGGCCTCGATCCGCGCCATGATCTCGGGCGTGAGCTTCGGTGCGACATCGAGCGCCTTCATGTTCTCCCTGACCTGCGCCGGGCGGCTTGCTCCGGTGATCACCGTCGAAGCGTGCGGGTTCTTGAGGCGCCACGCGAGCGACATTTGCGCGAGCGTGCAGCCGAGATCCGCAGCGATCGGCGCGAGGCGCTTGACCACGGCGATCTGCGCCCGGTTCGAAAGTCGCACGGCGAGCCATTCATAGTATCGATCGCCTGCATCAAAGGCCGCTGCCATGCACTGGCGCGCCAGTTCCCCGCCGAGCTGGTTGCCATACGTCACCCAGGATCCGAACGAAAGCCCGCTGACCTTGAGTCCGGAACCGCCGAGCCGGCGGTAGTTCATCGCAGACATCGTCAAACTCTATCGAGATAGACCAGACCAGCCCGGATGCCGGGAGAGGTGCGGGCGGTAGAATCACGTCCACATTGTACCCACAAGGATCGACGGATGCCGTCCTCCTCTCGTCCCAAGCCGCGTCCCGTCGCCCGCTCTACGAAGCGCAAGCCGCCGTTGACCGTGGAAGCGCTCTGGTCGATCAAGCGCCTCGCTTCGCCGACGCTATCGCCTGGCGGGGCGTGCGCCTGCGCGGCGGTGACAGCTTTCGGCATGGAGACGAACGACAGCGTGACCGAACTTTGGCTGTTCCCGACCGGCATCGTCGGGAAACCGGCGGGGAAACCGCGCCGCCTCACGGCGGGTGACAAGGACAGCGATCCGAAGTGGTCACCCGACGGGCGCTGGATCGCGTTTACCGCGAAGCGAAAGGACGACGACGAACCGCAGATCTATCTGATCGCACCCGATGGCGGCGAGGCGAAGCGGCTGACCTCGCTTGCCACGGGATGCAGCGCGCTCAAGTGGTTTGCCGATGGCAAGCGCATTGCGTTCGTCTCTTGGGTGTGGCCGGACCTCGACACGGATGCGGAGCAGGGAAAACGGAAAAAGGAGAGGAAGGACGCCAGTGTCAAGGCACACGTCACCGAGCGCGAAGCGTTCCGCTACTGGGACCACTGGCTCACCGACGGTCGTGAGCCGCACGTACTGGTCTGCGAGATCGCGACCGGTCGCTGTCGCGACGCCCTTGCGGGTACCGGCATCGCGCTGCCACCGTGGGAACCGGGCGCCGGCGATTTCGACATCTCTCCGGATGGCCGCGAGCTCGCTGTGACGGCCGACCTTGCGCCGGAACCGGGGATGATGCACGAGCGGGACATCGTGACCGTCGATCTCGCGACGAAGAGAAAACGCGTCCTTACCGCGCGGACCGGCACCGACGATGCGGGCCCGGTCTACTCGCCCGACGGTCGTGCGATCGTCTTCCATTCCTACGACACGCGCCGCTCGTTCAACGACCAGGGGCGCTTGACGCTCCTCGATCGGAGGAGCCGGCGCATGCGGCCGCTTGCCCCGGGCCTTGATCGGCAGGCGGCACACGTCGTCTGGACGCCGGACGCGAAGTCGCTGTTGTGCACCGTCGAAGAGCGCGGTCGTATCGGCCTGTGGCGGCTGCCTGTTCATGTGCCCGATGCTGCCGCTGCGCCGTCGCTCATCGTCGCGGGCGGCGCGATCGGCGGCTTCGCGCAGTCCCGCGACGGCTCGACGCTCGTGTTCGATCGCGGGACCGTCATGCACCCGCCGGCGCTATTTGCGTGCCGGTCGGACGGCTCCGGCGAGCGTTCGATCGAGTCGCTGAACCGTGCGCTGCTTGCCCGCCACGCGATGGGCGAAGTGCGCGAGGTGACGGTCAAGGGCTGGGGCGGGGCACCCGTGCAGATGTGGATCACGTATCCGCCAGACTTCGACGCGAAAAAGAAATGGCCGCTCATGCATTCGATCCACGGCGGACCGCATGCGGCTCACCTCGACATGTGGCACTTCCGCTGGAACACCCAGGTCTTCGCCGGACGAGGCTACGTGATTGCCGCTGTGAACTACCACGGCTCGTCGGGATTTGGCCAGAAATGGCTGGAGACGATCATCGGGCGCTACGGCGAGAAGGAGTTCGCCGATGTCGAGGCGGGTACCGACTGGTTGCTGCGGCAGGGTTACGTCGACCGCGCCCGGCTCGTCGCCACCGGCGGCAGCTACGGCGGTTTCATGGTCGCGTACATGAATGGCCACACCGACCGCTACAAGACGTTCGTCTGTCATGCCGGCTGCTACGACTGGGTCAGCATGATGGCGACGGACGGTTATCTTTTCTTCGGCAAGGAGTTGGGCGCCTTCCATTGGGACGATCCGGCTCGGGTGATGAAGCAGTCGCCGCATCATTTCATCAAGCGTGCGAAGACGCCGACGCTCGTGATCCATGGCGAGCTCGACTTTCGGGTTCCTGCCGCGCAGGCGCTCCAGTATTACGACACGCTCAAGGCCAAGGACGTCACTGCGCGTCTCGTATACTTTCCCGACGAGAACCACTGGATCCTGAAGCCGCAGAATTCGCGCCTCTGGTACCGCGAGTTCTTCGAGTGGGTGGCTCGCTACGCGCCCGCCGGTGCGCGCCGAAAGGCATAGCCGCGCGGGTCACCGGCCTCGTCGCCGCTCACACCGCCTCGGCCTCCCTGTGCGGGCAGTGCAGTGCGAACGGCCGAGCGTCGGCCTCGTAGCGGTGATTCGCAGTTGCTCCGATCCCCTGCGCGCTGCGCGCGCGGGGTCCCTCGTCGCCGCTCACACCGCCTCGGCCTCCCTGTGCGGGCAGTGCAGTGCGAACGGCCGAGCGTCGGCCTCGTAGCGGTAATTCGCGGTTGCTCCGATCCCCTGCGCGCTGCGCGCGCGGGGCCCCTCGTCGCCGCTCACACCGCCTCGGCCTCCCTGTGCGGGCAGTGCAGTGCGAACGGCCGAGCGTCGGCCTCGTAGCGGTGATTCGCGGTTGCTCCGATCCCCTGCGCGCTGCGCGCGCGGGGCCCCTCGTCGCCGCTCACACCGCCGTAAGTGGCGGTCCGCTCGTTTTCTTCTCGTAGGCGTGCTGGCAGTTGACGCAGCGTTGCGCTGTCGGGTACGCAGCGAGGCGCGCCGGCGCGATCGCCACGCCGCAGTCGGCGCATTCACCGTAAGTGCCGTCCCGCATCCGGGCAAGTGCAGCGTCCACTTGAGTGAGATCCGCGAGTGCATGTCGGACTTCGGCCAGGTCGAGTTCCGCAAGGCCGTCTGCCACGCCCCACTCGTCGCCGCTTTCCTCGATCCGGTTGCGGAGCCCGACGACGCGATCGTCGCCGCTCCCGGTGAGCTGCGCTTTCACTTCGACCCGGAGCTTGGCCCGACGCGCTTCGAGCTCGGTCTTCAATCTGTTGCGTTCGGTCGGGGTCAAGGCGCGAGAAGTCATGGCAGCCGCTTTGTCGGTCGTGACGGGGATCGGGTTCATTATCCCATCTTCGCATCGCAGTTGGACCGATGTTCGGACGCCTTGATCGGGATCAAGGATGATCTCACGATCGGGCCCGGGGCTTGAATCTGGCGCATCGAACCGCAAATGGAGAGCCTGGGCGGCGGCCGGCCCAAAGGGCCCGAGTCCGGAACCCGCCCACTCTACTCAAACCAAAGGAGATGTCTGATGAGTAACCTTGTAACGTATGACCCGTTTGCCGAAACCGGGTTCGATGAACTGTTCCGAGGCTTCTTCCGGCCGGTCCGTGCCGAGAGGGCGTCGGTCGCGATCAAGATGGACGTTACGGAAATGGACAATGCCTATGTTGTGAAGGCCGAGATCCCGGGAGTCGCCAAGGAGGATATCCAAGTCTCGATCGACGGCAATCAGGTCACGATCGGCGCTGAGGTGAAGCGCGAGTACGAGGCGAAGGACGGCGAGCGCGTATTGCGCAGCGAGCGCCAGTACGGGAGCCTCTACCGGGGGTTCACGCTTCCGTCGGAACTCGACGAGTCGGCCAGCAACGCCAAGTACGCGAACGGCGTGCTCGAACTCACGCTGGCGAAGAAGCCCGCGGCTACGGGACGCAAGCTCACCGTACAGTAAGCGTTGCAACCGCGCGACTAGCGGGGGCCGCAAGGCTCCCGCGCGTCACGTTGCGTCGTCGGCCTCGCCGAGGCTCGCGTCGATTCGCCCCGGTCGCATCCCCGCTGGGTGGGGGCCCCTTCGGCCTCTTTGCACCGGCAGCGTCGTGCGACGGCCTGAGCGTCGGCCTCATTGCGCTGACTCGCCTCGGTCGCATCCCCACTGCGTGGGGCCCACAGCCAGGCGTCGCTACCTGATCCGCTTTGCGGCATATTCCTCGTCGACGTTGTCGCGGAAGAAACTCCACGGTGACGATGCCGACAGCATCCGCCGATAGGTGTCGGCGGAAACGCCACCGTATTCGAACGTTCCCGATGCGAGTTCCACGACGAGCGTGCGCCTCGCGGTATCGTAGCCGACTGCGCGCAGATTGCCGCCGGTGACCTTCTTCATCTCCATGGTCGCGACCTCAATGCGGCGCGCTGCCCCACAACTGCTTCAACCGTGCGTCGCGGCCGCAGCCGGTACGATAATACCCATAGCGAATGGGATTCTTGACGTAGTAGTCCTGATGATATTCCTCGGCCGGCCAGAACTCGGTGGCCGCGACGATCGGCGTGACGATTGGTTCCTTGAACGGTTTGGATTTCTCGAGGGCCGCCTTTGACGCCTCGGCGGCGCGGCGCTGCTCGTCGTTGTGTACGAAGATGCCCGTTCGGTATTGGGTGCCGACATCGCAGAATTGCCGGTCCTTCACCGTCGGGTCGACGTTGCGCCAGAACACCTCGAGCAGCTTCTCGTAAGAGATCTTCTTTGGATCGTAGAGCACTTGCACGGCTTCGGCGTGGCCCGTCCCGCCGGACGAGACCTCCTGGTAGGTTGGATTGCTCTTCGTTCCCCCGATGTATCCGGACGTCGTCGCGATCACGCCATCGAGCTTGTCGAAGGGCGGCTCCATGCACCAGAAGCAGCCTCCGGCAAACGTTGCCGTCATGCTGCCAGGCGGAGCGGCAGGAAGCACAGCCATCTGGGCGAACACAGTAGCGGCACCGAGGGCCGTCAGGATCAACAGCAGCTTCACGAAGGCACGGCGGAATGCGAACGGACGGATAGCCATGGTTTTCCTCCTTCTGCGACTCGCTATTTCGGCATCGTGTACGGCGCACAATCCGCAAGCGCAGTCGCAACGCCGTTGCGGATGAGCTGCAAGTCCATGCCTTTGCCGCGCAATTCCAGCGTGCCATTGGAAAATCGCACGCCCGACGCTGCCGGGATCTGGTAGAGCACGACGCGATCGGCGTCGGGCATCAGCAGCCGCGCCTCGCCGGCTTCGAATCGGATCACGAGGCGCTCGCCGGACAGCTGGCACGCGAAGGTGTTCTTCGCGGCTTCCTGCTCCTCCTTGCTCGGCGTATTCGCGCACGCGGCGAGCATGCATGCCATCAGCACGGCTACAACGGGCGCCGCATGCCGGGGGCGCGAAGGGCAACGAACGCGATACATGCAAGAACTCCGGCGACGGGTCGCAATCAGAATAGCACGCGGTGCGTCGCTCCCCGCACGGGGTCAGTCCGCAGCGGGTGCCCGCGCGGTTGCCGGCGGCGCCAACGCGGGCGCGAAGCGCACGTCGTTGGAGTACGAGAGGACTTCGACGAGTCTGCCGGATCGGATCTCGCGCTGCGTTGCTTGCCACCATGCCGGATCGAGCAAATCGGCGTGGTACGCCCGAAAGCATTCGCGAGTCCTGGGTTCGGTGAGCAGGAACGTCCCAAATTCCTCCGGGAACACGTCATGGGTTCCCACCGGGTACCAGACGTCGTCCGACATGTCGTCCCAGCCGGGCGGCGGTGTCGGGATCTCCCGGAAGTTGCAGTCGACCAGGTACTCGATCTCATCATAGTCGTAGAACACGACGCGGCCGAAGCGGGTGACACCGAAATTCTTGAACAGCAGGTCGCCGGCGAAGATGTTGACGGCGGCGAGCTCCTTCAGGGCATCGCCGTACTCGCGCATCACATGCGCGCGCTGGGTTTCGTCGGCACGCTCCAGGTATAGGTTGAGCGGGATCACCCTCCGTTCGATATAGACGTGTTTGATGACGATGTAGTCGTCGTCGAATTCGATCTCCGTCGATGCCACGGCCACGAGTTCGGCGACGAGCTCGTCGGAGAATCGCTCGCGCGGGAATGCGACGTCGGAATACTCGAGGACGTCGGTCATCCGCCCGACGCGATCATGGTGCTTGACCAGCCAGTATTTCTGCTTGACCTTCTGCCGGTCGGTATCCTTGGACGCGGCGATCTTGTCGCGGATCACCTTGAAGACGTACGGATACGACGGCAGCGTGAACACCGTCATCACGAGGCCCTTGATGCCGGGCGCGATGATGAACTTGTCGCGCGAGTGCTTGAGATGGTGGAGGAAATCGCGGAAGAAGAGATTCTTGCCGGCTTTCTGCAGGCCGACCATCGTGTACAGCTCGGCGGCCGTCTTGTCCGCAACGATTGCGCGCAGGAAGCCGACGTAGGCGGACGGCACTTCCATGTCGACCAGGAAGTACGCACGATTCGCCGAGAACAGAATCGCGAGATCGATGTCGTCCATCAGCAGCGCGTCGAAATAGAGCTTGGCGTCCCGGTCGTGCTTGATCGGCACGACGAACGGATAGGTATGGATGCCGTTGACCACGCGACCGACGATGTACGCCGTCTGGTTGCGGTAGAACGCCGACGACAGCACCTGGATCTGGTGGTTCGCTTCCAGCCGGAACGGACGCGGACAATGTTTCCGGAACGCCGCTAGCACGTTGCGCATGTCGCGGCCGAAATCGGCGAAGCGCCGCTCGAACCGGAAATCGAGGACGATGTCGATCAGCGCGTGGCGCAGGCCCTGCTGCACCGGGTAATAGCTCCGGTACGACGGCGGGTTGGCATCGATGTGCTCGGTGGAGAGCGCCGGGCGAATGAAGATGAGGCGGTTGTGAAAATATCCGCGGCGCAGCGTCTTGACCGAGACGGAGTTGAAGAACGTCTCGGCACACTCCGGTTGCTTATGGTCGAGCAGGAGCCCGATGAAATTGAGCTTGACCTGCTCCCACAGGGCGTCGCTGCCGGCGCCGTCCAGCCCGCCGAAACCAAATTCGCGGCTGATGCGCTCCGCGGTCTCGTGCACGCGGCGATCGTAGAAGTCGATGCGGTCGCGCGCGACGTGCTGGATCGCGAGCCAGTTGCCAGCTTCGAAATGCCGCTTGCCCGCGCGCGCGCACTCCCGGAACAGCGCGTAGTGCTTGTTGAAACCCTCGAGCAGCACCAACGCGATGGCGCGTGCCTGATCGGAAACCGGCTTTTCACGTCCGATTAGAGTGGCGGAGGAGATCGGGGTGGCCATCAGTGATGCTCTCACGGTTTCCGCGGGCGCTACCGGACTTGCGATCCGAACGTGTCGCATTTTCGCATGTCGCCCGTTTCCAGCCCGGTCCTGAACCAGCGCAGACGTTGTTCAGCCGAGCCGTGAGTGAAGGACTCCGGCACAACGACCCCCTGCGTGCGCTTCTGAATCTGGTCGTCGCCGACGGCCGCGGCGGCGCGGAAGCCCTCTTCGAGGTCGCCTGGCTCGAGCTTGTTCCTCCGCTGTGCAAAGAACCCCCAGACACCGGCGTAACAATCGGCCTGCAGCTCGAGACGAATCGACAGTGCATTGCGCCCGCGCGGGTCCAGTCGCTGCATCTGCTGATCGAACTTGCGCATCGTGCCGGTCAGGTTCTGCACGTGGTGTCCGACCTCGTGCGCAATCACGTAGGCCTGCGCGAAATCGCCGGGCGCCCCGAATCGCCGCGAAAGCTCGTCGAAGAAGGCGGTGTCGAGGTAGAGTTCGCGGTCCGCCGAGCAATAGAAGGGGCCCGTCGCCGCCGATGCGCTGCCGCAAGCCGATCGCGTCGCCCGGCGGAACAACACGAGCCGCGGCGGCTCATAGCGCGCGCCCATCGCCTGGAACACGGCGTGCCACACATCCTCGGTGTCGCCGAGCACGGCCGCGACAAAATCCTTGGACGCGTCCTTCTGCGCGGCCGGCGGTCGCGCCTGTCCCGGCGTCGGCGCGTACTGCGGGCCATAGCCCGGAGGTGCCTGCGACTGTGGGATGGGAGGCGTGGCGGGGCCGCCCCCTTCGATCATGCCGATCATCTCGAGCGGGTTGACTCCGAAAATGAGGCTCGCGATGACGATCACGACGAGCGCGCCGCCCCCAAGCTTGATACCGCCGCCCACCGGGAAACCGCCGCCGCCGGAACCACCTTCGGTCCGGTCCTCGACGTTGTCACTGCGGCGAAAATCGCCCCATCGCATGCTTCGCTCCCGATTCGTGTGGCGCGCTATCCTACGGCTTCAATGCCCGGTATAGAAAGGGCAGGCTCACGTCCATACGATAGTCGACGTCCGAATGATTGTCGTCGAATTCCTCGTAGGTGTGGCGAATGCCGAGTTCGGCCAGACGTTGCGAAAGAATTCGCGTGCCGTAATGGATGTGGTACTGGTCGCGCCAGCCGCAGTCGATGTAGATGCCTTTCAGCGTGCGAAGGTTGGCTGCGTGCTTCCCGACGAGCCGGATCGGGTCGTGCTTCAGCCAGTTCCGCCAGCGCGATCCGAGCAATTCGCCGGTTTCGAGATTGAACGGCAACCGGAACCCCAGCGGCGCCTTCGGGTCCGGATCGTAGGTCGCCGCCATGCAGACGTTCATGATCGTGTGCCCCTCGGCGGTCGAGAGCTTCTCCCGCTTCCAGACGGCGTCGAGGAAGCGCCGGACGCGCCCGTCGTCCAAGCCGGCGGCGAGCCCTTTGCGCACGCGTGTTTCGGCCAGCGCGTTGTAGGCACCCTCGACGCGCTTCGGCTCGCGGAATTTCGCGAGTTCGTTCAGCGTATTCGGCCAGTCGTGGCGGTAGACGAAGTCGAAATAGGCGTCGCCCGAGTGGTCGGCGATCGCCCCCCAGTGCTTTGCATACTTCATCGCGTGAATGATGGCGCCGTATCCTCCGGAGGACTTGCCGAAGCAGCCGCGATGCTCGCGCGAGCCGTGCGTTCGGAACTCGCGATCGACGAACGGAATGATCTCCTTCGTCAGATAGTCGGCGTACGCGCCTATCGCGGATGAGTTCACGTACTGGTTGCCGCCCAGCGAGGTGAAGCAATCCGGAAACACGACGATCACCGGCCCCATCTTTTCTTCGTGGATGAGGCGTGCGACCCGCTCGGGCACGTTGTCGCCGAAGGGCTTCCAATTGATGTGCGCGAGCCCCGAACCGGTGAATCCGACCAGGTCGTAGAGGACCGGGAATCGAGTGTGTCCCTTGCTGCCGGCGTCGTCGTACTGCGGAGGCAGCCATACGGCGACCTTGCGAACGTGCGGATCGCCGAGCGGATTGTCCGCGAGAATCTGCGATTGGTGTTCCAATACGACAAGCGTGCCTGCTGACGGAGTATTGCGCTTTCTTGCCATCGACCGGGCTCCGGAGTGTTTTCGCCGAATGCGGTCGCGTTGGCGTTGGAGGGATTGCGGCGGCGCGCCGTCGCGTACGATCGACACGCGGGACGCTAGCGCTCGAGCAGCAGCGTGCCCCGGCAGCGCTGCGCGCCGCAGTGGCACGCATACTCCGCCCGAATCTTGCGCGTGATGCGGCCCTCGAGCGTGAGCCGATAGTCGTACGTGAGTTCGTCGCCGGCGGGTATCGTTCGGCGGGCCTCGATGAATACCCGGCCTTCGCCGTCCTCGAACGATCTGCAGTTGGGGTCGCACGAATGGTTGATCCAGCGTGCGGCGTTGCCGCGGCGACCGCCGTCGATCACCTTGCCATCGCTCGTCTCGAAGATGAACGTGTGCTGCGGATTCATCGGGTCGCTGTCCGGCCGCTCGCTGGCGATTTCCCAGCTCGTGCGCTGGCCCCGGTACTCGACGATCACCGCTCCCTTGCGGATCGTTTGCGCCGCAAAGACCCCGCGACCATGAATGGCGGACGTGCTGACGCGGTACAGCCGTGTGACTTTGGGTTTGGTCATCTGGTCCGGAACGGGCAGCGGCGGACGACGGCGCTGTGCAAAGGGATGATTCTACGCGACGGGCGCTTCGTCAGCGACGGGCGCTTCGTCAACGACGGGCGAACTCATCGTTATCGAGGCGCAGCGAGACGCGTCAGCGCGGCGCGAAAGCGTCGATGCCGGGCGATGATGGTGTGGAAGCGAAACTCGTCACGACCCTTGGCCCGGATCATCGCGACGGCGTCGCGCTTGTCGCCTTGCGGCCAGCTTCCGAGATCATCGATTTGTGCGAAGAGAAGCGCGATTTCCCGAAAGGCCCGGCGCTCGCTTTCCTGCCAGCGGTCCAAATCGGTGATGCCCAGCGCGCGGATGACGACCTTCGTCGCTGCGCGTTCCGCCACGGTGCGGTTACCGTGGAATCGCTCCCCAATCCATTGGGTCGTGGCATCGCTCAGGGCCGCAGGTTCGCACTCCGGCACGGCATCAAGGTTGAGTTCGATGTCGGAACCGGTGAAGCGCCGCAGCGCGGTAATCGGCGTGCGGTAGTGCGGGTCGCCCTGCATTCGCGCCCACTCGTCGCTGGCCAGCAGCGCCGACCGGTGGTCGATGGGCCGGAATCCGAGCCGGTAATAGAACCAGAACGCGCCGGATTGAAGCCCCTCCTTGTCGGTGCCGCCGAATTGCGATGGTTCGGCGACGAAGCGGCCGATGGCAAACTGGTGGCGATAGACGCGCAAGACTTGGCCGAAGAGAAGCGCCGACTCGCCGCCGCGATAAGGGGCAAAGATGTTGACGCCGATCCTGCAGCTGCCCAGGAACGGCCAGCCACCGCCATAGCCGACGGGAACGCGATTCTTGAACAGCATCATGCCGACGTGCGAATCGAGCGGACTGCGCCGATCGGGGTCCATCGTGTACAGCGCAAGCGCGACGCCGCGTCCGAGTTCGTAATAGGCAACACCCGGAGGATGCGCGAGCGCAATCGCATCGGTTTCGCGCCCGAGCGAGGCCAGCATTGCGCGGCCGGCGTCGACAACGTCGCACCGCTCGTGGCGGGACAGCCGGCGCGGCGCCGGTAGCGGCTCCGCCAGAAGCGCCGCGAGATCGATGCCGCGCGAAAGGCCGCCGCCGTGAAAGTACGTCGGCGCCGGTAATCCGCGCACATAGGTCCGCGACAGCATCGAGTCGCGCGGCTCGATCGCAATGAACACCTTCAACTGGTCGAACAGGTGTTCGCGCAGAGAATCGGTGCACGGCAGGCGCTGGAACGCGGCGACGATCCACGCGAGGCGCGAACCCCGCCGCCCGGCGCTTGCGCGGTCGAGGAAATCGGACGAGGACTCGTCGGACGCGGCAAGCTCGAATTCCATCGCCGGCATTGCAGTGGCGAGGACCGGTTGCAGGGCGACGCCGTCAGCGCCGAACGAGTCGATTTCCGCCCGTGCGGGAAAGCGTTCGGCGAGCCAGCGCGCGATATCCCATCCGAAGTTGATCGTCACGCTCGCCCACGCGACGCCGCTGTTGGCGAGCTTGGCGCGCGCCCGGGCCGGACCCTCCTCGACGATCCTGCGTGCGGCCACGGCGACGCGGTCGAGCTCGGTCCGGGCGGCGTCGGCGAGCGCGCGCGTCTCCGGATAGGCGAGAAGGCAAAGCAGACAATCGTGATACGCGAGGAGAAGCGACGGATCGCCGAGGGTGCCCGACGCGCAGGCGGCGAGCGCGCGGGATTTTCGGACCGAATGCTCGCCTCCGAAGCGCAGCGCGACCGCACGCAGTTCTTCGACGGCGCTGGCGTCGAGGAGCCGGGTCGTCATTGCGATCGCGCCGGGCCGCGGACTGCAGCACCAAATCGCTGCGGGCGCGCGCGCGACAGCAAGTCCGACGGGCTCCGTGAACCTAGCGACCTTTCGGGCTAGCCTTGGTCCGGGCGACGACTCGCGGTACGACCGCGGTGGGGGGTCGGCGCGCCTGCGGAAACTGATTCTTCGGGCCCGTGTGACCCTTGGGGTTGGGAAAACTGCCGCCGCCCTTGCCCTTTGCCATCCTTGCCTCCGCGTGTTTGGCGGTCTTTCCCGCCGTGCTCAATGCTACCTGTTTCCGGGTTCGTCCGCAGAGAACGGCTCTGGCGGCGACCCTCGTCCGCACCGTGCACTTGGTTCGGGCCACGCCCTCCGCCCGCAATGCGTGCCTTGTTGTGCGTCGCGCCGGGCGTGGTGCCGTTGCGTTGCTGGCCACGCCCTTGCCGCTGCAGGATCGGTTGCGCCCGCGCACGCGGATCGGGTTCGAAACCCGGCACGATCTCCCGCGGAAGCGATCGCCTGATCAGCTTTTCTATGTCGCGCAGGTATTCGTGCTCGTCGACGCATACCAGCGAGATCGCTTCACCGGTTGCGCCGGCGCGGCCGGTGCGGCCGATCCGGTGCACGTAATCGTGAGGAACGTTGGGCAGATCGTAGTTGACGACGTGCGGCAACTGGTCGATGTCGATGCCGCGGGCCGCGATGTCGGTGGCGACGAGCACCTGCAGGCTTGCATCCTTGAATTCCGCCAACGCGCGGGTGCGCGCGCCCTGGCTCTTGTTGCCGTGGATGGCGAGCGCGGTGATGCCGTCGCTGTTGAGCTGCAGGGCGAGCTTGTTGGCGCCGTGCTTGGTCCGCGTGAATACGAGGACCTGGAACCAATTCTGCGTCTTGATCAGGTGCGAAAGCAGTTCGCGTTTCCTGTCACGGTCGACCGGGTGCACCGTCTGGGTGATGATCTCCACCGTCGAGTTGCGCCGAGCGACCTCGATCAGCGCCGGTGCGTCGAGCAGGCTGTCGGCGAGATCCTTGATCTCATCGGAAAACGTCGCCGAGAACAGCAGATTCTGCCGCTTTCTCGGCAGCAGAGCGAGAATCCGCTTGATATCGCGGATGAAGCCCATGTCGAGCATCCGGTCCGCTTCGTCGAGGACGAGGATCTCGACCCGCGACAGGTCGAGATTGCCCTGGCCCTGATGGTCGAGCAGTCGGCCCGGCGTGGCCACGAGGATGTCCACGCCGCGCTTCAACTGCGCGGTCTGCGCTCCGATGCCGACGCCGCCGAATATCACCGTGGACGTCTGTTTCGCGTATTTGCCGTAGACGCGAACACTTTCCTCGACTTGCGCCGCGAGTTCTCGGGTTGGCGTGAGGATCAGCGCGCGGATCGGCTTCCGTGAGAATCGGGACGCCGCCGGCGGCATAGGCGCCGGCGACGAAAGCCGCTGCAGCATCGGCAGGACGAAACCTGCCGTCTTGCCGGTGCCAGTCTGCGCGCCCGCGAGCAGATCGCCGCCCGCGAGCACGGCGGGGATCGCCTGCATCTGGATGGGCGAGGGGGTCGTGTAACCATGTTCGGTCACGGCGCGAACGAGCGCGTCGGACAGGCCGAGCGAGGAAAAGGACATGATGGCTTTCGAAAAACGATCGGCCTGTCGCCTTGAAAGGCGCCAGTCGCAGGCAAAACAATGGGCTGTCGAGCGTCGGAGCTGACGGCGGCAGGGGACTGGTCAATGTGCCGCGTGCACCAATTATAGCAGACGGCGTCAGTTACGGGGCGGCACTCTGCGCACCGCCGTCCGGACGACTTCCATGGCGCCATCCTTGTCGCCGAGCCAGACGTGTCCATCCTGGATCGTGCATTGCAACTGCATCGATCGCTGTGCCAGGTTCGCCAGCACCCCTCCGGCGGCAATCGAAATGGCGAAAACGCTCAGGTTCCGCATCCGTTCCAACGCGGCGCGGCTGCGGCTCCACCAGAGGTCGGCGCCGCGGCCGTACGTGTAGATGACGACCTGCTGTGCGCGGCCGCAGGCTCGCCGCACCAGCTTTTCATCGGGCTGGCCGACGTCGATCCAGAGTCGAACGGCGCCCGTCAGATCGCGGTTCCAGAGATCCGGCTCGTCGTCGGTGGAAAGCCCTTTCCCGAACGACAGTCCGGGCCCGGCGTGGAGCGCAAACGCCAGCACGCGCAACATCATGCGTTCGTCGGTTTCGGACGGATGCCGTGCGATGGTCAGAGGATGGTCGGCGTAGTAGCCGCGGTCCATGTCGGCGATCTGCAGCGTGGCCTTGAAGATCGTGGATTTCAGGGCCATCGCGTCATGTCGCCGAACCGGCGCCGCGCACGGTTATCTCCATGCTGCCAACGCGAACGACCTGGCCCGCACGGATCTTGCACGTCTTGCGCAATTCACGGATGCCATCGACCGTCACGTTGCCCGTCGCAACTAGCATTTTGCCGGCGCCACCGCTTTCGCAGATCCCCGTCAATTTCAACAGGCGGTTGAGCTCGACGTAGTCGTCGCTCAATCGAAACTCGAGCTGGGGCATTGTCGATAGGTCCGGGCTGGGTGCGGTGAGGAAACAGGCGTGGACGCCGGAACGTCGGGCGAATGTGCCACGGGCCATCGCCAGGAAGGGGAAGAGTATCAAGCTCGCGGCCCGACAGATGCGATAATTCGCTCTTCAGATCGGATTTCGACGGGGGGACGCGAGATGGGACGGATGATCGAACTGACTGCCGCCGACGGCTTCGTGCTCTCGGCATACCGAGCCGATCCGGCCGGTACGCCGCGCGGCGCACTCGTCGTCGCGCAGGAGATTTTCGGCGTCAACAGCCACATTCGCAGCGTCTGCGATGGATTCGCTGCCGACGGCTACGTTGCGATCGCGCCGGCACTGTTCGATCGTTACGAGCGCGGCTTCGATATCGGATACACGGCGGAGGACGTCGCCAGGGGTCGCGAACTCAAGGCCAAGGCAAAGCCGGACGCGACATTGGCGGACGTCGCGGCGGCGCGCGACGCGGTGGCTGGCGCGGGCAAGGTCGGCGTGACCGGGTACTGCTGGGGAGGATTCGTCGCATGGCTTGCGGCGTCGCGGTTGCCGGGGTTTGCCTGCTCCATCCCGCACTACGGCGGCGGTATGCTCGAGGCTGTCGGTGAGCGACCCAAGTGCCCGGTGATGGCGCATTTCGGCGAGCGCGACTCGATTATCCCCGTTGACGGGGTGCGAAAGTTCGCGGCCGCGCACCCGGCGGCGCAGGTGTTCATCTACGCTGCCGATCATGGCTTCAACTGCGATCAGCGCGGATCGTATGATGCGGCGGCGGCGAAGCTCGCACGAGAACGGACGATCGCGTTCCTGAGGCAGCATGTTGGCTAACGTGGGCGATCCGAATCGCCGGCGAGCATGCGATCGGCCAAGCCGAGCGCGTCGTCGATCGCCGCGCACACCCAATCGAGCTCGTCGCGCGTGACGACGAGCGGCGGGACGATCCAGAGGCCGAACTTGTCCGACGGAACGTAGATATCGCGCTCGCGGAACAGGTACTCGGACACGTCCTTGACGATGGTGCGCTCGTACTTTTCGGTCGCCCGCCGCAGCGGAGCCTTGGTCGTGCGGTCGCGCACAAGCTCCATGGTCCAGAACAGCCCGAGCCCGCGCACATCGCCGACGCAAGCGTGCCGGGCGGCGAGCGCGCGCAGTCTGGCTCCGAGGTAATCGCCCAGCTCGCGGGTGCGGACGAGCAATCCGTCGTCGTGCAGGACGTCGATGCTGGCGAGCGCGGCAGCGGCGCCTAGCGCGTGGCCGGAGAAGCTCTGGCCGTGGCCGAAGATGTGATCGTCGAACGTGCGCGAAATCTTCTCGGAGAAGATCGTTGCCGCCATAGGGCAATAGACGCCCAGCGCCTTGCCCAGAACGATGATGTCGGGCTCGACGTCGTAGTGCTCGAACGCGAACATCCGGCCGGTGCGCCCCATGCCGGTCATCGTTTCGTCGACGATCAGCAGGATGCCCCATCGGTCGCACAGCGCGCGCAGCCCCGGGAGGTACCCCTCCGGAGGCGGGATGATCCCGTTCGACCCGACCACGGTTTCGACCAGCATCGCGGCGACTTTGTTGTTGCCGCCTTCATGCTCGATCAGGTAGTCGAGGTAGCGAAGGTTCGCCTCCGTCGCCCCCGGTCCGTCGCCAAACGGCGAGCGGTAGGCGTCCGCATCCGGCGCGAACACGACGCCGGGAGCAGTCAGGGGCTCGAGGAACCAGCGGCGCGGGTCTCCGCTGGCCGACGACGCGCCGGCCGTTGCGCCGTGCCACGACCGGTAGCGCGAGATGATCTTGTACGGATATGGATACTGTTGCGGCGCGTCGGTGCGGTCGGCATGCTCGCCGAACGCGGTCACGTACCGATGCATTCGCGCGCCCTTGATCGCCGCCTCCACGGCTGCGGCGCCCGACTGGGAGAAGAAGACGCGCTTGTCCGGGCCGCCCGGGGCAAGCTCGGCGAGCCGACGCGCGAGCTTCGCCGTGGGCTCGGTCGCGAAGTCATCGGTGACGTAGACGACCGATTCCATCTGCGCGCGCATCGCCGCCAGCACCTTCGGATGGCGGAATCCGAGGTTGATGCACTCGTGCGCGCTCCGCAGGTCGAAGATTCGACGCCCGTCCGCAGTGTGGATCCAGCAGCCTTCCGTCCTGTCGACAGCGATCGGCGCATAGTCCCTTTGCGCGGACCAGCATTGCATAAGGTGGCGCGCCTGCAAAAGGGCGTAGTCGTCGGTCATCGCATCACTCCGGTCCGGGAGCGGCGGCGATCGAGCCGCGATGACAACCCGGGTCTCATCGCGGTATCGTAACTATCGTCATCCAATAAAGCACTCGTTTTTGGAGCTCGAGACATGAATGAGGTACCCAAGGGCGGGACACCGGCAGACGACGCGGCCGCTACGAAGACGGCGACCGCGGCAACCCGTCGAGTCGTCAAGGTGATCGCGGGTGAGTCGACAAAGGACGGTGGTGGTGTGGCGCTCACCCGCACCATCGGAGCCCGTGCGCTGCCCGAGCTCGACCCGCTTCTGTTGCTCGATGCCTTTCACTCCCATGATCCGAAGGCGTACATCGCGGGCTTTCCCGACCATCCGCATCGGGGATTCGAGACGGTCACGTACATGCTGGCGGGCCGGCTGCGCCATCGCGACAACAAAGGTCACTCGGGCCTGCTCGGGCCCGGCGGCGTGCAGTGGATGACCGCGGGGCGCGGGATCATCCATTCGGAGATGCCCGAGCAGCAGGATGGCCTGATGTCGGGCTTCCAGCTCTGGCTCAACCTGCCCGCGAAGGAGAAGATGACGGACGCGCGCTATCTCGACATCCGGGCCGAAAGCATCCCCACGGTGACGGACGTGGGGGGCGCCGTGATCAAGGTCATCGCCGGGGCGATTGCGGGCGTCCATGGGCCGGTCGATCCGCCCGCGACGTCGCCGATCTACCTCGACATCGCGTTGCCCGCCGACGCGAGCTTCGGCATCGCGGTGCCGGCCGGCCATTCGGCGGCCGCGTACGTGTTCGAAGGCGCAGCCGACATCGGCCCGCGCGCAAGATCACTCCGGATTTCGTCGGGCCACCTGGGCGTTCTTGGCGCCGGGGATACGTTCGCCGTCCGCTCCCCGGGCATGAACGCGCGGCTGCTCCTACTCGCGGCGCGCCCGTTGGGCGAGCCGATCGCGCGCTACGGGCCGTTCGTCATGAACACCCAGAACGAAATCCGGCAGGCGGTTGCCGACTACCAGGCCGGACGGCTCTGATGCCAGTGCGAACGGGCGCCGGGAAACCTACCCCCGTCCGATGAAGGGCATCTTGGTCGCCATCACCGTCAGGAACTGGACATTGGCGTCGAGCGGCAGGCTCGCCATGTACAGCACAGAACTCGCGACGTGCGCGACATCCATCAACGGTTCGATGGCGATTTCGCCATTCGCCTGCGGGACTCCCTTCGCCATTCGAGCTGCCAATTCCGTCGCAGCGTTACCGATATCGATCTGGCCGCATGCGATGTCGTATTTCCGCCCGTCGAGCGACGTCGACCTGGTGAGACCGGTGATCGCGTGCTTGGTCGCCGTGTAAGGTGCCGAATTCGGCCGCGGCGCATGCGCGGAGATCGATCCGTTGTTGATGATCCGGCCGCCCCGCGGATCCTGGTTCTTCATCAGCCGGATCGCCTCCTGTGTGCACAGGAACACGCCTGTGAGGTTGATGTCGACGACGTTCTTCCATTGTTCGAACGTCAGGTCCTCCAGGTTGACTGGCGGCGCGCCGACGCCCGCATTGTTGAATAGAACGTCCAAGCGTCCGAACGCCTGGCGGGTGCGCGCAAAGAGGGCGCGGACGGACTCCGGATTGCCGACGTCGGTGGGGACGGCAAGCGCATCACCTCCGGGCGCGGCGGCTTCCGCAACCGCCTTCTCCAGCGGCTCGCTGCGGCGACCGGCAAGGGCGACGCGATAGCCGGCTTTCAGCATCGCGACGGCGACGGCTTTGCCGATGCCGGTGCCGGCACCGGTGACAATGGCGACTTTCCGGGACGAAGTCATGGGTTCGGTGGTCCTCGAGTTAGCGTGACGGGTACGTATTATCGGCGGGAATTATCACGGCGGGCCAGCGATTTGGATGGGATACCGGCTCGACTCTCGGCGCCGTCACGTCCGCTGTGGCGCGGGCTGTCGGAACCTATCGCGTCCTGTCGGCTCCAACCCGCGCCGGTCGGAAGCGGGCAGGGCCGGCGGCTTCATTCGTAAGATCACGACCCTTTCGGGCCGGATTCGATTCGGCCAACCCTCCATGCAAAGGATACGAACGTGTTTGCACGATTGCTGATCACGATCCTCGCGCTGCAATTCGCGCTCGTCGCCGCAGCGCAGAGCAAGAAGCGCGTAGAAAGGGCGGCGGACCTCCCTGTCTTTTCGTACAAGGTCGACGGCAAGCTCGAAACGCTCGTCCGCGACGATGCGAAGTTCAACGCGTTCGCCCGGGAACTGCGGCGCGACACCGAGTCGATACTCGCCCAATACGATATCGACGACAGGGCCAAGATGCGCGAGTTGCTCGCTGTTCTGATGCGGCTCGATCTTCTCGACGGCCGTTACGACGACGCGCTCGCGGGCGCATTGAGGATTCGCGAGCTCGAAGAGAAGCCCGCCGACAAACTGCTCTCGGGAATGACCGTGCGTGCGATCGTCGAAGCGAGGCGCGTGGTCGGCAACAGCGCGTCTGATGCCTACCGCCGTGAAGTCTCGCGTCTCGTCGCCGCCGACCTTGCCGGAATGTCATACGACGTTGTCCAGAACGAGATCAAGGAAGCGAAGATGGGCATGGAGATCCTCTCCGAGGCTCTGGCGCTAGGCTACGTGAACAACGTGCTGCAGCCGACCGTCGACAAGGCCGGTTCCCTGTCGTCCGACCTCGCACCGATGATCGTCGGAGCCAAGTACCGGCTGACGTTCTTGCTGCCGCTCAAGGAGTCGCTGATCGCGACCTATACACCGTACCTTGCCGCACACAAGGTCGACAAGCCGGATATCTGGGGGGCGCGGAGCGTCGAGCTGCCTCCAGAACGTCCCTACGCACCGGTCGCGATCGCCGTCTGGGACAGTGGCGTCGACACCGCACTATTCAAGGATCGCGTTGTGGTGGATGCACTGGGCAAGCCGGCGCTGATCGCATTCGACAAGTACGCGAACCCCGCGACGGGCGAACTCGTGCCGATCCCCGCGGACTTGCGCGGCAAGGTGTCGCAGATGAGATCGCGGCTCAAGGGTTTCTCGGACCTGCGATCGAACATCGACAGCCCCGAAGCGAGCGATCTGAAGAAATTCCTGTCGGCGCTGAAACCGGACGAGTACAAGAGCACGATCGAGGAGCTTCGACTCGCCGGCACCTGGATGCACGGTACCCATGTGGCGGGCATCGCCGTCGAGGGAAATCCGTACGCGAGGATAGCGACGGCACGCATCGAATTTGGCCACACACTGTTGCCCGATCCGTGTCCAACCAGGGAGCTTGCCGAGAAGGATGCGCGCAATTCGCAGGCCTCGGTCGACTTCATGAAAAGGAATCGCGTGCGCGTCGTCAACATGAGCTGGGGCGGCAGCGTGAAGGGCGTCGAGAAGGACCTCGAGGTGTGCGGGATCGGCAAGACCACCGAGGAGCGCAGGGCCATCGCTCGCGAGTACTTCGACATCGCGAAGAACGGATTGACGAAGGCGTTCGCGAGCGCACCGGAAATTCTGTTCATCACCGCGGCCGGCAACAGCAATCAGGACGCCACGTTTGTCGAGGACATCCCGGCAGGCATTGTGCTGCCCAACCTGATGACCGTCGGCGCGGTGGATCGCGCCGGTGACGAGGCGTCGTTCACGAGCTACGGTCCGACCGTCGTCGCGCACGCCAACGGCTATCAGGTGGAAAGCGTGATTCCCGGCGGCGAAAGGATCGCGGAATCCGGGACCTCGATGGCTTCGCCCAACGTCGCGAACCTCGCGGCAAAGATCCTGGCGGTGAATCCCAAACTGAAGCCGACGGAAGTCATTGCACTGATCCGCGATACCGCTGATCGGACCGCCGATGGCCGGCGTGTACTGATCAACCCGAAGAAGGCGGTCGCATTGGCCGAATCGAAGGCGACCTGAGGGCGGGGGTTGCGCACCGCACGATTCCTTGTGCTACTATGACGTTGTCATGGGGCTCCGCGTCGAGGGAATGATGGGCGTGACGGTCACTCCGATTGCAGCGGAACCGCTTTGGATCAAGTGCCGGATCTGCGGCCGAAAGGCGCCGCGCGGCACCAAGCTGTGCGAGCAATGCAAGGCAGCGTTGAAGCGTGCGCGTCAGGTTCCGACGGTCGTGTCCCAGTTCCTTCCGTTGGCGATTTCGGGCGCGGATTCCGGCCGCCGCCGTGATAGCGGACACAGGCGCGTTTCACCTGCCCCCCGCTCAAGCTGGTTTGCGACGCCCGCGGTTCCAGGCACCTTGGGCGCCTGCGCGGCGATCGCCATCTTTGGCGCGGCCGTGGCCGTGACCGGCTATTTCGCAGTTCAGGAGATCGAGGACGAACCGGATCGGGTCGGCGCCGTTGCCGTCGAGACTCGTGGTCCGGTTGCAGCACCGCGCGCCCCATCGGCACTCGAGACGAGGGCCGCGGATGCGGTGGTCGCGCCGATTTCCGCCGAATTGAACGAGACAGGGCCGGACGCGCACGTCGCCGCAGCGCGCGCGTTGGCGCCCCTACCCGTTGCACCGAAGCCGTATGCGCGGATCGCGAGAGCGGACGCGAAGGTGGCGAGATCGGCTGTGCCATCGTCGGAAGCGAGACCACAAACCCCTTCGACTGAGTCCGAGGCGACGCAGGTTCCGCCGGATGAGGCTGCTGGCTCCGCGTCGACGGCGAATCTCGCGCCTGCCGCGATCGAGGACGCACCGTCGGTCCCCGATCGATGGCAGGCGATGAATGCCGAGCTCGCGCGCTGTGCGCGCGACAATTTCATCGCCGGCGTTCTGTGCGACCAGCGAACGCGGTGGCAGTATTGCGAGGGATACTGGGGACACGTGCCGCAGTGCCGCGTGGCGAGTCGTGTCGACGGCGGACGCTAGGACGACCTGGATATTGTCCGCCGGTTAGCGTCGGAATCGGTCGCCAGCTGCGATTTCCCTGGAGACGCGGCGTCGAAGAACGCGGGGACCAAGATCCGAATTGGTCCCCGCCGTCAAACGCGACGAATTCAACCGTCGTACTTGAACGACAGCTGGACGCGGCAGCGATAGGCGACGACCTTGCCTTCTTCGACCTTCATGTCGAGTTTGGAAACTTCCGCGATGCGCAGGTCGCGCAGCGTCTTGCTCGCCGTGGCCACGGCATTCTTGGCTGCATCTTCCCAGGAAATCTTGCTCGTTCCGATGACCTCGGTGACGCGATAGACCCCGTCGGTGGTGGAACCTTTCTTTGCCATAGTGTCCTCTCCTTAGTGTCGGTCCGCGGCACCAGCGAGGCGTCGGACCGATTCGATGATACCCGCCCGCAAAGCGGCTGGCGAGCGGCCCGCACGGCCTTCAGTCAGATTGGATGCCGGCGTTCACGCTCTGCCTCGCATCACCTCCCGCACCATGGCCTCGAAAAGCTCCGGCTCGATGCACAATATACGCGTACCTCATCGAGGATTTCCTGACAAAGGAGACGATCATGGCTCGTTTGACATTCAAGGCCGCTTCGCTCATCGCCATTGGCGGCGTATTGACGTCCATCGCGCTGCGGTCCTATGCGTCCGGCACGGAGCCCGTCTACTTCGACGTGGCGCGCGGTTCGCATCCGCACGATGTTGCCGCAGCGCCAGCGGCCGACGGGCTGGTGTACTACACGGCGCAAACGACGGGCAGGCTCGGCATTCTGGATCCGAAGACGGGGAAGTACGAAGAGATCGTGCTTGGGCCGAGATCCGCGCCGCATGGTGTGGTCGTCGGGCCCGACGGTGCGCCGTGGATCACCGACGGCGGCCAGAACGCGATCGTGCGCGTCGATCCGAAGACGCGCGCGGTGCGAGTGTGGTCGTTGGGCAAGGATGCCGACTACGCGAATCTCAACACGCTCACGTTCGACCGGAAGGGACGTGTGTGGTTTACCGGGCAAAGCGGCTACTACGGCCGCCTTGTCCCGGAGACCAATGACATGCAAGTATGGAAGGCGCCGGGTGGTCGCGGTCCCTACGGCATCACGACGACTCCGGCTGGCGATGTCTACTATGCGTCGCTTGCTGGCAGCCACATCGCGCGTATCGATACCGAAACGGGCGCGGCGACGGTCCTCGAACCGCCGACGAAGGACCAGGGCGCGCGACGAGTCTGGTCCGATTCCAGGGGTCGGATCTGGATCAGCTACTGGAATACGGGTCATGTGGGGATGTACGACCCCGCGGCGCGCGCGTGGCGCGAGTGGAAACTCCCGGGCGATCAGCCGCGCACGTACTCGGTGTGGGTCGACGACAAGGACAAGGTGTGGCTCACCGAGTGGTCGGCCAACGCGATCGTCAAATTCGATCCGGTCACGGAGAAGTTCGAGAGTTTTCCTTCTGACCGCCCGGGGGCCGGCGTGCGGCAGATGCTCGGTCGCCCCGGCGAAGCATGGGGCGCCGAATCGGGCACCGAACGGCTGGTGATGGTGCCGGCCCGATGAAACCGGAAGCCCGCCGAATGATCCTTATGCCCTTCGCAAAGTAGGCGGAGCCGAGTGCGAGGAGTGCGTTGCCGCTGCGATGCGGCGGATCTCATCGGACGGAACGATGAAGCGGCCGGCCTTCTCGCGCTTCGCACATGCCTGCATCGCCCGCGCGACGTCGGCGGCCGCGATGGGGCGAAGCTTCGCCGGCAGCAGGATCGACAAGGGTCGCGCGATTGCGACGGCGACGTCCTCACCGGCGCGGAACTCCGCCCGGTCGCCGGTGAGCAGCGACGGGCGGAACGCGTAGACCGCCTCGAACTCGAGGCGCTTGAGTTCGGCCTCGAGCTCACCCTTGGTCCGGCTGTAGAACACGAGCGACTGCGGGTTGGCGCCCATTGCCGAGACGAAAAGGCACCGCGTCGCGCCGGAAGCCAATGCCATCCGCGCGATCGTCACCGGAAAGACGAGGTCGACCTCCCGAAAGGCTTCCCGGGTCCCGGCCCGTTTGATCGTCGTGCCGAGGCAGCAATAATAGTCGTCGACGGGCGGGAGCACGAAATTGTGCAGCTGGTCGAACTCGACGACGCCCTGCTGCAGCTTGGGATGGGGTGTCGCGATGGGTCGACGGGAGAGGACGACGACGTCGGCGACTTCGCTGTCGTCGAGCAGCAGCATCAGCAGTTCGCGACCCACGAGACCGGTCGCGCCCGCGAGAAGGGCGGTGCGGCGCATCGACGCATTATGACCCCGCCCAATCGGTATGCGAAATTGCATCCTGGCGAAAGCGAGTTGACAACGCGCCGGAGCCAAGGGGCAGGGCCGTCATGTGCGGCGCGGACCGCTCGACGCCGGCTACTCGACGACCTTGCCTCGTCCCGCCTTGATCTGGCCCCGCTTGACCTTGCCATCGACGCGTCGGCGCTGCGAGCCCTTCGTCGGCTTCGTCGCTTTGCGCGGGCGCGGCACCGCGGCGGCGCTGTCGACGAGCTCCTGCAGCCGCGCCAGCGCGTCGTCGCGATTCTTTTCCTGGCTCCGGTAGCGCTGCGCTTTGATGACGACGACGCCGTCGCCGGTGATCCGCTGGTCGTTTCGCGACATGAGCCGCGTCTTGACCGCATCGGGCAGCGACGACGCGCGAACGTCGAAACGCAGGTGAAGTGCCGTGGAGACCTTGTTGACGTTCTGGCCGCCTGCACCCTGCGCGCGGACGGCGGTCCACACGATCTCGGCGGCTTGGATCCGGATCATCGGGTCGGGGATCGGACCTCGATCACTTGGCCAACATCCGCGCAATCTCTCGGCTCTCGATCAACCGTTCAAGATCGCTTGCCCCGCCGACAAGCGCGCGCTTCACGAAGATCATCGGAAACGTCGGCCATCCGGTCCACATCTTGAGGGCGTTGCGACGACGCCATCCGTTGAGGTAACTTCCGTACTCGAGGTACCGATAGGCGATTCCGCGCGCGTCGAGCAACTTTCGGGCCCTTCGGGGGTGCGGATTCCCCTTCATTCCCACGACGACGACATCGTTCGCCGCGACCGCCGCCTCGACCTCGCGCACGATGTCGGCGTGATGACCCGCGATCTTGTCGCGGATCGCCGGGTGGATCCGGTCTTCATCGAGTATGCTGCGGCGCATGTGAATCGGTCCCGTGCGTTGATTCCGATGGCTTCGCGATTCTAAATGGTATTGAAGCGAATGCGCGAAGGCGCGCATCGAACGAGGAGGCGGCATGACAGCACTACGTGAGCAATTCGGGCGTCCGTTGCGGCTGGCGATTGTCGGCGGCGGGCCCGACGCCTGGATCGGCCGCATGCACCGCGGAGCGGCCGAGATGGACGGCTGGTGGCGCGTCGTCGCCGGCGTATTCTCGAGCGACCCGGCGCGCTCCCGCGCGGCCGGCGTCGGCATGGGACTCGATTCCGGGCGCAGCTACGGCGACGTCGCCGAAATGCTCGAGAAGGAAACGCAGCGACCGGACCGCATCGACGCGGTCGCGATCATGTCGCCCAACGACACCCACTACGCGTTCGCCGCCGCGGCACTCGACGCCGGCTTCGACGTGGTCTGCGACAAGCCGGTCACGCAGACTTTCGCGGAGGCGGCCGACCTCGTCGCGCGGACGCGCCGCCACCACAGGCTATTCGCGATCGCGCACGGTTACGCCGCGTATCCGATGACGCGTTACGCAAGGCTGCTGGTGCGCGACGGCGAGCTGGGAGCGATTCGTCTGGTGCAGGTCGAATATATCCAGAGCGCGCTCGCGACGCGCATCGAGGACGGCCCGCAGAACAGCCGCCTGCGCTGGGTGCTCGACCCGCAGCGCAGCGGGCTGGCGCTCGTCATGAGCGCAATCGGCTGTCACGCACAACATCTCGCGAGCTTCGTTTCGGGTCTCGCCACGACGCGCGTCGTCGCCGACGTCCGCGCGCTGTTGCCGGGCCGCAAGGTCATCGACTATGTTTCGGCGCTCGTCGAATTCGAAGGCGGCCCGCACGGCACATTCACCGTTACGCAGGCCGCTGCCGGCGGCGAAAACGACATCCGCCTGCGCGTCTACGGTGAAAAAGGCATGCTCGACTGGTCGCATCGCGAACCCAGTTATTTGAAGCTCGCGCTCCACGGCGAGCCGACGCGAGTCATCGGCCGTGGCGACGCGTTTCTGCCGGCCGAAATCATCGCCGCGGGGCGGACGCCGCGCGGCCATCCGGAGGGATTGCGCGAGGCGTTCGCCAACATCTACGCGGAAGTTGCGCAGCAGAGGATCGCGCGGGAACTTTCCGCGCCGGTGCCTGACCTCCCTTATCCTCGCATCGAGGAGGGTGCGCACACGATGGCGTTCATCGAGGCCTGCGTGGCGTCGCAACGCGAAGGCGCGTGGGTCGACGTTGCACGAGCGCGTCCGGCCTGAGTACCGTCGCGGTGCCCGGGTAGCGGCGCGGCGGTGAGGTGGCGTCGCTACCCGACCGATCCTCCGGCGAGCATTTGAACGACGCAGTCCTGAATATGCGTGACGATCGTCGCCTGCGCAGAGCGCCAGTCGCGATCCAGCGCAAAATTCAGCAGCGCGCGGTGTTCGCGCACGGCGGCGTCGCCGCGGAAGGCGGCCGCGATCATGAGGTAACGGAGGTACTTGTCATAGATCGCGGCATGCGTGTCGAGAAGAACTCGTGAGCCGCATGCGGAGATGAGCGCACGGCGAAATTCGCGGTCATATCGCCGCAGGATCTCCTCCTGGGAAGATTCCCCCGAAGAACCAGTCCACCGCCATGCCTCCCGAACGTCGGGATCACGTCGGTTTGTCTTGCTTCTG
>CAWJMQ010000025.1:0-80906 GCA_963844005.1 uncultured beta proteobacterium | reverse complement strand
CGGCTTCGCCGTCGCTGCGCTGCGCCGCTGGTACGAAACCGAGGCGGACGTGCAGGCCCACCTGCCACATCTCGCGCTCTACATGGGGCACGTGTCGATCAACTCGACCGCCTATTACTTGCGCTACACGCCAGCCGTGGTCGCGCTCGCCAGCGAGCGCTTCGGCCGCGCATGCGGCGATGTCATCGATGGAGGCGCATCATGAACCGCACCACTCCGACCGCGCTCGGCCGCGACCTCGTCGAGTTCTTCGAGGACTTCCTGCCCATCCAGCGCGGCGTCAGCCCGCATACGCTGCACAGCTACCGCGATACGATCGTGCTCCTCCTGCAGTTCGCGGTGCGTGACGCCCACCGTCCGATCGAGCGCCTCGACATCGCAGACCTATCCGTCGAGCGCATCACGCGCTTCCTCGCTTCGCTCGAGACCGAGCGCCACAATGGCATAGCCACGCGCAACGCGCGCCTTGGCGCCATCCATGTGCTCGCGCGCTTCCTGGCGACACACCCGCCCGAGCACCTCGCAGGCCTGCAGCGCGTCATCGGGATTCCTTTCAAGCGCGGCGCCGTCGAAGCACCCATCGAGTACCTCGATCGCCACGAAATCGACGCGCTGCTAAAGAGTTATCGATCGCTCCACGGCTTCCGGGCGTCGCGACTATGCGCTATTCGCCTTGATGTTCAATACCGGCGCTCGCGTCCAGGAAGTGCTCGACCTCAAACCGGCTGACATCCGCTTCGACCCACCCGCGCAGGTCCGCCTAACCGGCAAGGGGCAGAAGACACGGCTTTGCCCGTTGTGGCCCGCAACCGCAGGACTGCTCCGTGAGCTGCTGCGCGAGCAATCCGCGCCTGATGACAGCTCGCGGCTGTTCATCAACGCCCGCGGCGGTCCGCTCACCCGCTACGGCGTCCGCT
The DNA here is from genome assembly GCA_963844005.1 of uncultured beta proteobacterium. Taxonomy (GTDB): domain Bacteria; phylum Pseudomonadota; class Gammaproteobacteria; order Burkholderiales; family Casimicrobiaceae; genus CAIWHR01. The sequence continues at coordinate 79,989 of CAWJMQ010000025.1, read as the reverse complement.
ACCTGCTGCGGCGCTACCTCCGCAAAGCCAGCCACGCGGCCCCGACACTGCGCGGCAAACGCCTCCATCCGCATTCGGTGCGGCACAGCACTGCCGTCGCGCTTCTCAAGGCCGGCGTCGACTTTGCCACGATCAGTCAATGGCTCGGACACGCGGGGCTCAACACCACCATGCGCTACGCGCGCGCCGACCTCGACCTCAAGCGCCAGGCCATCGCGCAGGTGTTCCCCGATGCTCTCAGTCCGCCGCCCGGTGGCCGCCTCCTTATCGACGGCTCAGAGCTCGCCGGATGGCTGCGCCGCCTCTAAGAAATGTGGAGCCCTCCCGTGCATGCGCGCGGAGGATTTCGCGCCGGACAGCGCAACTCCACATATTAGATAAGTCCACGTTCGGCGAAAAATGGTGAGCGCTCCATTTTTTGCCGAGCGCGGCCTGCTCTGACGCGGCGGGCGCGGAGTTGCGTTGGCGGCGATGCGCTTCGCCGCCTTACCTAAGCGCTTGAATGATGGGCAGTAACTCGGTTACAATATTCGACTTTGCGTCAGAGTAGTCCCGAACCCGAAGGAGCGAGCGATGGCTCGAGTCTGTCAGATTACCGGCAAGGCCCCCATGGTGGGTAACAACGTTTCGCACGCCAACAACAAGACCAAGCGTCGCTTCCTGCCCAACCTCCAGCGGAGGAAGTTCTGGCTGGAAAGCGAGAATCGCTGGATCAGGCTGCGGCTCACCAATGCCGCGTTGCGGACGATCGACAAGAACGGCATCGAAGTCGTCCTTGCCGAGCTCCGTGCGCGCGGCGAACGCGTCTGACCTGCCGAATTCGCATACGTGATTTATTGACGGACAAGCTCTAGGGGAGCCCGACCATGCGCGAAAAGATCAAACTCGAGTCGTCGGCCGGAACCGGCCACTTCTACACGACAATGAAAAACAAGAAACTGATGCCGGAAAAGATGGAGATCAAGAAATTCGATCCGGTCGCCCGCAAGCACGTCACGTACAAGGAAACGAAGCTCAAGTAACCGGCGTACAGTGCGTCATCCGGAGCCGCTCCCGACGAAGGATCGACCGACCACAAAAAAGCCCGCCGACTGGCGGGCTTTTTTTCGCGGGCCGCGTGCTATCGCTAAGCGTAACGCTTGAGCTGGAGCGAGAACTGGGCAAGGGGAGCGATGCCCGAGGCCTCGGCGCGCTGGCACCAGTCCTGCAATCGGGCAAGCAGCTGTTCGCTCGATTCCGTCGAGCGCTCCCACAAGACATTGAGCTCCTGCCGCATCGCGTAGATGGTCGCGAGCGCCCGGCTTTTCTCCATCGCCCTCGCGAGCGCCGCATGCTCACGCTCGCGCAGCGATCGAATCGTGTCACCGGACAGCCAATGCTTGATCCTGCGCATGCTCGGCACGTCGGCAAATTCGCTGCGGCCGGCACGAGTGCGCAGCCGGCGGATTTCGACGGCGCAGGTTTCGCGAAGCGTGCGCGCGTAGGCTGCCGCAACCGCGTAGCGATTCGCGATCACGGCTTGCAGTGTCGCAACGTCCGGCACCGGCTTGCTCGACGGAGCGACCCGAAGTTTCGGGGCGACCTTGCGCACATCGGCAAGGCGGAGGAGTTCCAGGATCCGGATATAGGTCCAACCGAGATCGAATTCGTACCAGCGCGAGGAAAGCTTGGCCGATGTCCCGTACGCGTGGTGATTGTTGTGGAGTTCCTCACCGCCGATGAGGATGCCCCAGGGCACGATGTTGGTCGACGCGTCGGCAGACGCGAAATTGCGATAGCCCCAGTAGTGACCGATACCGTTGATGACTCCGGCGGCCGTGATTGGAATCCACGCCATCTGGATCGCCCATATCGTGACACCGGCGCCACCGAACAGAATGATGTTGATCATCAGCATCAGGCCGACGCCTTCCCACGAGAAGCGCGTGTAGACATTGCGCTCCATCCAGTCGTCCGGAGTCCCGCGACCGTATTTCTCGATCGTCTCCGCATTCTTCGCCTCGGCACGATAAAGTTCCGTGCCGCCCCACAACACCGTATTGATCCCGCGTGTCTGCGGGCTGTGCGGATCCTCGGCGGTCTCGACCTTCGCGTGGTGCTTGCGGTGGATCGCCACCCACTCCTTGGTCACCATGCCCGTCGTGAGCCACAGCCAGAACCGGAAGAAATGGCTGACCGCCGGATGCAGGTCGAGCGCCCGGTGGGCCTGCGCACGATGCAGGAAGATGGTGACGCAGGCGATCGTGACGTGCGTCACGGCCAGCGCGAAAACGATATAGCCCCACCACGGAAGCGGCATGAGACCGTGCGCGGCGAAGTCGATAAAATCAAATGGCATCAGGGAAATCCTTTTGGGGCGGTGGCCGGTGGCCGGGTGCCCGTTGTAGTGATCCGAGCATTATACCCGAATACCGCACCTCGTCGGCGCAAATCTCTCTTTGTAAAACAAGGCGTTGGCGCTGGCTTCCAGCGCGGGGTCCGGCCATCAGCCGGCGGTTCCGGCCCGGCCGGGACCCGGCTCGGCAATCTGGGTCCCGCCGGGCAGGCCGAGATGGCGCACTTCGCGCTGCGGAAAGGGAATCCGGATGCCGTTGGCGACGAATGATCGCAGGATCGACTTGTTGAGCGCGCTCCGAAGGTTGAGCTGGCCGTTTTCGGGGTCGTTGATCCACACGCCGAGCTCGAGATCGATCCCGCTGTCCGCGAACCTGACGAGAAAGGCCGCCGGCTCGTTCGACGCCTTCAGCACACGCGGCTCGGACCGCGCAGCCTCCTCCATCAGCTTCAGCGCCTGGTCGACGTCGCTGTCGTAGCTCACCTGCACGGGCAGCGCCAGGCGGACTTCGCGGTTCGAATACGAGTGGTTCAGAACGGTCGTCGTGACGAGGGTTTCGTTGGGTATGACGGCCTCGATTCCGTCGAGGCTGCGGACGACGACATAGCGCGACGTGAGCTTGGCGACCACGCCGAAGCGATTGTCGACCGTGATCATGTCGCCCAGCCGGATGGAGCGATCGAGCAGGATGGTAAAGCCGGCGATGTAGTTGCTCGCAAGTTTCTGCAGGCCCAGGCCGATCCCCACGCCCAACGCGCCACCGAACACCGTCAGCAGGGTGAGGTCGATCCCGACGGCCTGCAGCGAGATCAGAACGCCGAGGATGAGCAGAACCGCGCGCAGGAACTTGCTCAGCACGACACGAAGGCTGCTGTCGAGGTTTGCGGCCCTCGAGAGCCGCTGCTCGATGACGCCCGAAAGCCACAGCGCGCCCGCGATCGTCAGGATCACGACGACCCCGCCCTTCAAGAGTTCGAACACGGAGACGCGCTTGTCTCCGACAGGGATTTCCATCGCGTCGAGCTCGGCCCAGAGTCCGGGCAGGATGCCAGTGACTTGGAGGAGCACGATTCCCCAGATCGTGAACGCGATGACACGCTCCGACGCGGGCAGCCACGCGGGCGAGCCGAACAGTTCGCGCATCGCGTAGACGAGAAGGCGGATTACCGCCAGCGCCACCGTCAACGGGATGGCAATCGCGAGGAAGAACGGCGGGTGCCAATGCCGAAAGGCCGCGTCGGCGACGACCAGCAACACGAGCGTCACCAGCGGGAAAAGCAGTCGATTCACGCTGCCGAGACCCACGCGGACGAATCCCGCGCCGGAAGCGGACTTCAAGCGCACGCGCCGATCGAGCGACCAGCCGAGCGCGAAGCAAATGGCGACGATGCCAAGTTCCAACCAGCTCGTCTGCGAGGAGAGTGCGATCTCGATACGGCTGAAATCGATCGGAGCGAGCATGCGGAAAGTCTACCGGAATTCGCGACGGGCAAACGCCCGCGCGGATCGCGCGTGCGCAAAGACGCCGCGGATCAGCGGCGAAAGAAGCGAGGAGCGCAGCAATGGCAGCGACTGCCGCGCGCGACTAGTGAGGGGCGCAGCAATGGCAGCGATTGCCGCGCGCGACCAAGCTGCGGGTCATGGCGTCCGCGCGATCACCGCGGCATAGAAGCCATCGCAATTGTGCTTGTGCGGAAGAATCTGTAGCACGGTGCCGGTGTCGAGCGGAATTCCGGCGTGCGCGAACTCGCCAGCCGCATCGACCCGCGCGAAGCCTGGATGCGCGGCGAGGAACGCGTCGACGACCGCTTCGTTCTCGTCGGGAAGAACGCTGCATGTTGCGTAGACCAGGCGGCCGCCCGGTTTCACCAGTGTGGCGGCCGAGAAAAGAATCGCGCGCTGTTTCTCTGCAAGCTCGGCGGGCGCGGACTCCTGCTGGCGCCACTTGAGGTCGGGGTTGCGGCGCAGCGTGCCGAATCCGGTGCACGGCGCGTCGACCAGCACGCGATCGATCTTGCCGGCGAGACGCTTGATCTTCGTATCGCGCTCGTGCGCGATCAACTGCGGGTGCACGTTGGAAAGTCCCGAGCGCGCGAGTCGTGGCTTGAGGTTGAGAAGGCGGCGGTCGTGCGTGTCGAACGCGTAGAGCCGTCCCTGCGAGCGCATCAATGCGCCCAGCAGAAGCGTCTTGCCGCCGGCGCCCGCGCAAAAATCCACGACCATGTCGGAGCGCTTGGGCGCAACGAGATACCCGACGAGCTGGCTGCCTTCGTCCTGGACCTCGAGCGCGCCGCTGGTGAACAACGGGTGCCGTGCGAGCGAAGGCCGGCCGAAGACCCGCAACCCGAGCGGAGACAATGGCGTCGGTTCCGCCGCAATGCCCGACGCCGCAAGCGCCGCACGCGCGGCGTCGCGCGTGGTCTTCAACGGATTGATACGCAGGTCGAGCGGCGCGGGCGAGAGCCATGCTCGGGCGAGGGCCTCGCGTTCAATGTCGCCAAATGCCGTGCCGAGTCGCGCCCAGAGCCAATCGGGCAGGTCGGCGGCGACCGCCGGCGCCAGCGGCGTCCCGAGGCGCGATTTGAATGCGCGGAGCCAATCGGCGTCGGCGGCGTTGAGCACGGCCTGCATTTCGCGGACCCCGATCCCCAGCTCACGGGTCGTCACGGCCAGCGCAAGATGTGAAGGGCGCGTCGTCTGCGCGAGCTCTTCGAGCGAGCGCCGCCGTCGGAGGTAGGCGAACACGCCGTCTGCGACGAACGCGCGGTCCTGTTGCCCCATCGCCGGGTGCTGCCGGAAAAACTGGTGCATCAGCTGGTCGGCGGGACGCCCGAGCGGGCGAACATGGGCGATCGCCGCCGCGAGGCCCGCGATCTGGTTCGCCCGGAGCGTCATTGCTGCTCGGTCGATTCGTCGACGCGAATCGAATCGAGCAGTGCCTCGATCGTACCCCGGTTCGTCGCCGTGACGCGCATCTTCACCGGAATGTAGCGAAGCGTGGGCGCAAGCCAGATGTACGCGTCGGTCTTGCCGTCCTCGCTCCGGCGATGCCAACGCTCGGTCGCGATCTCGCCCTGCGGCCACGTGATCATGTCCTGGCCCTCGCGGGTGAGCGTGTAGCGGCCCACGCGGCGCGTCGTCGCCACGGCAAGCGTTTGCGTATCGTCGACCGGCGGCGTGAAATAGGCCTGCCACATCAGCGATAGCGGATCGAAGGTGGGTAGGTCGAGCACCTCGGCCCTCTGGTCGTGAAGCGTGATCATTCCGATTTCCCAGTCGAAGACAGCCGTTTCACGCCGTTCCTTGCTGCCGCGCTCGACGGCGAGCTCGTGGGGTTGCAGGCCTGCCGCGGTGATCAATCCATGGCTTTCCACCTTGCCCTGGCCGCGAATGAAGAGCGCGGCGAGCCCTTTTGCCTCGCCGATCGTCGTGATCCGGTATTCGTTTGCCGCGTGCTCGAAGCGGTAGACGGCTTCACCGATCACGAACCCATGGGTCCCGAGGAACGCCTTGTAAACGAGGTCGACGCGCCGTGGCAGTGTCTTCGGAGGTGTCGCGGGCGTGGCCGCGGCCGATTCCGCGGCGACAATCTCGGTCGACGGTTCCGGGCCGGTCGCAATCGCCTCCGCGGTGGGCTCGGTCGGAGGCGCCTCAGGCGCCGCCGTCGAGGCTGGCTCCGGTGCCGGCGGCGTTGCTGGCGCCGTCGCTCGCTGCGGCGTTGGTCGCGGCTTTGCCGATACCGGGCGCGCGGGCTTGGGCGGCGGCGGCATCTCCGTGATCGTCGCCTGCAGCGGGATCGTGTCGGGGGTGGCCGGAATATCGGTCGGCCAGAAGGAGAAGGCCAGGTGCAACGCGATCGATGCGATAAGGGCGACGACAAGGCCGCGCCGCGGCCGATTCGGGCCGAAGGCGGTGGGCCTCGCCTGCGCGGCGGGTACGGGCGGCGTATCGATGCAGAACGTGTTCAAAGAGGATGCCGGCGGATGGGTTTCGGTGGATCAGGCGGCCGACGACGGCACTTCCAATGCATCGACCGGCACAGACTCGTCTCTAACGTGCACCCTGCGCCCTTCGATGACGAGCCGATTCTCACAGAACGCGCGGACCGCCGCTGGAAGGAGCCGGTGTTCGACCTCCAGCACTCGCGCCGCCAATGCGGACTCGTCATCGCCGTCACGCACGGCAACGGCGCCCTGCATCACGATCGGACCATGGTCGACGTCGACCGTCACGAAATGGACGGTACAACCATGAATCCGCACGCCGTCGGCGAGCGCGCGACGGTGCGTGCAAAGACCGGGATATGACGGCAGAAGCGATGGATGGATGTTGAGCATGCGGCCGGCGTAACGGGAAACGAACGGTGCGCCGAGAACGCGCATGAAGCCGGCGAGCACGACGAGATCCGGCTCGCTCTTGTCGATGACGGCGGCGAGCGCGGCGTCGAAGGAATCGCGATCGGCGAAGTCCCGGTGCTCGACAACCGACGTGGCGACGCCGTGCGCGAGCGCAATCGCGAGCGCGGGCGCCTCGCTGCGATTGCCGACCACCGCCGTGATCGTTCCGGCGAGGCAGCCGTTGCGCTCGGCTGCGAGGAGCGCGGCGAGATTCGTGCCGCGGCCGGAGGCGAGGACGGTGACGCGCGGGATTGCCACGGCGGCCGGGATCTGGGGCAACGAACCGAGGCGGGGCCGCGCTAGACGACGACCGTTGCCGGCGCGCCGGGCGCCCGTCGCACGACAGCGCCGATTCGATAGACGTTCTCGCCGCCCCCGGCAAGCAGCGCCGCCGCGCGTTCCGCGTCTGCGGGCGCGACGACGAGTATCATCCCGATGCCGCAGTTGAAGACGCGGTTCATCTCGGGAACGGCGACATTGCCTGCCTTCTCGAGCCACTCGAAGATCGCGGGCTGTGGCCAGCTTCCGCGTTCGAGGCGTGCGGCGAGACCCTCCGGAAACATCCGATGGGTGTTTTCGAGCAGCCCGCCGCCCGTGATGTGCGCCATGCCCCTCACGTCGACGCTCTGCAGCAGGGCCAACACCGGCTTCACGTAGATTCGCGTCGGCTCGAGTAGCAGCTCGCCGAGCGTGCGCGAGTCGTCGGCTCCGGCAAGCGGCCTCGCCAGATCGGCGTTTGCCACGTCGACAATCCTGCGAATCAGCGAGAAGCCGTTGGAGTGGGGTCCGCTCGATCCGAGTCCGAGCAGGATGTCACCTTCACGTATCCGCGTCCCGTCGATGGCCTTCGATTTCTCGACGACGCCGACCGCGAAGCCTGCGAGGTCGTATTCCCCGGGGACAAATGCGTCGGGATGCTCTGCCGTTTCACCGCCAATGAGGGCGCAACCCGCCTGCTCGCAGCCGGCCGCGATGCCCTTGATGACATCGGCGGCGATCGCCAGGTCGAGCCGCTCACAGACATAGTAGTCGAGAAAGAACAGCGGCTCGGCGCCCAGGACGAGGATGTCGTTGACGCTCATCGCGACGAGGTCGATGCCGATCGTATCGTGCCGGTCGAGGGCGAACGCGAACTTCAACTTCGTCCCGACACCGTCAGTGCCTGATACGAGGACGGGTTCCCGGAACCGCTTCGGGAGCTCGACCAGCGCGCCGAACCCGCCGATTCCGGCCAGCACCTCGGGGCGCATGGTCCGCTTCGCGTACGGCTTGATCCGCTCGACAAGCGCATCGCCCGCATCGATGTCGACACCGGACTCGCGATAGGAGAGAGGACGTGGCGGGCTGGAGGCAGGGAGGGTCATCGGGAAACGGCGGAGTGGGTCCTCCGGGGCCGGCGTCGGACGGGACACGCATGATTGAGTCAAACGCAACCGCCGCGGTAAAGTGCGACGCTTTGCCAATTTTACCGGATTCGGAACGTCGCCGACCCCCGTACGCGCGCCTCCCGCCCTTTCACCGCGAACTATCAAGCGAATTTCTGACTCAGTAGACCTGTGACCGAACAACTTGTTTTCGAACTTGCGGTGCCGGAGCCGCCGTCGTTCGACAATTTCCTGGCCGGCCGCAATGCCGAGGCGCTGGCTGCGGTGAAGGCTATGGTATCGGCGGATGCGCCGGAGACCGGCCTCCTGTTATGGGGCGCATCCGGTACCGGCAAGACGCATCTCCTGAGGGCAGCGACCGGCATGGTCGAGGCGCTCGGGGGCTCGGCAACGTTCATCGCCGACCCCGGCGCTCTGCTCGCGCAGGATCCGGAATCGCTCGCGGCGCGGAAGGTTGTCGCGATCGACGGAGTCGACCAAGCGACTGCGGACGCGCAGGCGCGTCTGTTTACCCTTTTCAATCGTCTCCGGGACCGCGGTGGGCACCTGATCGCTGCGAGCCGGGTGGCGTTGAATGGCCTGCCGATTCGGGAGGACCTTCGCACGCGGCTGGGGTGGGGGCTCGTCTACGAGCTCGTGGCGCTCGCCGACGCAGACAAGCGGGCGGCGCTCGTCGCCTATGCCGGGCAGCGTGGCTTTCGGTTGCCCGACGACGTCATCGATTACCTTCTCGCCCATGGCCGGCGCGACATGCCGGCATTGCTGGCCACGCTCGCGGAGCTCGATCGGCATTCGCTCGCCTCCAAACGTCCGATAACGATCCCCATGCTGCGGGATTGGCGGCGGCAGCGCGAGAACGGACCGGATCGCTGAGCCCTTCGGGTGTCAACCATGCGATGACAGGGGCCGTTAATGGCGGCGACACGCAGGTTCTGTGTTGTCCAACCGCACCCCAATCGAGGAAGACCGCATGCCCAAGCTTCTGACGGCACTCGTGGCGAGCACTTTTGCTGCGATGGCCATGGCGCAGGCTCCTGCCCCCGCCCCCGCCCCCACAAACCCTGCTGCGCCGAAGCCGGCCGCTGGAGCCACGGAAAAGGCCGGTAGCGCCTCGACCAAGGCCACCGGCGCCCCGGTCAAGACCGCCGGCACCTCGACCCAGGCCGTCTCGGACGCGCCGGCGGACGGGGCCAAGAAGGCCGACACCAAGTCCAAGAAGACGAAAAAGAAGCCCAAGAAGAAGATCACCGACCCGCAGCCACCCCAATAAGTAGTCAACCCGTTTGCGGCGACGGAGCGATTCGGGATTCCCGGATTGCGTTTCGTGGCAACACTCTTTATAATTTTGCGGTTTTGCCAATATAAACCGTAACCTAGCAGGCCAAACTCCAACCATTGAGGTCATAGAAATGAACAAGCTTATCGTTGCACTTATCGTCGGCGCGTTTGCCGCAACCGCTGCCGCGCAAGCGCCCGCGCCTGCCGCTACACCGGCTGCGCCCGCAGCAGCCCCGGCCGGCGACATGAAGAAGGACAGCGCGGCGAAGCCGGACGACGCCAAGGCGGCGGCCGACAAGAAAGCTGCCGACAAGGCGGCTGCCGACAAGAAGGCTGCCGACAAGAAGGCGGCGAAGGAAAAGAAGGCTGCCGACAAGAAGGCTGCCGCGGACAAGAAGGCCGCCGACAAGAAGGCTGCCGCCGACAAGGCTGCCGCTGACAAGGCTGCCGCTGACAAGGCTGCCGCTGACAAGAAGGCTGCCGAACCAAAGAAACCATAAGCGAGCCTGGAAGAAGCCGGGACGCAGGCCGGCTCGTCCGATTCGGCCAAGAAGGCAGGGTTTCGACCCTGCCTTTTTTGCCGTCCAACCACCGCGAAATCCCCTTTTCGACGCGATGCGCGAAACCCAAGCCGCCCGGCCGGTCGTGACCGTCGCGACGATCGTCGTCGTCGACGGCGAGTTTCTTCTGGTCGAGGAGGAAACGCGCGCCGGCGTTCGCCTCAATCAGCCGGCGGGCCACTTGGAGGCCGGCGAAACGCTGGTCGACGCGGCCGTCCGGGAAACGGTCGAGGAGACCGGCTACCGCGTCGTGCCGACGGCGCTGGTAGGTATCTACCGCTGGCAGGCGCCGGAATCGACGGCGACGTTCATCCGCTTCGCGTTCGCCGGTGACGTCGTCGCGCACGATTCCGGACGGACGCTCGACGAAGGCATCCTGCGTGCGCTATGGCTTCCGTACGACGAACTGGTCGCGCGCCGTGCCACGCACCGGAGCCCGCTCGTCCTTCGTTGCGTCGATGACTATCGCGCGGGGGCGCGGCGTCCCCTCGACCACATCACGGAGCTGTGATGGCGCACAAGCGGCGCGTGATCGTCGGCATGTCCGGTGGTGTCGACTCGTCGGTTGCCGCATGGATGTTGAAGCAGCGGGGCTTCGATGTCGTTGGCCTCTTCATGAAGAACTGGGAGGATGACGACACCGACGAATACTGCACGTCGCGCGCGGACCTCGTCGATGCGGCCTCGGTCGCCGAGGTGATCAGCGTCGATCTCGAGGCCGTCAATTTCGCGGCCGAGTATCGCGAGCGCGTGTTCGCCCGGTTCCTGACCGAGTATGCGGCGGGACGCACGCCGAATCCCGATGTACTGTGCAACAGCGAAATAAAGTTTCGCGCGTTTCTCGACCACGCCCGGACGCTTGGCGCCGATCACATTGCGACGGGCCACTATGCACGCTTGCGCAACGGCGGTGGGCGCGTCGAGTTGCTGAAAGCCATCGACGCGACGAAGGATCAGAGTTACTTCCTGCATCGGCTGACACAGGAGCAGCTCGCGCCGGTGCTGTTTCCGCTGGGCGCCATCACCAAACGGGAAGTGCGCGCGATTGCGAAACGCGAGGGCATCCCGACATGGGCCAAGAAGGACTCGACGGGGATCTGCTTCATAGGCGAGCGCCCGTTCCGCGATTTCCTCGCGAAGTATCTGCCGAAGGCACCTGGTCCGATCGAAACGCCGGACGGACGTGGCGTCGGCCGTCATCCCGGTCTCGCGTACTACACGCTTGGCCAGCGGCAGGGGCTCGGCGTCGGTGGCACGAAGGAGGGTTCCGACCTTCCGTGGTTCGTCGCGGGGAAGGATGCCGCGCGCAACGCACTCGTCGTCGTGCAGGGCCACGACCATCCGCTGCTGTATCGGCGGGCGGTCGACGCGCAGGACCTGCACTGGATCGCGGGCACAGAACCCGATCCCTCGCGGCTCGACCGACTCGGCGCCAAGACGCGCTACCGCATGGCCGATGCGACGTGCCGCGTCGAGCTCAGAGGCGATCACGGCTGTCACGCGATCTTCGACACGCCGCAGTGGGCGCCGACACCAGGTCAGTATCTCGTGCTGTACGACGGTGACGTCTGTCTCGGCGGCGGTGTCATCACGGCGTCGAGTTTGGTTCCGGTGCCGGCGATGGCCGGCGCGCCGGGGTGACGGGCGTCCCGAAATCCCACCGTACTCTTCGCACGCAACAGCCGCGTCAACGCAAGCGACAACGCCGGTCGTCAGAACGGGATATCGTCGTCGAGATCGTCGGGATTGCTCTTCTTGGTCGCGCCGCCGCCCGACTTGCCGCTGCTTCCGCCGCCTCCGGCGCCACTGCCGCCCGACCGCGAGCCCGCGCTGAACTCCGCGTCGCCCCCGCCGCCGCCCTCACGACCGCCGAGCAGCTGCATCCGGTCGCCGACGACCTCCGTTGAATACTTCTCGACGCCTTCCTTGTCGGTGTACTTGCGCGTCTGCAAGCGGCCCTCGATATAGACGGGGCGACCCTTCTTCAGGTATTCGCCGGCGATTTCGGCCTGGCGTCCGAAGAGCACGACGGTATGCCATTCCGTCTTCTCCTGCTTTTCGCCGGCCTTGTCCTTCCATGTTTCGGTCGTTGCAATGCGCAGATTCGTTACGGCGTCGCCGCCGGTCGTGTAGCGTGTCTCCGGATCGCGGCCAAGGTTGCCGATCAGGATTACTTTGTTTACCGAGGCCATTTCACGTTTCTCCCATCGAATAGTTGCTCCGATTGTAAACCGGCGGTGCCGCCATCGTGATGCTGACGGCAAGCCACAGCGCCGTCAGGACGAGGCAAAACCCGAACACGGCCGCCGCACCGTGCCACTGCGACAACCAGCCCCCGCAAGCGGCGCCGACGAACGTGCCGAGGAACTGCACGCTCGAATACACGCCGACGGCCGTGCCCTTGACCGCCGGTGGTGCGAACTTGGAGACGAGCGACGGCAACGTCGCTTCGAGCAGATTGAATGCGGTGAAGAAGACCACGAGCGCGGCGATTGTCATCGGCAGCGACCGACCCGCGGCAGCGAGCAGGGCCTGCCCCGCAAAGAGCAGCGCCACGGCGCCGACGAACACCGGCTTTCCGCGGCCCGGGCGGTCCGCTTGCCAGAGCGCCGGGAGCATCAGCGCGACCGAGGCAGCGAGGACCGGCAGGTAAACGAGCCAGTGCCTCGCGGCCGCGATGCCATTGTCGCGCAACATGAACGGCACCTGCACGAAGAGCGCCATCAAAGCGGCATGCAACGCGAAGATTCCATAGTTGAGCCGCATCAGCTCGTGGTCGGCGAGGGCAAGCCTCCATTGAGCGCGTGTTTCGTGGCGACTCGGCGACGCCGCGGGTTCCGGCACCGCGTACTCGAGCAATGCGATCGCTCCAAGCGCGAGCACGCCGGTCATCACGAAGATGCCGGGCACACCGATGAGCGGCGTAAGTGCGGGGGCGATGACGAGCGACAAGGCGAATGTCGCACCGATCGTCATTCCGATCACGGCCATCGCGCGCGTGCGCACGGTGTCGCGAGTCAGATCCGCCGCGAGCGCGATCACCGCCGCGGAAATCGCCCCGGCGCCCTGAACCGTGCGGCCGACGATCGTCCACAGGATCGTTGGCGCCCACGCGGCGACGAAGCTGCCGAGCGCGAAGATGACGAGCCCGACGATGATCACCGGCTTACGCCCCCAGCGGTCGGATGCCCAGCCAAATGGAATCTGCAGCACCGCCTGCGTGAGTCCGTAGGCGCCGAGCGCCAATCCGATGAGCACGTGGTCGCGGCCGCCAGGCAGGGTTTCCGCATACAGCGCGAGCACGGGAAGCACGATGAACATGCCGAGCATCCGCAGCCCGAAGATGCCGGCCAGGCCGGTCGTGGCGCTGCGTTCGGTGGCCGTCATTCGCGGCGCCGCGGCGTGCGCGACGTTCGCGTCAACCGTGGACTTGCGGTCGTGCGGCATCGGATGGCGGGGGCGCAGAGGGGCGGAATCGCGTTACGCGAATGTGCGGCTTAGAAATACCCGCGGAATGACGGTATAGTAGCAGGTTGCCCCAACGCCCTGTATGCATCGGACGGACTAATACACACGGCATGGAATACATCCGCATACGCGGTGCGCGCACGCACAATCTCAAGAACGTCAATCTCGATCTCCCGCGCCACCGGCTGATCGTCGTCACCGGCCTCTCGGGTTCCGGGAAAAGTTCGCTCGCGTTCGACACGCTGTATGCCGAGGGCCAGCGGCGCTACGTCGAGTCGCTGTCCGCGTATGCGCGGCAATTCCTTCAGCTGATGGAAAAGCCCGACGTCGACCTCATCGAAGGACTGTCGCCGGCGATTTCGATCGAGCAGAAGGCGACCTCGCACAATCCGCGCTCGACCGTGGGCACCGTCACGGAGATCCACGACTACCTGCGGCTGCTCTACGCACGGGTCGGCGACCCTTACTGCCCCAACCATCCGGAGCAAAAGCTCTCGGCGATGACGATCTCGCAGATGGTCGACGCGACGCTCGCTTTTCCCGAAGGCACGAAACTCATGATTCTCGCTCCGGTCGTCGTCAACCGGAAAGGGGAGCAGCTCGATCTCTTCGTCGAGCTTCGCGCGAAGGGCTTCGTCCGCGTTCGCGCCGACGGCAAGGTGTTCGAAATCGACGCCGTGCCGAAACTGGCGAAAAGCACCAAGCACACGATCGAGGTCGTGGTCGACCGGCTGCGAGTCAATGCGGACATGAAACAGCGGCTCGCCGAGTCCTACGAGACCGCGCTCCGCAACGGTGACGGCCGCGCGATCGCCGTCGAAATGGATACCGGCCGGGAACATTTGTTCTCGGCGAAGTTCGCCTGCCCGATCTGCAACTACGCGCTCGCCGAGCTCGAGCCCCGGCTCTTCTCGTTCAACAATCCGATGGGCGCCTGTCCGCGCTGCGACGGCCTCGGCAGCATCAGCTTCTTCGATCCGAAGCGGGTCGTCGCGTTTCCGCAGCTTTCGCTCGCCTCCGGGGCGATCAAGGGTTGGGACCGCCGCAACCAGTTCTACTTCCAGATGCTCGGCAGCCTGGCGAAGCACATGGGCTTCGACCTCGAGCGTCCGTTCGCGCGGCTGCCGGAACGCGTACAGCAGGCGATTCTGTCGGGCAGCGGCAGTGAAAAGATTCCGTTCACCTATCTCTCCGACCGCGGCAAGCCGATGGTGCGCGAGCATGTGTTCGAGGGGATCATCCCGAATCTCGAGCGCCGCTATCGCGAGACCGACTCGCTGATGGTTCGCGAGGAGCTCGCGAAGTACCTGAATTCGCAACCCTGTCCGGAGTGCAACGGCACGCGGTTACGGCGCGAGGCGCGTCACGTCAAGGTCGGTGATGGCGCGGACGCGCGCGCGATATTCGAGATTTCGGGGCTGCCCCTCAAGGAAGCCGCCTCGCATTTCGGGCGGCTCGCGCTCACCGGCCAGAAACACGCGATCGCCGACCGGATCATCAAGGAGATCGTGAGCCGGCTCGCGTTCCTCAACAACGTCGGCCTCGACTATCTGGCGCTCGATCGCTCGGCGGAGACGCTTTCCGGTGGCGAATCGCAGCGGATCCGGCTCGCGTCGCAGATCGGCTCGGGTTTGACCGGCGTGATGTACGTGCTGGACGAGCCGTCGATCGGCTTGCACCAGCGCGACAACGACCGGCTGCTCGCGACATTGAAGCATCTGCGCGACCTCGGCAACAGCGTGATCGTCGTCGAGCACGACCACGACGCGATCCACGCCGCCGACTACATCGTCGACATGGGTCCCGGCGCGGGCGAGCATGGCGGGCAGGTCGTCGCGCAGGGTACGCCGGAGGAGATCCGCCTCGCTGCACACTCGCTGACCGGACAATACCTCGCCGGCCACCGTCAGATTCCGATGCCGCCGCGCCGCCATCGGATCGATCCGGGCCGCATGCTGACGATCGAGGGCGCGCGTGGCAACAACCTGCAGCGGATCACGCTGCACCTGCCGGTCGGCGTCTTCGTCTGCGTCACCGGCGTGTCGGGCTCCGGCAAGTCGACGCTGATCAACGACACGCTCTACCATGCGGTCGCCCGGCATCTCTACGGGAGCACGACGGAGCCCGCGCCTTACGACGAGATACACGGGATCGAGTTCTTCGACAAGGTGATCAGCGTCGACCAGAGTCCGATCGGCCGGACACCGCGTTCGAATCCGGCGACGTACACCGGCCTGTTCACGCCGATCCGGGAGCTTTTCGCGCAGGTGAAGCCGGCGCGCGAACGCGGCTACGGCCCGGGCCGGTTCTCGTTCAACGTGAAGGGCGGTCGCTGCGAGGCCTGCCAGGGCGATGGGCTCATCAAGGTCGAGATGCATTTCCTGCCCGACATCTACGTTCCGTGCGACGTCTGCCACGGACAGCGCTACAACCGCGAAACGCTCGAGATCCAGTACAAGGGGAAGAACATCCACGAAGTGCTGGCGATGACGGTCGAGCAGGCATTCCCGTTCTTCGAGCCGGTGCCGGCGGTCGCGCGCAAGCTGTCGACACTGCTCGACGTCGGGCTGGGTTACATCACGCTCGGCCAGTCGGCGACCACGCTTTCCGGCGGCGAGGCGCAGCGCGTGAAGCTCGCGCTCGAGCTCTCCAAACGCGACACCGGCCGCACGCTGTACATCCTCGACGAACCGACGACCGGCCTCCACTTCCACGACATCGAGATGCTGTTGACCGTGCTGCACCGGTTGCGCGACCACGGCAACACGGTCGTCGTCATCGAACACAATCTCGACGTGATCAAGACCGCCGACTGGATCATCGACCTCGGTCCGGAGGGCGGCGCCGGCGGCGGCATGATTCTCGCCGAGGGCCCGCCGGAAGACATTCCCGGGACCGCCGCGAGTTACACGGGCCGATATCTGAAGCCCGTTCTCGACGCACACGCCGTGCGCAAGGGACGCGGCAGCAGCTCGGAACGCGACCCGGCAGCGCCTCCCGCGTCCCGCCCGAGCCGTGGCCGGAAGGTGTCGGGCGATCTCATCGGATGACCGGGCGTCGGCGCGTCGAATCCGGCGGCCGCGTCGACGTTCTGCAGACTCCTCCGCGAAAGGGTCAGGCCGGCGTGCCGTCGGCCGGGACCGGTGCCGGCGCAGCGTTGGTGATCGCCGCGAGTATTCCCTGCAGCAATGCCGTCGGCGTTGGCGGGCAACCGGGAATTTCGACGTCGACCGGAATCACGTTGGCAACGCGGCCGAGACTCGCATAGCTCTCGCCGAAGATGCCGCCGGTGCATCCGCAATCGCCAACCGCGACGACGAGCTTCGGATCCGGCGTCGCGTCGTAGGTCCGCTGCAAGGCGATCGCCATGTGTTTCGATACCGGTCCCGTCACAAGCAGCATGTCGGCGTGCCGCGGGCTCGCGACGAATCTGATTCCGAGACCTTCGATGTTGTAGTACGGATTGCCGAGCGCGTGGATCTCGAGCTCGCAGCCGTTGCACGAGCCGGCGTCGACCTGTCGAATCGTCAGCGCGCGCCCAAGCGTCTTCAGGATCGTATGCTGCAGCCGCGCGACGACCACCATGTCGTTGTCGGGCGCCGGGGTGGGTTCGGTCCTGATCCCGGTCTTCGCGATCTGTAGCAGTACGTGAAGCATCGAATGTCACCCGGTCACGGTTCTACAGGTCTTGTCCGCTGTAGGAGAGATTGAACGACTTGTTGATCAACGGGAAATCGGGAACGATATTGCCGATCACCGCGTGCTCGAGCACCGGCCAGTTCGACCACGAGGGGTCGTGCGGGTGGCAGCGGTAGATGGTACCCTTCGGACCGCATTCGAGGGCTACCAGCACGGGTCCACGCCAACCCTCGACATAGCCGAGGCCCTTGCGATAGGCCGGCGGTTCCGAAATCGGCACCGTCGTGTCGCCATCGGGCAGCCCATCGACGATCGCGCGAACCAGCCGCAGCGATTCCAGCGTTTCGTCGAAGCGCACAGAAGCGCGCGCAGCGACGTCGCCGCCTTCGGCCGAGACTTTGCGCGCGGCGAGCACGTCGTACGGCGTGGCGGGAAAGTCGCAGCGGAGGTCGCACGCCTGCCCGCTCGCTCGCCCGGCGAGCCCCGTGAGACCCAGTTTTGCGGCCAGCGCCGGCGTCACGATGCCGCAGGCGCGGAACCGGTCCTGCAGGCCGTCGTGCTCGTCGTAGATGTCGCGCAGCGTGTGGATCTCGCGCTCGAGCATTGCGCATTCTTCGAGGATCGCATCGGCACTTTCCTGCGCGACGTTCCGCGCGACGCCGCCGGGCGCGACGAAATCCATCGCGAGCCGGTGGCCGAACGCCGCGAGATTCGTGCGCAACACCTGTTCTTTCAGGCGCGAGAACTGGGCAAGGCCGAACGCGAAGCCGCCGTCGTTGCCGAGGTAGCCGAGATCGCCGAGATGGTTGGCGATGCGCTCTCGCTCGAGTGCCAGCGCGCGCAGCCAAAGGGCGCGCGGTGGCGGCGCATTGTCGGTGATCGACTCCAGCGCCTGCGCGTAGGCCCATGAGTAGGCGACCGTGCTGTCGCCGGAAACGCGGCCGGCGAGCCGATGGCCCGTCGCGGCCGGCATGGTCTCGAATCGCTTCTCGATACCCTTGTGCGCGAAGCCCAATCGTTCCTCCAGGCGCAGTACCTTTTCGCCAACGATCTGGAATCGGAAGTGCCCTGGTTCGATGATGCCCGCGTGGACCGGCCCGACCGGGATCTCGTGCACACCGTCGCCCTGGACGCGGATGAACGGGTATTCCTCCTGTCCCGGTTGCCATTTGGGCGAGGCCTCGAAATCGCGGCGCAGCGGATAGCGGTCGATCGGCCAGCTCGCCTGCCACACCCACGGCCGTTGATCCTCGGCCTCGGACGCGATGCCGAGAAGATCGAATGTCGCGCGCTGCATCCGGTTGGCGGCCGGAAATACCACCGAAAGATCAGGATAGGTCGAATCGCTGGTCGGCAGCGCGTGCTCGAACAGCGTGAGTCCATCGCCATCCTGCAGCAGGACATTGACCGCGTAGCCGCGGTCGCGATCGCGCTCGTCGCGAGCCCCAGAGAGCGATGAGCCGACCGCCTTGCTCCCACATGACACGGCAGGCCGTCAGGAGTCCGATCGCGTCGACCGGGCAGCGCTTTGCCGGCACGGCCGAGGACAGCGCGGCAGCGGCGAGTCCGAGGCGGGAAAGGTCCATTGGAAAGCTATCCGATCAGTCGCGCCGCCTGCCGGTACCAGTCGGCAAGGAACGGTGGAATCCAGAGCCCCAGCATCAGCACCAGCGCGACGTGCACGAAGACCGGAATCATCGCAGGACGATGCGGCAGTTGCTTCGCGGTCGTTTCGCCGAACACCATCGGCTGCACCTTGGAGAACACGGCGGCGAAAGCGAGGCCGAGCGCAGCCAGCAGGAAAGGCGTCGCCCAAGGCTGCTCGCGCATTGCGGTGACGAGGATCAGGAATTCGCTCGCGAACACTCCAAACGGCGGCATGCCGAGGATCGCCAGCGTGCCGAGCACGAGCCCCCAGCCTATCATCGGGCTCGTCGTGATCAGACCGCGAATTTCGTCCATCAGCTGCGTTCCGTTCTTCTGCGCCGCATGGCCAACGCTGAAGAAGATCGCGGACTTGGTCAGCGAATGGACGGTCATGTGCAGCAGGCCCGCGAAATTGGCGATCGCCCCGCCCATGCCGAAGGCGAACGTCATGATTCCCATGTGTTCGATCGACGAGTACGCAAACAGCCGCTTCACGTCCTTCTGCCGCGACAGGAGCAGCGCCGCGACGACCACCGACAGCAGCCCGAAACCCATCATCAATTCACGCGCGAACGATGTGTGCAGCGACCCTTCGACCAGCACCTTGCACCGGACGACTGCATAGAGCGCGACGTTGAGCAGCAGCCCAGACAGAACGGCCGACACGGGCGTCGGGCCCTCGGCATGGGCATCGGGCAGCCAGTTGTGCAGCGGCACCAGCCCGACCTTGGTTCCATAGCCGACCAGCAGGAACACGAAGGCGATCGACAGCACGGTCGGTTCGAGCGCGCCCTTCACGTTGTTGAGCTCGGTCCACAACAGCGCACCGCCCTCCGCGCCGAGCAGTTTCTCGGCGGCGAAGTAAAGCAGTATCGTGCCGAAAAGTGCCTGGGCAATTCCGACACCGCACAGAATGAAGTATTTCCACGCCGCTTCGAGACTCGCCGGCGTTCGGTAGAGCGAGACCAGCAGCACGGTCGTGAGCGTCGCCGCCTCCATCGCGACCCACAGGATCCCCATGTTGTTGGTCAGGAGGGCGACCAGCATCGTGAAATTGAAGAGCTGATACATGCTGTGGTAGAGCTTGAGGCGCCCCACGGTGAGTCGCCCGTGCTCCTGCTCGATCCGCATGTACGGTCGCGAGAAGATCGCCGTCGTGAATCCGACGAAGGCCGTGAGCGCCACGAGAAACACGTTGAAAGGATCGACGAAGAACTGCCGTTCGAGGACGAGAAGAGGCCCGTCGGCGATCACGCGCACGGTCAGCGCGATCGACGCGACGAACGTGAGGAAGCTCGCGGTGACGTTGATCGCCGGCGCTTGCCGGCGCTCGCCGACCAGGGCGAGCACCGCGGCGCCAACGAGCGGGACGCTCAGGACGGCGAGGATCTCGATCACTTATCGCCCGCCGTGCTCACTCGCCTTGCCTTCGGCCGGCGCGCTCACTCGCGCCCTCCGCACGGTCGCGCAGTCGGCATGTTCAGTCGTCGGGCGCCGCTCGGTCGTGAGCCGACGCGCGCTTCGCGCCTTGCCTTCGGCCGGCGCGCTCACTCGCCTTCCCTAAGTTTCTCGAGGTGCTTCAAGTCGAGGCTGTCGAACTGCTCGCGGATCTGGAAGAAGAAGACGCCGAGGATCAGCATGCCGACCAGCACGTCGAGCGCGATGCCGAGCTCGACGACCATCGGCATTCCATAGGTCGCGCTCGTCGCCGCGAAGAAAAGGCCGTTCTCCATCGCGAGGAAGCCGATGACCTGCGGCAGCGCCTTGCGGCGCGTGATCATCATCAGGAACGAGAGCATCACACTGGCCATCGCTATCCCGAGCGTCGCCCGCGTGACCGTGCTCGCGAGCTGCGAGATCGGCGACGCGAGGTTGAACGAGAACACGACCAGCACGATGCCGGTGAGCATCGTCGTCGGGACGTTGATCAGTCCTTCGACGTCCCATTTGACGTCGAGTTTTCGAATCAGCCGATAGAGGAGCCACGGCAGCAGCGCAACCTTGAGCACGAGCGTCAGCGCCGCCGATGCGTAGAGATGCGGCTGACGCGTGCCGAATGCGACGATCGCCGTGGAGATCGCCAGGGCGAGGCCCTGCGCGGCAAAGAGGTCGACGAGCGAAAGCACGCGCCGCTGCGTCAGCATCGCGAATGCGAGCAGCAGCAGGATCGCCGCCAGCAGATTGATGAGCTGCGCATAGACCGGGAGTCCGCTCACCGCTAGCTCCCCAGCAACTGGTTCACCAGCATCGCCAGCACGGCGAGCAGGAAAGCCGTGCCAAGGAACTCCGGCGCGCGAAAGATGCGCATCTTCGCCGAAAGCGTCTCGATGGCCGCCAGCAAAAACCCGCCGATCGCGAGTTTCCCGATCAGCGCGGGCGCGGCGCCGAGCAATGCCTGCCAGCCACCGCCGGCCGCGGCGATGCCGACCGGGAAGAACAACGCGATGCCGATGCACGAGTAGTTGAAGAGCTTGAGCGCCGCGGCCCATTCCATCAGCGCGAGATGGCGCGCCGAGTATTCGAGGATCATCGCCTCGTGGATCATCGTGAGCTCGAGGTGCGTCGCCGGATTGTCCACGGGGATGCGGGCGTTCTCCGCGAGCGACACCATCGTGAACGCGACGCCGGCGAACGCGAGGCTCGGATAGATCGCCAGCTCGCGGTGGGCCAGCGTGTCGACGATCGACGGCAGCGACGTCGAGCCGGAGATCAGCGAGGCGGTGAACAGCACCATCAGCAGCGCCGGCTCGGCCAGGAAGCCGACGAACATCTCGCGCCGCGCGCCGAGCGAACCGAAAGCCGTCCCGATGTCCATTGCCGCCAGCGCCATGAACACGCGCGCCAGCGCGAAGAGTCCTACCAGCGCGATCGTGTCGGCGGCGCGCGCGAACGGCAGGTCGGTGGCGAGAGAAGGCACGATCGCCGCGGCGCAGCACATCGCGGCGAAGACGATGTACGGCGTGGTCCGGAATATGGGTGATGCATTCTCGGCGACCACCGCGTCCTTCAGGAACAGTTTGCGAATCGTCCGGTACGGAAGCAGCAGCGAAGGTGCGCTCCTGTTCTGCAGCCACGCCCGGCACTGGTTGACCCAGCCGACCAGAAGCGGCGCCAGCGCCAGCGCGATGGCGAGCTGCAGCAGTTGGGATCCGAAACCGGCGAGCGTCATCGGACGAAGAAGAGCAGGGCCAGCAGCGTACAGAAACTGTAGGTCAGGTAGACCGAGATCCGGCCCTGCTGGATGCGTCCTGCGATCCGGGCGAGGAACTCGGCGCTCCTCGCGATCGGAAGGTAGAACGCATGCCAGAAGTGATCGTCGAGCTTGACCGAGTAGCGCGGTGCCAGGTCGAACGGTGACGGCAGGTGGCGCTCCATCCGGAAGAACGGTTCGAATATCTGGCGGATCGGCTGTCCGAAGCCCTCCGCCGTGTCCTGCATTTTCGGTGTTTGCAGCGGGAATCCGCAGTCCCACGCCGGGGCGTGGCGAACGCGGCCGTGGTAGTGGCGATGCACGATCTGAATCGTCAGCAGCACGACACCGACGATCACGGCAAGGACGATCAGCGGGCTGTAGCTCGACCGGTCCGCATTGATCGGTGCCAGCAGCAACCAGTTGTCGCCGATCTGGTGCGATGCCGCCGAGCCGATCAGCATCGCGTTGACCGGGTCGACGAGCTCGATCACGTTGACGGGGAGAACGCCGAGCAGGACGCAGCCTGCCGCGAGATAGACGAGCGCGGCGCGTTCGAGCGGGCCGGCGTCCTTGGCATAGGCGAGGTTCGGCTCGCGGGGCCTCCCGAGGAAAACGACGGCGTAGAACTTGACCATCACGTACGCGGCCAACGCGGCGGACAGGACGAGTGCAGCCGCGGCCAACGGGACCAGCATGTTGACGAACGACTGCGGCAGGCTCGGCGTGAACAGGAAGGCCTGCAGCAGCAACCATTCGGAAACGAAACCGTTGAGAGGAGGAATGCCGGCGATCGCCAGCGTGCCGACGAGCGCCAGCCAGGCTACCCACGGCATCCGATGGATCAGGCCGCCGAGCTTGCCCAGGCTGCGCTCCTTCGTCGCGTGCAATACCGAGCCCGTCGCGAGGAACAGCAGGCTCTTGAAGAACGCGTGGTTGAGCGTGTGATAGAGCACGGCGGTCATCGTGACTGCCGCCAGCAGGGATTTCGCGTAAGCCTTGAACAGTATCGCGAGACCGATGCCGGCGACGATGATTCCGATGTTCTCGATCGACGAGTACGCAAGCAGCCGCTTCATGTCCGTCTGCACGGCAGCGAATACGACGCCGAACAGCGCGGTGGCGAGACCGAGCGCGAGCGCGATGACGCCCCACCACCAGAGCTGGCCGTTGAGGAGATCGAAGGCGACGCGCAACAACCCGTAGATCGCCGTCTTCAGCATCACGCCGCTCATCAGCGCCGACACGGGCGAAGGCGCCGCCGGGTGCGCTTCGGGCAGCCAGACGTGCAAAGGGAGAAGGCCCGCCTTGGCGCCGAAACCGGCGAGCGCGAGGAAGAAGGCGATCGTCGGCCAGGATCCCGTCAGGATGACCGAGCGCATCGAGCCGAACGTGTAGTCGCCGCTCCCGCCCTGCAGCACGCCGAAGCAGAGCAGGATGGCGATCGCGCCGATGTGCGCGATCAGAAGGTAGAGGAATCCCGCACGGCGAATCTCGGGAATCCGGTGCTCGGTCGTGACGAGGAAGTACGACGACAGCGCCATCGACTCCCACGCCACCATGAACAGATACGCATCGTCGGCGACCAGCACCATCGCCATCGCGGCCAGGAACACGTGGTATTGAAAGCAGATGAGGCCGGGCGCGGTCCCTTCGCTGGAGCGGAAATACCCCGCCGAGAACAGCGAGATCGCGGCGCTGGCGGCGCCGAGCAGCAGCAGGAAGAACGCCGACAGCGAATCGAGGCGCAGGTGGAACGGCAAGTCCGGCAGCCCGAGCGGCAGGACCGTCGATTGCGGCAATTCGCGAATCGCGAATCCTGCGACGACGGCCAGAGCCAACGCTACCGCGGCGCCGGCCGGGAACAGAACGCGGCTGGTGAAACGGAGATAGCGCGGACGGATGAGACCGAGCGCGCCGATCGCGAGCCAAGCCGCGACCGCGGCGATCACGAGGTAAAGCGGCGCCGGGGTCATCGGGGCGCGCCGGGGCAAGTGCCCGGTTGCCGATCGGGCGCCGATCGACGCAATGTCATTTCACGCGCATTCCCGGCCGCGCGCCGGAATCCGGGGACAGCAGGAAGATGCCGGGACCGTCGCCGGACGCCGCAAGAACCATTCCTTCCGAAATGCCGAATTTCATCTTGCGCGGCGACAGATTGGCGACCAACGTCGTCAGCCTCCCGGCAAGGTCCTCGGGCCTGTACGCCGACTTGATTCCGGCGAATACGGTGCGATGACGTGCTTCGCCGATGTCGAGCGTCAACTTGAGCAGTTTGTCGGCACCGACGACGTGCTCGGCGCTGACGATCCTCGCGATCCGCAGATCCAGCTTGCCGAAATCGTCGATCGAAATCTGCGCGATGCCGGCAGGTGCCGTTGCCTCGCTCGCGTCCGGGAGAGCGGGCTGCGGCGAAGGGGCGGACCCGGCCTTCGGGCCGTCGAGCAGGGCATCGATCTGCTTCGGGTCGATGCGCGCCATCAGGTGCTGGTAAGGGCGGATCGAGGTCGGTTCCGCCCATGCGTCGGCCCACGTGAGATCGCGATCGAGCCCGAACAGCTCGCGCGCGACGCGCGAAGCGACAACCGGAAGCACCGGGGCGAGCACTACGGTCAGCAACTGGAAGCCCTGCAGCGCCTTCGAGCATACGGTCTGCAGCGGATCGCGCTTCGTCTCGTCCTTGGCGAGGAGCCAGGGCTCGGCCGCGTCGAAATGTTCGTTGATTCCGTCGGCGATCCGCATCGCCTCGCGAAGCACCTTTCCGAATTCGCGCGCCGCATACAGCTTCGCGATCTCGGAGGCTTCGTGGCGCGCCGAACCCAGGTGATACCCCCGGATCTCGGCGGTGTCGCTCGGCGTCGAAAGCTTCCCGTCGAAATGCTTCGTGATGAAGGTCGCCGCGCGGCTCGCGATGTTCACGTATTTGCCGATGAGGTCGCTGTTGACGCGGGCGACGAAGTCATCCGGATTGAAGTCGATGTCCTCGACCTTTGCGTTGAGTTTCGCGGCGATGTAGTACCGCAGCCATTCGGGGTTGAGCCCCAGGTCGAGATAGACGTCCGGACTGATGCCGGTGCCGCGCGACTTCGACATCTTCTCGCCGGAGGTCGTGATGAAGCCGTGGACGAACACGTTGTCGGGCACCTTGTAGGGTGCGCCGGCGAATTTCAGCATCGCGGGCCAGAACAGCGTGTGGAAGTAGACGATGTCCTTGCCGATGAAGTGATACTGGTCGACATCGGGGCATTGCAGGAACTCGCCGAAATCGACGCGCTGCTGCGTCAGGTGCGCCTTCAGGCTGGCGAGATAGCCGACCGGCGCATCGAGCCAGACGTAGAAATACTTGCCGGGGGCGTCGGGGATCGGGATGCCGAAATAGGGCGCGTCGCGCGAGATATCCCAGTCCGCCAAACCCTTGCCGCCCCCGGCCGCGTTGTCGCCCAACCACTCCAGCGCCTTGTTCGCGACCTCCGGCTGGAGCCGCCCCGGTTCCTGCGTCCATTCCTTGAGGAAATCGACGCACGCACGATCGGAGAGGCGGAAGAAGAAGTGCTCCGACGATTTGCGCACGGGGGCGGCGCCGGATATCGTCGAATACGGGTTCTTGAGCTCGGTCGGCGCGTAGACGGCGCCGCAGACTTCGCAGGCGTCGCCGTACTGGTCCTTCGCGCCGCATTTCGGGCACTCGCCCTTGATGTAACGGTCCGGAAGGAACATCTCCTTCACCGGATCGTAGAACTGCTCGACCGCCTTGGTCGCCACGAGCGACGGCGACCGGTCGCGCAGCCGGCGATAGATGTCCTGCGACAGCTCCACGTTCTCCGGCGAGTCGGTCGAATGCCAGTGATCGAAACTGATGTGAAAGCCATCGAGATGCTTCGGCCGCGTCGCGGCGATCTTGGCGACCAGCGCCTGAGGCGTCAGGCCCTCCGCGTCGGCCTTCAGCATGATCGGCGCGCCGTGCGTGTCATCGGCGCAGACGAAATGCACCTCGTGCCCCTGCATCCGCTGGAACCGTACCCATATGTCGGCCTGGATGTACTCCATGATGTGGCCGATGTGGAACGGGCCGTTCGCATACGGCAGCGCCGTCGTGACGAAAAGCCGTCGGCGGCCGGGCGGGGCGGCAACAGTTGCGGACATCGGGGAAAACCTTGCACTTGGCAGGGGGAAGCATCGATTCTAACAAAGGCTCGACGCGCCAATATCGAAAGGGACCGTTTTTCGCTAATATCGAACAGTTTTTCTCCCTTTGCGCAATTTCACGACGGAGCAACCGATGGCCATCACCGAGGCCGACGTTCAGACGCGCTTGCGAGCGCTGATCGATCCTCATACCGGAAAGGACTTCGTCAGCGGCAAGGCCGTCAAGAAGATTCAGGTCGGCGCGGGCGACATCGTCATCGATATCCAGCTGGCGTATCCCGCGAAGACGCAGTATGAGGTCCTCCGGAAACTGATCGCGCGAGATGTCGCCGCGCTGCCGGGTGCCCCGCGCGTCACCGTCAACATGTCGCAGAAGATCACTTCGCACGCGGTCCAGCGCGGCGTGAAGCTGATCCCGGGCGTCAAGAACATCATCGCGATTGCGTCGGGCAAGGGCGGTGTCGGCAAGTCGACGACCGCCGTCAACCTCGCGCTCGCGCTTGCCGCCGAGGGCGCGAACGTCGGCGTGCTCGACGCGGACATCTACGGGCCCTCGCAGCCGATGATGCTGGGATTGGCCGGCAGGCCGGAATCAAAGGACGGCAAGACGCTCGAGCCGCTCGAGGCCTACGGCCTGCAGGCGATGTCGATCGGCTTCCTGATCGATCCCGATACGCCGATGGTGTGGCGAGGCCCGATGGTCACGCAGGCGCTGGAACAGTTGCTGAAGGACACCAACTGGCGCGATCTCGACTATCTCATCGTCGACATGCCTCCCGGCACGGGCGACATCCAGCTGACACTCGCGCAGAAGGTGCCCGTCACGGGCGCGGTCATCGTCACGACACCGCAGGACATCGCGCTGATCGACGCGCGCAAGGGACTCAAGATGTTCGAGAAGGTCGGCGTGCCGATCGTCGGCATCGTCGAGAACATGAGCATGCACGTGTGCACGAAATGCGGTCACACGGAAGCGATCTTCGGCGAGGGCGGGGCCGTCAAGATGTGCGCCGATTACAAGGTGCCGTTTCTCGGCGGCCTGCCGCTCGACATCCGGATTCGCGAGCAGACCGATGCCGGCCGACCGACCGTGGTCGCCGATCCCGACGGCAAGATCGCGCGCATATACGGCGAGATAGCGCGCAGGACCGCCGTGTTCGTCGCGCTGAAGGCCGAGGATTTCTCCGCGAAGTTTCCCAATATCGTCATCCAGAACACCTAGCAGCGGTCCGCAAAGCTGCGGCGGGGCCGAACTGCTTCGTTGCGCGTTCGCTCGGGATCCTCATGTACTTCCGTGTACACTCCGGTCCCTCGCGCGACGCCTCGCAATCTCGGCCTCCTCGCGACGCTTTTCGGGCTGCTGCCCTTCGCCCATGCCGGTCATGAAATCCGCAACTCGAGGGGGATTGGATTGATAAAGTCCGACAAATGGATCCGCCGGATGGCAGCGGCGACGCGGATGATCGAACCGTTCGAGCCTGGGCAGGTGCGCGAGATCGACGGCCGCAAGATCGTCTCGTACGGTACGTCGAGCTACGGATACGATATCCGCTGTTCGCGCGAGTTCAAGATCTTCACCAACATCAACTCGACGATCGTCGATCCGAAGGCGTTCGATGCGGGCTCGTTCGTCGATTTCGTCGGCGACGTCTGCATCATCCCGCCGAACTCGTTCGCCCTCGCGCGCACCGTCGAGTACTTCCGCATCCCGCGCAATGTGCTCACCATCTGCCTGGGAAAGAGCACCTACGCGCGCTGCGGCATCATCGTCAACGTGACGCCGCTCGAGCCGGAGTGGGAAGGCTACGTGACGCTGGAGTTTTCGAACACCACGCCGCTTCCGGCGAAGATCTATGCGAACGAGGGTGTCGCTCAGGTGATCTTCTTCGAGTCCGACGAAATCTGCGAGACGTCGTACAAGGATCGCGGCGGCAAGTATCAGGGGCAACAGGGCGTCACGCTGCCGAAGATCTGACGCCGAGGTCGTCATGACGGGCTGGCACGCGTCGAAGACCGGGTCGATCGCAATCATCGCGATCTGCCAGGTCGCGGCGATGGCACTCTGGTTCTCGGCGTCGGCGGTCATCCCGGCGCTGGTCGCCGAATTCCGGCTGTCGGGATTCGCGCAGGCCGCACTGACGAGCGGCGTTCAGGCGGGATTCGTCATCGGCTGCCTCGCGAGCGCGCTGCTTGGACTGGCCGATCGCGTCGATCCGCGCCGCCTGTTCGCCGCCTCCGCTGGCGTGGGTGCCGCGGCCAACGCACTCCTGCTCGTCGTCGATCCGGCGTCCCCCGGCGCGCCGTTGCTGCGCGTCGTCACCGGCGCCTGCATGGCAGGGGTCTACCCGGTCGGCATGAAACTCGCGTCGACGTGGGCAAAGGACGACATGGGGCTGATGGTGGGCATACTCGTCGGCAGTTTGACGCTCGGGTCCGCATCACCGCATCTCTTCAATGCGATCGGCGGCGTCGATTGGCGGATTCCGCTGGCGATAGCGTCGTTGAGCGCGCTCTTGGCGGCGAGCCTGATCGGTTTCGCCGGGATCGGTCCCAACCGTGCGCCTGCGCCGCGGTTCGATCCAGCCGCCGCGTTGACCGCGTGGCGCGACACGCCGCTGCGCCTTGCCAATCTCGGCTATCTGGGTCACATGTGGGAGCTCTACGCGATGTGGGCGTGGATCGGCGTGTTCTTCGCCGCGAGTTTCGCGCTCCGCTTGTCGCCGGACGTTGCGCCGCTCGCGGCAAAGCTCGCGGCGTTCGCGACGATCGCCGCAGGGGCGGTCGGATCGGTTGGAGCCGGGATCCTCGCCGATCGGCTCGGGCGCACGACGCTGACGATCGCCGCGATGGCGGTGAGCGGCACCTGTGCGGCGACGATCGGTTTCCTGTTCGGCGGCGATCCGGGCTGGCTGGTCGTGCTGGGCGTGGTCTGGGGCGTCAGCATCGTCGCCGATTCGGCGCAGTTCTCGGCATCGGTCGCGGAACTCGCGGACCGCGCGCGAGTGGGCACGATGCTGACCGTGCAGACGGCACTCGGCTTCACGCTGACGTTGGTGACGATCCACCTGATGCCGTACCTTATCGACGCGCTGGGCTGGCGGTACGCGTTCGTGCCGCTGGCGATTGGGCCGGCCTTTGGCGTCTGGGCCATGGCGCGACTGCGGGCGCATCCGCGCTCGATAGCGTTGGCCGGGGGGCGGCGCTAGTCCCAGGTCACCAGGAGCCTGTCAGGGGCCACGGCGCCCGCGGGAGGCAAATTCGACAGATTTCCCGACATCGCAGGCCAATAATGCGTATGGCGCCGCCGGGGTCGCGGGCGTAGCATTGGACCGCGCCCGCCGACGTCCGCTCGAGTGTGGGTCGCGCGTGCTTTTTCCGACATCCTTACGGAGGCAAACATGGCTTATCACCTCGAAGGGCGCCTGCTCGAAGTCTGCAACTGCCGCGTGCTGTGCCCGTGCTGGATCGGCGAGGATCCCGATTTCGGCACCTGCGACACGATCGTCGCGTGGCATTTCGACAAGGGGACGATCGACGGCGTCGACGTGTCCGACCGGACGATCGCGATGATCGCGCACGTTCCCGGCAACATCCTGGAAGGAAACTGGCGGGTCGCCGTCTATCTCGACGAGCGGGTCACGCCGGCACAGGAGCAGGCGCTCCTCGCTGTGTACACGGGCAAGAAAGGCGGACCCATTGCGGAACTCGCGAAGCTCGTCGGCGAGGTCGTTTCCGTCGAGAAGGTGCCCGTCACATTTACCGTGCAGGGCGGCCAGGGCACGATCAAGCTCGGCAATGCCGGCTACGCAGAGCTCGAGCCGTACACGAACGCGTCGGGCGCCACCACGACGCTGGCCGACACCGTGTTCTCGACGGTTCCGGGCGCGCCGGTGTTCGTCGGGAAGGCGACGAGCTACCGGTCGAAGAACGCGAAGCTCGGCATCGATCTCGACATCAAGGGCCACAACGCGCTGCAGAGCACGTTCGTGTTCCAGCGCCTAGCCATTGACGCTCCGCCGCGGCCGGGTCGCTCGTCCCCAGCGCCCGGTCACGCGCGTAGCGAGCATGCCGAACGCGCCATCGACCATTGCAACAATCGGGGTGCCGGGCCAGGCGGGCGCGCGCCAGCGCTCTTCTGGACGCTGCTGACGCTGCTCGTCGTCGCGTCGTGGGTCGTGCTGTGGCTGTGGAGCGCGAGCCCCTACGGCCGCTACCTCGACCACGCGCGGCTGGGGCGACGCCGGCGCGCTCGCGGCGCTGTGCCGGGCGATTCCGCAGGGCGACATCGTGGTCCCGGCGGTGCTGCACGCCGGCGCGTGGGTGCTGATGATCGCGGCGATGATGCTGCCGACGACCTTTCCGCTGCTCGCGATGTTCCGGCGGATCACCGGCTCGCGACCCGATGCCGGCACGGCTTCTGCGCGCTTCGTCGTGCTGGGCTTCTTCGCCGCCTGGCTCGCCTTCGGGATGGTCGCCCACCTCGTCGACGCCGCAGTCCGATGGGCCGCCGCACGGTATCCGTGGTTCGTCGCCCACGGCTGGACGGTCGGCGCCGCGGTGCTCGCCGCCGCCGGCCTCTTCCAGTGGAGCGCGCTCAAGTACCGCTGCCTCGACGAGTGCCGAACGCCCTTCGGCTTCGTCGCTGCGCGCTGGCACGGCCTGTCGCCGTCGCGCGAGGCGCTCCGGATCGGCGTCGACCACGGCGTCTTCTGCGTCGGCTGCTGCTGGGCGCTGATGCTGATCGATGTTCGTCGTCGGGGTCGGCAGCGTCGGCTGGATGCTCGCGCTGGCGGCGCTGATGGCGGCCGAGAAGAACCTGCCGCTCGGACGCCGCCTGCGCACGCCGGTGGGACTGGGGCTCCTCGGCGGGGCCGCCGCGATCGTCGCTGGCCAACACCTGACGGTTGATCGCGTCGGCCGTCGCCTCGCCCGGTGCCCGGCCCGAATTGCCGCCGTGTCGCGGCGCCGCAACGCCTGCCGGTCGGCACCGCATTTTTCATAGCCATCGGGGGCGAATCGTCCCATAATTCGCGCCTTTCCATCGCGCTCGCCGGCGCAGCGCGGTCTCTGCTCCGCGCGGGACTCCGCACTTGCACGCGTGCACCAGTGACCGGCAGGAACCTGACCCCATGAAATTCCGCTTTCCGATCGTCATCATCGACGAAGACTTCCGCTCCGAGAACACGTCGGGGCTCGGCATCCGCGCGCTCGCCGACGCGATCGAGAAGGAGGGGATGGAGGTGCTGGGCGTGACGAGCTACGGCGACCTGTCGCAGTTCGCGCAGCAGCAGAGCCGCGCGTCGGCGTTCATCCTGTCGATCGACGACGAGGAGTTCACGCCGGGGCCGGAAGTCGATCCGGCCGTGCTCAACCTGCGCAAGTTCATCGAGGAGATCCGGTTCAAGAACGCCGAGATCCCGATCTACCTGTACGGCGAGACGCGCACGTCGCGGCACATTCCGAACGACATCCTGCGCGAGCTGCACGGCTTCATCCACATGTTCGAGGACACGCCGGAATTCGTCGCGCGGCACATCATCCGCGAGGTCAAGGCCTATCTCGACTCGCTGGCGCCGCCGTTCTTCCGCGCGCTCGTCGACTACGCGCAGGACGGCTCGTACTCGTGGCACTGCCCGGGCCACTCGGGCGGCGTCGCGTTCCTGAAGAGCCCGGTCGGGCAGATGTTCCACCAGTTCTTCGGCGAGAACATGCTGCGCGCCGACGTCTGCAACTCGGTCGACGAGCTCGGCCAGCTGCTCGACCACTCGGGCCCGGTGGCCGCGGCCGAGCGCAACGCCGCGCGCATCTTCAACGCCGACCACTGCTTCTTCGTGACCAACGGCACGTCGACGTCGAACAAGATGGTCTGGCACGCGACGGTCGCGCCGGACGACATCGTCGTCGTCGACCGCAACTGCCACGTGTCGATCCTGCACGCGATCACGATGACCGGCGCGATCCCGGTGTTCCTGACGCCGACGCGCAACCACCTCGGCATCATCGGCCCGATCCCGCTCGAGGAGTTCGCGCCGGAGAACATCCAGAAGAAGATCGAGGCCAATCCGTTCGCGCGCGAGGCGAAGAACAAGAGGCCGCGGATCCTGTCGATCACGCAGAGCACGTACGACGGCGTCGCCTACAACGTCGAGATGCTGAAGCAGACGCTCGGCAACTAGCATCGAGACGCTGCACTTCGACGAGGCCTGGCTGCCGCACGCGGCGTTCCACGACTTCTACAAGGACATGCACGCGATCGGCAAGGACCGGCCGCGCAGCAAGGAAGGGCTGATCTTCGCGACGCACTCGACGCACAAGCTGCTGGCCGGCATCTCGCAGGCGTCGCAGATCATCGTGCAGGAATCCGAGACGCGGAAGCTCGACCGGCACATCTTCAACGAGGCCTACCTGATGCACACGTCGACCTCGCCGCAGTACGCGATCATCGCGTCGTGCGACGTGTCGGCGGCGATGATGGAGCCGCCGGGCGGCACCGCGCTGGTCGAGGAGTCGATCATCGAGGCGCTCGACTTCCGCCGCGCGA
The DNA here is from genome assembly GCA_963844005.1 of uncultured beta proteobacterium. Taxonomy (GTDB): domain Bacteria; phylum Pseudomonadota; class Gammaproteobacteria; order Burkholderiales; family Casimicrobiaceae; genus CAIWHR01. Next base: position 47,403 of record CAWJMQ010000025.1, on the reverse strand, counting down.
TGCGCAAGGTCGACGACGAGTGGGGCAAGGACTGGTGGTTCAAGGTCTGGGGACCGGAGCGGCTCGCGCCCGAGGGCATGGGCAAGCGCGACGACTGGCTGCTGCGCGCGAACGAGAAATGGCACGGCTTCGGCAATCTCGCGCCCGGCTTCAACATCCTCGACCCGATCAAGGCGACGATCATCAACCCGGGGCTCGACGTGTCGGGCAAGTTCGCGAAGACGGGGATTCCGGCGTCGATCGTCACCCGGTTCCTCGCCGAGCACGGCGTGATCGTGGAGAAGACGGGCCTCTACTCGTTCTTCATCATGTTCACGATCGGCATCACCAAGGGCCGCTGGAACACGCTGGTGACCGCGCTGCAGCAGTTCAAGGACGACTACGACAAGAACCAGCCGCTGTGGCGGATCCTGCCGGAGTTCGTCGCCAAGCAGCCGCAGTACGAGCGCGTCGGCCTGCGCGACCTCTGCCAGCAGATCCACGACATGTACAAGGCGAACGACGTCGCGCGCGTGACGACCGAGATGTACCTGTCGGACATGCAGCCCGCGATGAAGCCTTCCGACGCGTTCGCCTGCATGGCGCACCGCGAGATCGACCGCGTCGAGATCGACGAACTCGAAGGCCGCGTGACGAGCGTGCTGCTGACGCCCTATCCGCCGGGCATCCCGCTGCTGATTCCGGGCGAGCGATTCAACCGGACGATCGTCGAGTACCTCAAGTTCGCCCGCAGCTTCAATGCGCAGTTCCCCGGCTTCGACACCGACATCCACGGCCTGGTCGAGGAGCCGGACGCGAGCGGCAAGGTCCGCTACTACATGGATTGCGTGCGGCAGCGCTGAGGACCGCAGCATCGTTGTCTGTTCGGAGTCTCGCGGGGACGCGGCGAGAGCCGCCGGGCTTAAGGTCCGCAATCGGCACTCCTGCGGCTGGCGGGCGGCCACCCAAGGCCGCCACGCGGCCGCACCACCCGTGACGGAGTGCGCGGCCCATGCGCCCGCCGGCTCTCGCCGCCCCCCGCGACCTCGCGCTTCGTTGCTATGTCGAGCGCAATCGGAACGTTCCGCGCAGCGTATCTCGCTGGCGACTGGTTGTCCGCACGGCTTGCATTATCACGCGTTGGAGCTGGCGCGACCGGGCAAGGGCGGGGCGACAGCGTTGGCGTGGGCGCCTGTGCCGCGGTCCGCCGTCGCGGGTGACGCGGCTCCGGGACGGCGTTGGGTCGCCGCCTGGTGGCCGCGTCGGGTACCCGCAGGTGGGCGCGAATCGCGGCACCGAAGCCCGAGCCAACGCTATCGCCACGCCCAACGCGTGGATGCGACGGCCAAACTTCGGCGCCATGACAACATCAGACGTTCGGTTGTGGCCCTTAAACCCGCGACGTTCCATCCGGCAGTACCGATTGGCACTCGGCGAAGATGCGCGCTTCGCAACTTCGGCACCGTGAGCTGTCGAGCCGCGCGTAAATCGCGCGGATCGCTTTGTCCTTGGTGTCGAAGACACGGTCGCGACCGATCAGGTCCAGATACCCGCCACGCGCAAGCACCTTGCGCACGGCGGGCTTGAGGTTGCAGAGGTAGAGCGCGCCGCCCGCGTCGCGCGCGAGCTTGGCCTCATTGACGAGGAGCTCGGCCCCCGCGACATCGACGAAGTTGATCCCGCTGCCGATCAACAGCATATGTCGGCGCAGCGGGTTCGATTCGCGCGCGTCGTGCAGTTCATCGCGTACGTGCTCGACGGCGCCGAAGAAGAGCGAGCCGTCGACGCGCAACAACGCGAGCTGTGGGCACTCCGCCGCACCGGCGACTCGGGCGTCGACGACGGGGACGAACCGTCGCTGCGGCGAAGTACGGTCGGGCGCGACCGGCGTCAGATGCGGGTGCGTCGTGCGCTGGAGGTAGACGAACAACGACGCCAGCACGCCTACGAAGATCGCGAAGTCGAGCTGGATCACGAGCGTCGAGACGAACGTCAGGGCCAGCACAATGGTTTCGCCGCGGCTCACGTGTGAGATGCGCCTCATGCGCGCGATATCGACAAGGCTCCACGCAACGACAAGCAGCAGCGCCGCCATCACGGCGAGCGGGAGGTGAGCTCCCAGCGGCGCGAGCGCGAGCACGATGGCGAGCAGGAACAGGGCGGAGAACACCGCGGCGAGCGGAGTCTTCGCTCCCGCCTCGAAGTTGAGCCATACGCGGTTGAACGAGCCCGACGACGGATAGCCCGACGTGAAGGCGCCGACGATATTCGAAAGCCCCTGGCCGATGAACTCCTGGTTGCCGTCGATTCGCTGGCCGGATTTGACGCCGACCGCGCGTGCAACCGACACCGCCTGGGCGAGGCCCAGGACGGTGAGCGCCAACGCGGCAGGCGCGAGCTTGCGCCAATCGGCGAGGTCGAACGACGGCAGCGACAGCGGCGGAACGCCCGACGGCAGCGTTCCGATGGTCGGCACGTTGGCCGTACCGGTAAGTGTCAGCAGGTAGGCGAACAGGCTGCCCGCGACCATCGCGACGACCATGTAGGGGACCCGTGGCGTCCACCGGCGCGCCGCGATGGCGACGGCAAGCGTGACGACCGACGTGGCGGTGATCCAGGGATCGGCCGTGCCGGCGTGCAGGAGGGATTCGCGCAGACCGCTCCAGATTCCGGGACCAGAAGGTGCCGCGATTCCGAAGAAGTTCCTGATCTGCGCCACGATGATCAACACGCCGGCGCCGGCCGTGAAACCGACGATCACCGTGTCGGAAATGAAATTCACGAGGGTGCCGAGGCGCGCGAGGCCCATCGCGAACTGGATCAATCCGATGAGGAGCGCCAGCGTCAGGACCAGCGTGACATAGGCCGGGCTGCCGGGGGCGGCGAGCGGCGCCATCGTCGCGAATATCGCCAGCGACAGCGTGTTCGTCGGTCCCGAGACTTGATGCCACGATGACCCCCAGAGCGCGGCAACCGCCACCGGAAGCATCGCGCAGTAGAGGCCGTATTGCGGCGGCATCCCGGCGAGTGTCGCGTACGCAACAGCCTGCGGCAGCACGACGAGCGCGCCGACTAGCCCGGCCAGCAAATCTGCGCGCAGCGCGACACGAGAGATGCGGTCGCGCCACGAGAGGAACGGAAAGACCTTCAAGACGAGGGGAGGCACGTCACGCGAGGTCCTGTTCAGATCTTCCCCTTCCACGGAACGAGCAGGCGCTCGATGTAGCGCATCAGCAGGTCGAAGAGGTAAGCGACCGCGCCGATCACGATGATCCCCATGATCACGATGTCCGTGCGCAGGAAGTTCGACGCGTTCAGCACCATCTGGCCCAGGCCGTGCGTCGCGGCGACCATCTCCGCCGCGACGAGCGTCGTCCAGCCGAAGCCGATGGCGATGCGCATCGACGTCAGGATTTCCGGCATCGCGGCAGGAATGACCACGTGCCGGATCACCTGCCACTTCGACGCCCCCATCGAGTACGCGGCGTGGATCTGCTCCTGCGACACCGAGCGCACGCCGGCCTGCGCACTCATCGCCATCGGCGCGAAGCAGGCGAGGTAGATCAGCAATATCTTGGACAGCTCGTCGATTCCGAACCAGATCACGATGAGCGGCAGATACGCGAGTGGTGGCAGCGGACGATAGAACTCGATCGGCGGGTCGAAGATGCCGCGGACGATTCGCGACACTCCCATGCCGATGCCGATTGGAATCGCCGTGATGCACGCAAGCGCGAATGCGCTGAATACGCGATACATCGACCAGCCGAAATGCGTGGCCAGCGGCGCGTCGGTGAGCTGTCCCATCGCGGACTCGTAGAGCCGCGTGAACACGGTCTCCGGCGTCGGCAGAAAGAGCGGCGGCAACCAGCGGAGGTGGCTCGCGAGCCACCATAGCAGCAGGATTCCGACGATCGTCACGGCGCTGTAGGACGAACTGCGACCCTCTCCGGGCGTCGAGTAACTCGACGTCTTCGCCGCGCGGCCGTTCTCGCCGTCTGCCATGGTCAGTCGCCGGCGATCGCCGCCGCAGCAGCAGGGTCGCGCCGCTGGATCACGGCCAGCACCTCCTCGCGGACGCGGATGAAATCCGGCGACGACTTCACCGCGCGGGCATTGCGCGTCGTGATAAAGCGCCGGCCGAAATCGACGTCGTACTCATGCGAGATCTTGCCGGGGCCCGGCGTCATCACGATGAGGTGCGTCGCGAGGAACAGGGCTTCCTCGACCGAATGCGTGATGAAGAAACACATCTTGCCGGTCGCGTGCCAGACGTCGAGGATCGTCTCCTGGATCGCTTCGCGCGTGAACGCGTCGAGCGCGCCCAGCGGCTCGTCCATCAGCAGTAGCTCGGGATCCGATGCAAGCGCCCGGGCGATGCCTACCCGTTGCTGCATGCCGCCCGAGAGCTCGTAGATGGGGCGATCCGTGAATCCCTCGAGGCCGACCAGCCGGAGCTTCTCGATCGCAACGCGCCGACGCTCTGCTGGCGGCACGCCGCGCATGCGCAATCCGAACTCGACGTTATGCACGACGTCGAGCCACGGCATCAGCGCGTGCTTCTGGAATACGACGCCGCGATCGGCGCCGGGGCCCGCCACCGGCTTGCCGTCGAGCAGGATCGTGCCCTCGGTCGGTGGCAGGAATCCGGCGATGCACGAGAGCAGCGTCGTCTTGCCGCAGCCGGATGCGCCGATCGCGACGACGAAATCGCCGTCCCGCATCGAGAGGTTGATGTTGGACAGCGCGTCGACGGTGCCCGTCTTCGTCGCGTAGCGGACGCCGAGATGGCGGATGTCGAGCGTCGGCACGGGACTCCGGGACGTGGACAGGAAGACGGCGGCGCCCGCGTTGCCACAGGCGCCGCCGCAACGGTCGGGACCGCGGGGCAGCCGCGGTCAGGCCTATTTCATCGCACCCTGCGCGAACGTCGCGTTGACCGACTTGCTGTAATCGGGGGCGAGTTGCTGGATGCGGCCTTCGTCCTTGAGGAACTTGGCGGTCTCGGTCAGCGCTTTGGTCGCCCCTCCGGTAGCGCCGCCGCCCAGCCATGCCGGCGACGTTTGGTCTGCAAGGCTCGGGAAGCCGTACAGCGCCATCGCTGCCGCCACATCTTCGGGTTTGCCGCCCGACCACTTGGCGACAGCGGCGACCTTGTCCTTGTCCGAGGTCCATGCGGTGGCGTTGGCGCGGTAGTCGGCGTCCGCCTTGGCGATCGCCTTCACCAGCGCGACCATGAAGTCCTTGTTCTCCGCGGCGAACTTCTTCGAGACGATCAGACCGTCGAACGTGCACTTGCCCTTCTTGCACAGTTCGCCCGAGGTGACGATCACCTTGCCGTTCTTCTTCACGCTGGCGAGCACCGGATCCCAGATGAACGTCGCGTCGATGTCGCCCCGCTCCCACGCCGCGGCGATTTCGGGCGGGCGCATGTTGAGGACCTGCACGTCGTTGCGCTTCAGCCCCGCGAGCTCCATCGCGTAGAGCAGATGGAAGTGCGTCGTCGAAACGAACGGTACGCCGACCTTCTTGCCCTTGAGGTCCGCGACCGAGTTGATGTTGGAACCGTTGCGCGCGACCATCGCCTCGGCGGAAGCGATGTCCTCGAGGATCCAGAAGAGCTCGACGTCCATCCCTTGGCTGATGGCAGTCGCCACGCCCGCGGACCCGACCTCGCCGATCGCGACATCACCGGAGGCCATCGCACGAATCACGTCGCCGCCACCGCCGAACTGCCGCCAGTTGATCTTGTATCCGGTCGCCTTTTCGATCTCGCCCGTCTGCTGTACCCACCGGAACGGGTTCATCATGTCCTGGTACGCGAATGTCACCGTCTTCTGGGCCCAGGCCGGCAACGAGGCCGCGAGCGCCAGGACCAGTCCAACGATCAGTCGTTTCATCTTGTTTCCTCCATGGGGCGTTGATAACGACACCGGCGGCGCTCGTCTCGCGCCGCCGGCGCTTGCGATGTGATTAGAGGGTCGCGAGCGTCTTGCGAAGTATGTCCGTCATCAGATCGACATGCGATCGGTCGGCGATCAGCGGCGGCGCGATGATCGCGCTGTCGCCGGTGGTCTTGAGATTGAGGCCATTGGCAAAGAGCTTCTTCTGGAAAATCTGGCCGCGTTTGCCCGGCGCGCCGTCCACGTGGACGTCGATCGCGGCGAACATCCCGTAGCCGCGAATGTCGGCGACGACCGGGATGTCCTTGAGCGAGAAGATCGCGTCGAGGAAGTACGGCGACAGCTCACGGCCGCGCTCGAACAGGCCGTCGTTCTTGTAGATGTCGAGCGTGGCGATGCCCGCCGCGCACGAAGCGGGATGGCCCGAATACGTGTAGCCGTGGAAGAACTCGATCGCGCCTTCGGGGGAAGCGCCCATGATCGTATCGTGGATGCGCTCGCTCACCGCCACGGCGCCCATCGGTTGCGCGCCGTTGGTGATTCCCTTGGCCATCGTCAGGATGTCCGGCGTGACGCCGAAGCTTTGCGCAGCGAACGTCTGTCCGGTACGGCCGAATCCGCAGATCACTTCGTCGAACACCAGCAGGATGCCGTGCGCGTCGCAGATCTCGCGCAGCCGCTTGAGATAGCCCTTGGGCGGCACGAGGCAGCCGCTCGAACCGGCGATCGGCTCGACAAAGCACGCGGCGATATTTTCGGCACCGTAGAGGTTCACGAACCGGACGAGGTCCTCCGCCAGCTCGACGCCGTGCGCGCCTTCGCCCTTCGTGAAGAAGTTCTCCTTGAGATGCGTATGCCGCATGTGCGCGATGCCCGGCAGGCCCGGCCCGTACTTGCGGCGGTTGTTGACGAGCCCCGACAGCGAGACCCCGCCGAAGTTGACCCCGTGGTAGGCGCGCTCGCGGGAGACGAAGGCATTGCGGCCACTCTGGCCGCGTGCCTGGTGGTAGGCGAGCGCGACCTTCATCGCCGTGTCCACGGACTCGGAACCGGAATTGACGAAGAAGATCCGGTTGAGATCGCCGGGTGTGAGCTCGGCGATGCGTGTCGCGAACTCGAATTGCTTGGGGTGCGCACGCAGGAACGGCGCGCAGAAGTCGAGCTCGCGCAACTGTTTGCCGACGGCGTCGGCGATCTCCTTGCGGCCGTGGCCGGCGGACACGCAGAACAGGCCCGACGACGCGTCGATGATCTTGTCGCCACGGTCGTTCCACAGGTACATCCCCTCCGCGCGGACGACCATCTGCGGGTCCGCCTTGAATTCGCGGTTGGGCGTGAACGGCATCCAGTATTCGTCGAGCGAAAGCTGCTTGGTCGCGGCCTCTCCGCGGATCGTCAGTTCGGCATGGCCCATGGTTGTCTCCTGAAGATGGCCCTTGAGGCGGCCGCAAGGGGCGGCGCCGGGGCAGCGTTATGCTAGGATCAATGCTCAATCGTACACCTTTGTGGGTGCGGTGAGTCGGGCCGCCGCTTGCGCGCGTCCCCCGGCCACCGCGTCGAGATGCAGGCTCCACCCTCTCCGGAGAAACCCATGCGCATCGGAGTTCCGAAGGAAATCAAAGTCCTTGAAAACCGCGTCGGCCTCGTTCCGGGCAGTGTGCGCGAGGCCGTCGCGCACGGGCACGAAGTGATCGTCGAGCACAATGCGGGGCAGGGCATCGGGATGGACGACGATGCATACCGCAAGGCTGGTGCGCGAGTCGTCGGTAGCGCGGCCGAGGTCTTCGGGGTCGCCGACATGATCGTCAAGGTCAAGGAGCCTCAGGCCGCCGAGCGCAAAATGCTCCGCAACGGCCAGATACTGTTCACGTACCTCCACCTCGCGCCGGATCCGGAGCAGACGGCAGATCTCATTCTGAGCGGCGCGGTGTGTATCGCCTACGAAACCGTCACGGCGACGGGCGGCGGGCTGCCGCTTCTCGCGCCGATGTCGGAGGTCGCGGGCCGGATGGCCGTGCAGGCAGGCGCGTATTACCTCGAAAAGCCGCACGGCGGTCTCGGCATGTTGCTGGGCGGCGTGCCGGGCGTGGATCCCGCGAAGGTCGTCATCCTCGGCGGCGGAGTCGTCGGGTCGCACGCGTGCCACATCGCACTCGGCATGGGCGCCGACGTCTGGGTGCTCGATCGCAACGTGGACGTTCTCCGTGCGTTATGGCGGCAATTCGGCCGGCCGCTCAACACCGTGTTCTCGACGCACGATGCGGTCGAGAACCATGTGACGAGCGCCGACCTTGTGATCGGCGGCGTGCTGATTCCGGGCGCATCGGCGCCGAAACTCGTCTCGGCAGCGCTCGTCAAGCGGATGAAACCGGGCTCGGTGATCGTCGACGTCGCCATCGACCAGGGCGGCTGCTTCGAGACCTCGCGTCCGACGACTCACGCCGACCCGGTCTATGTCGTCGACGGAGTGACGCACTATTGCGTCGCCAACATGCCCGGCGGCGTGCCGCGCACGTCGACGTTCGCGCTCAACAACGCGACGCTGCCGTTCGTGCTGGCGCTGGCCGGCAAGGGCTGGAAGAAGGCGCTTGCCGACGACATCCACTTGCGGAACGGCCTCAACGTCGCGTTCGGCAAGGTGACGTGCCAACCGGTGGCGGAAGCCCTCGGCTACACCTACGTCGATCCAGAACAAGTGATGACCTGACACGGCGGCGCCGAGCCGATCCCGCGGCGATGGCACCGCTCGCGCTCAACGAACTCTTCACGCTCATTCTCGCGATCCTTGCGATTCTGCTGGGAATCGTGATGAATACGCGCTCGGCGATGCTGCGTGCGTCGAACATCCCGCCGGCGGTGCTGGGCGGTCTCGTGTTCGCATGCATCTTCGCAGCGCTGCATTCGACGCTCGGACTCGAAATCGAATTTGCGAGCGGGAACCGCAGCGCGCTGTTGCTGATCTTCTTCGTGGGTCTTGGCCTCGCGGCGAAGTTCTCGGGACTGCGCCAGGGCGGCGTCCAGGTCGCGCTGTTGTGCGCGGTCATCGCGCTCATGGTCATTGCGCAGAATGGTGTGGGAATCCTGCTGGCCAAGGCATTCGGCATGGCGCCGTCGCTCGGATTGTTCGTCGGAAGCATTCCGTTGCTGGGCGGGCACGGGACCGCGGCGGCTTGGGCGCAGGCGCCCGAGGCAGCGGGCTTGTCGGGTGCGTTCGAGCTCGGAATCGCGGCGGCGACGCTCGGTCTGGTGGCGGGCGGTCTCGTCGCCGGCCCTGTCGCGACGGTGCTCGCGCGCCTCGCGCGCGAAACTCTGCAAACGCAGGACGCCGCGTCGTCTGAACCGGCGCCCGGAAGCGAACCGGGCACGGGACTTGCCGGTATCCTGAGCTCGGACCGATGGCTGCGTGTCCTTCTGCTGATCGCGGCGGCCCTCGCGATCGGCCAGGGGTTGCAATGGGTGGCCGTGCGCATGAACGTGACGATCCCGGCATTTCTGACGGCGATGTTCGGCGGCATCGTGTTGACCAACCTCGCGGACCTGGCGAAGCGACCCATCGACTTCCAGCTCGCCGACCTCGTCAGCACGATTGCGCTGCGGTTGTTCCTGGCGATGGCGATGCTCAGCCTCAAGCTCTGGGCGTTGCTGGCATTCGTCGGCTTGCTGTCGGCGATGCTGGCCGCCCAGATCTCCATTGTCGTGCTGGCCGCGTCGCTGTTGGTGTTCCCGCTGATGGGCCGCGACCGTCAGGCGGCGATCGCGGCGGGGGGATTCATCGGGTTCGCGCTGGGCGCGATGCCGGTGGGGTTGGGCACGATGCGCCGACTGCAGGAATCGCTCGGGCCGGCGCCGCGTGCGTTTCTGGTGATTACGCTGGCCGCGAGCCTATTCACCGATGCCGCCAACGCCATCGGTATCGGAACGCTCTTCGCGGTATTGAAATAGAATCGGTCGCCTGTGGTGCCCCGCTCTTCGGTCGATTCGTCCTTTCCCTGGGTGAACACATGAACACGATAGCCGATCAACACAATGTCGCCGTCACCGGCAAACAGAAGATGACGCCGTCCGAGGCGTTCGTCGAGACGCTTGTCGCCAACGGGGTCAAGAACGTTTTCGGCATCGTCGGCTCGGCGTACATGGACGCGCTCGATCTTTTCCCGCTCGCCGGCATCCGTTTCATCTCGGTCGCCCACGAGCAGGGTGGCGGTCACATGGCGGACGGCTATTCGCGCGTGTCGGGGCGGCACGGCGTGTGCATCGCGCAGAACGGGCCGGGGATCACCAATTTCGTCACGTCGACGGCGGCGGCGTTCTGGGCACATTCTCCGGTGGTCGTCATCACGCCCGAAACAGGAAGCGGAACCTTGGGCCTCGGCGGCTTCCAGGAGACCGAGCAACTGCCGATCTTCTCGAAGATCACAAAGTACCAGGCGCACGTCAACAATCGCGCGCGGATGGCAGAACTGACCGGCCGCGCGTTCGACCGCGCGCATCTCGAACTGGGGCCGACGCAGCTCAACATTCCGCGGGACTTCTTCTACGGTGACATCGAGTGCGAGATTCCGCGCCCGATGGTGGTCGAGCGCGGCGCCGGCGGAGAGAAGAGCCTCGACGCCGCGGCCGCAATCCTTGCCGGCGCAAAGTTCCCGGTGATCCTCTGTGGTGGCGGTGTCGTGATGGCCGATGGCCAGTCCGAAGCGGTCCGGCTCGCCGAACTGCTGCATGCACCGGTCGCCAACAGCTATCTGCACAACGATTCGTTTCCGGCGAGCCATCCGCTGTGGGTCGGGCCGCTCGGCTACCAGGGAAGCAAGGCTGCGATGAAACTGATCGCGAATGCCGACGTGGTGCTTGCGTTGGGCACGCGGCTGGGGCCGTTCGGTACCCTGCCGCAGTACGGGATGGAGTACTGGCCGAAAGGCGCGAAGATCATCCAGATCGACGCGGACGCCGCGACGCTGGGGCTTGTCAAGCCGATCTCTGTCGGCATCTGTGGCGATGCAAAGGCGGCTGCGCTGGCGCTCGTCGCACGGCTCGCAGGCAAGCCGCTCGTGTGCGACGCGAACAAGGACTCGCGGCTCGCCGACATCGCGGCGGCCAAGAAGGCATGGGAATCGGAACTCGACGGCTGGGCGTACGAGAAGGACGCCTGGTCGCTCGAGGTGTCGAAGAACTCGACCTTCATGCACCCGCGGCAGATGTTGCGCGAGCTGGAAAGGGCAATGCCGACCTCCGCGATGGTATCGACCGACATCGGCAACATCTGCTCGGTGTCGAACTCGTATCTGCGTTTCGACCGCCCGCGATCGATGCTGGCGGCGATGAGCTTCGGCAACTGCGGCTATGCGTTCCCGACGGTCATCGGCGCGAAGGTCGCGGCGCCGGACCGACCGGCGATTGCGTACGTCGGCGACGGCGCATGGGGGATGAGCTTCGGCGAAATCCAGACCTGCGTGCGCGAGAACATCCCGGTGACCGCTGTCGTCTTCAACAACGGCCAGTGGGGCGCGGAGAAGAAAAATCACGTCGACTTCTACGAGAACCGCTTCGTTGGCGTGAACCTCGACAAACAGCCATCCTGGGCGGCGGTCGCCAGGGCGATGGGCGCCGAAGGGCACACGATCGACAAGCTCGCGGATGTCGGTGCCGCGTTGCGCACTGCCACCAAGGCGCAAGGTGAAGGGAAGACGACGATTCTCGAGATGATGGTCACGCGCGAGCTCGGCGACCCGTTCCGGCGTGACGCGCTGGCGTTGCCCACGCGCCATCTCGCGAAGTACCAGTCTACGGCCGCCAAACGCAGTTGACCGAACCGGGGGCGGAGAGGCACGATGACCCCCGATGAGATTTCGGCACGGCAGCGCGCAGCCGAAACCGTCGCGCGCGACGCCGGCCGTCTTGCGTGCAGTTACCTCGCGAGTCCGCGCTCACTCGACGTCGCGCTGAAGGGCCCGCAGGACGTCGTCACCGCGGCTGACGCCGCCGTCGAAGGCTCGATCGTCGCGTCATTGCGTTCCGCGTTTTCCGACGATGCGTTCCTCGGCGAGGAAGGCGGTGGCATTCCCGGCGACCGGTGCTGGGTCATCGATCCGATCGACGGCACGGCGAACTTCGCACGCGGCCTGCCGCACTGGTGTGTTTCGATCGCCTTTGTCGCAGCGGGCCGCACCGAAATAGGTGTCATCTACGATCCGATCGGCGATCTGCTGTACTCGGCGCGGCACGGTGCCGGCGCATCGCGCAACGCGGCAACGATACGCGTGAGCGGGACGATCGACCTCGAACGGGCGACGGTGGACATCGGGTACTCGCGACGCACCGGGATTCACGACTTCGCCCGCATCATGTCGCGATTGCTCGAAGCGGGCATCAACGTAACACAGGGCGGTTCGGCGGCGCTCGGGCTCGCCCGGGTCGCCGACGGTCGCCTGGACGGCTACGCGGAACGGCACCTCTACGCGTGGGATGCGCTCGCCGGCCTGCTGCTCGTCGAAGAGGCGGGGGGGCGCGTCAACCCGTTCCTTCGAGGCGACGCATTGACGTCGGGCAATGAAACCATTGCCGCGACGCCGGCCCTCTACGCGGCGATCGCGAGCGCGCTGGAAGCCAACTCAGCCGTGGCCTGATTGGCTGGCACGCTACACGCTGGCCCCGGGGCAGCGCCTATCGAAACAGGTCGGCCATGTTCTTGCCCGCGAGGCGACTCGCCATCAGCACGAGCAACAGCGTCATCACCGTCGTGATCGTGCCGATCGCGCTCGCCTGCGCCAATTGGTCGCCGAGCACGAGCTCGTAGATCGCGATCGAGATCGTCTTCCACTTCGCCGAATAGAGCAGCACCGTCGCGCTGATCTCGCCGATCAGCGTCGAGAACACCAGTATCGCGCCGGCCAGGATCGCGGGCGCGGCGAGCGGCACCATCACACGGCGCATCGTCGTGCCCCAGTCCGCGCCGCAGATCTTCGACGCATCCTCCAGCTTCGGATCGATCTGCGCGATCGCGGTCGCAACCGAGCGGAAGACGAACGCGACGCGCCGCGTGAAATACGCGAGCACGAGGATGGTCGCGGTGCCGGTCAGCACGAGCCACCCGCTGTTGAACGCGGTCAGGTACGCGACGCCGACGACGAGCCCCGGCAGCACGAACGGCAGCATGATCGTGAGGTCCAGCGCCCAGCGGGCGCGCAGGTGGCCGCGCGCGTTGGCGTAGGCGGTCACCGTGCCGAACACGATGCAGACCGCCGTCGCGACGCCGGCGAGAATCAGGCTGTTGGCGATCGGACTCGTCAACTGCGACCACACGGCGCGGTAGTGATCGAGCGTGTAGCTCTCCGGCAGCATCGTCCCGGGCCACCGTCCGGCGAACGACGCCAGCGCGATGACGAGCTGCGGCAGGATCGCGACGAAGATGACGAGCCAGCAGTAGACGTTGCCGAACGTGCGCGCGCCCGGGCTCGCCAGGCGCGTCGCGGCGCCGCGAGGTTCCGCCGACCGTCACGAAGGTGCGCTTGCGGTGCACCCAGGAGAGCGCCAGCATCGCGAGCAGCGTGAGCAGCACGTTGACCGCGGCGATCGCCGACGCGGCGTTCAGGTTGAAAAAGCCGTGGATCTGGTAGTAGATCAGCGTCGGCAGCACCTGGAACTCGCCGCCGAGGATCGAGGGCACGCCGAAATCGCCGATCGCCTTGATGAACACGATCAGCATCGCGGCGGCGATCGCGGGAAACACGAGCGGCAGCGTGATCGTGCGCAGGATGCGCGCGCGACTCGCGCCCGCCATGCGCGCGGCTTCCTCGATGTGCGGATCGGCGGCGGCGAGCGCGCCCTGCACGATCAGGAAGACGTACGGAAAGTACGAGAGCGCCAGCGCCAGGATGACGCCCGGCGGGCCGTAGATCGTCGGCAGCGTCCATCCGGTCCACTGGTGCACCCATTGCGTGATCGTGCCGTTGCGGCCGAGCAGGATGATCCAGGCGTAGGCGCCGATGAACGGCGGCGAGATCAGCGGCACGACGGTCATCGCCGAGATCAGTCCGCGGAACGGAATCGCGATCCGCGCCACCGCGTACGCCATCGGCAGCGCGATCGCCGTCGCCAGCAACGTGGCGGCGAGCCCCGAATAGATGGAGTTCCACAGCGCGCGCTGGTAGCTCGCCGCGGTGAAGAACCGCGCGAAGTTGGCCAGCGTGAGACTCGTCCAGCCCGGCGGCTCGCCGTTCCTGACGAACGCGAGCAGCATCGCGTGTGCCGAGCGGGTAGACGAGGAAGACGATCGTCACCAGCGCGACCGCGAGCCCCAGCGCCCACGCGGTCCAGTCGCGGTCCGGGCGCCCGTCCGCGGCAGCGGAAGCGGAGCGCGCGGCGGACATCGTCAGCGGTGATAGAGCACGGCGTCGGCGGGCGGAATGCGCAGATGCGCGCCGCCGCCTTCGGCAATGCCGGGCAGCGCCCGCGTGGTCTCGACGAGGATGTCGGCGGGCGACGCGTCGGACTGCACCGTGTAGCGGATCAGCCCGCCCAGGAGCTGGATGCGCAGCACGCGGCACGCGATGTCGCCGGCCGCCGCGTCGAGCGTCAGATGCTCCGGACGGATCATCACGGTGCCGTCGTCGGCTGCGGGAGCGTCGCCGCCTCGGCGGCTTCGAGCCGCACCTGGCGCTCCGGCCGCAGAGGCGGTGCCGTTGCGCAGCGTCACGCCCGCCGCGGGCGATCCGGCGTCGCGCAGGCGGACCGGAAGGAAGTTGGCGCGCCCGATGAAGTCGGCGACGAAGAGCGTCTGCGGGCGCGTGTAGATCTCCTCGGGCGTGCCGAGCTGGATCAGCCGGCCGTGATCGAACACGGCCAGCCGGTCGGACACCGCCGTCGCCTCCTCCTGGTCGTGCGTCACGTAGAGCGTCGTGATGCCGAGCCGCCGCTGCAGCGTGCGGATCTCCTCGCGCATCATCACCCGCAGCTTGGCGTCGAGATTGGCGAGCGGCTCGTCGAGCAGCAGCATCGTCGGCTCGTACACCAGCGCGCGGGCGATCGACACGCGCTGCTGCTGGCCGCCCGACAGGCCGGCCGGATGGCGTGCCGCGTACGGCTCGAGCTGCAGCAGCGCGAGCGTCGCGGCGACGCGGCGGCCGATCTCGGCGGCGCCGAGCCCGCGCAGGCGGAGGCCGTACGCGACGTTCTCGAAGATCGTCAGGTGCGGAAACAGCGCGTACGACTGGAACACCATGCCGATGTTGCGCCGCTGCGGCGGCACGGTCATGAAGTCGCGGCCGTCGACGGTGATCTCGCCGGACGTCGCGCTGCTCGAGGCCGGCGATCACGCGCAGCGTCGTCGTCTTGCCGCAGCCGGAAGGGCCGAGCATCGTGAAGAACTCGCCGCCGCGCACGTCGAAGCTGACGCGGTCGACCGCGGTGACCGTCGCCGCCCCGACCGCGAACTCCTTGGTCAGGTTGCGCACGCTCAACGCCGCATGGGCCATTGCGTCTCTTCCGGAGCGGGTGGGCCGCGCGATCGGCGTCGCGTCGGCGCCGAGGGTTCGCGCAAACGATGGCCGCGTCCGCCGCGCGGCGGACGCGGCCGTCGCGATGCCTGCTACTTGCTGGAGAAGGTCTTGTCGAAGTGCTCCAGATTGGCCTTGCGCATCGTCGTCGCCGCCTTGGAGTCGTAGGGGAACGTCTTCAGCGTCTTCGCGTCGGGCAGGCCCGGCGGGCGGCGCCACGTCGCTGCGCGCGCTGCGGCGCTTGTCGATGTCGACGATCATCTGGTGCGCCTGCTTCGAATTGACGAAGTCCAGGAACTTCTTCGCGTTGGCCGGATTCGGGCCGCCCTTGATGATGCCGCTCGCGTCGTTGATGAGCGCGGTGCCGTCCTTCGGATAGACGAACTCGACCGGGAAGCCCTCGGCCTTGCTCGCGAGGATGTTGAACTCGCTGGTGAGCCCGACCGGAACCTCGCCCTTCGCGACGTTCTGGTAGGCGAGGCTGCGAGCTCGTCACGAACGTCGCGGTGCCGATGATCTTGTCCATCACGTCCCAGCCGTACAGCTGCAGAATCTGGATCATCTGCGAATAGGCCGAGCCCGACTGCGCCGGATTCGCGATCACGATCTTGCCCTTGTACTCGGGCTTCGCGAGGTCCGTCCACGATCTGCGGCGCCTTGTCGAGCGGCATCATCTTCGTGTTGACGATGAACGCCTGGAAGTTCGTCGAAAAGCCGTAGTACTTGTTGTCCGGTCCGACCGCGGTGCGCGGGAACGCGGCGTCCTCGTTCGACTTGTAGCCGTCGAAGAGGTCGATCGCCGCATCGAAGACGTCGATGTCGGGTCCGACCAGCACGTCGCCGCGCGGATTGGCCTTCTCGGCCTGCAGGCGCGTCAGCAGCTCGCCGCTGCCGCCGCTGATCACGATCCACCTTGATGCCGGGATTCTGTTTCTGGAATTCCTCGACGAAGGCCGTCATCACCTTCGGGCTGACGGCGTTGTAGACGACGACCGATTGCGTCTGCGCCGACGTGGCGCCGTCGAGCGCGCACGCCGCCGACGATCGCGGCGAGCGCCGCGGAGATCCGATTGCCGATCATCATTTTCCCTTTCCTCCTTGTTGACGACCGCCAGCCGCTACTCGAGGCTCGGCCGGAAACGCACCGTCGCCGACACGCTTGCGCCGGGCTCGAGCGTCAGCATACCGGTATCGCTGCGACCTTGCGCGGCGAGATTGAACGCGTCGGTGCAGTGGCTGACCGGCTCGACGCAGAAGATAGTCCTCGCCGGGCGGCGAATAGACGACGAGAAAGCCGAGCGGCGGGTCGGCATCGAGCGAGAGCCGGGCGCCGCGTTCCGGCCAGGAGGATCGTCGCCTGCCGCTGCCAGCCGGTGAACACGTTGTCGAGCGCCACCTCGGCGACCGGCAGCCCGTCGCTCGCGGCAAGCCGCGGATCGGCGCTCGGTCAACGCCGTCGGCATCACCTCGGCGTCGGTCGCCCACATCGCGTCGACCTGCGCCGCCAGCCGGCAGCCCGGCGTGCGCGGGAAATAGGGGTGGAAGCCCAGTCCGACCGGCATCGTCTCGCGGCCGCGGTTTTCGACCGACAGCGTCACGCGCAGCTCGTCGCCGGTCAGCGCGAACGTCCTGCCGCGCGCGATAGGGAAACGGCCAGGCGTCCGCCGGCGTGATCGTACTCGAGCGCCAGCCGGTCGTCGGCGCGGTCGACGACGTTCCACGGCGCCTGCCAGCCGTGGCCGTGCTCGGCGTGCGGTTGCGGCCACTGGTTGAGCGGCAGCCGGATCGACGTGCCCGCCGAAAGCGAACCGGCCGTCGCGGATCCGGTTCGAGAACGGAACCAGCGGAAAGCAGGCCAGCCGATCGGCCGCTCGCGCCGCGAGATCCGCCGGCCGGCCGGACGCAGCCAGTCGTGCGCGACGCGACCCGTCGACCCAGTGGTAATGCGCGATCGAGCCGCCGATCCCGGGCGCGACGCCGAGGCGGGCGCGATCCGGCGCGCAGCGTGATGACGGTGCCGGATGTCGTCCATGCGGGGTCACCGACGGAGCGTTGCGCCGTCCGCGGCCGACGGCAATGCGCGCGACGCGGCGGCATCGCCCATCGCTGCGTCGAATCAGCTTAAAGTATGGGCACTGCGCCGACAAGAAAGAACCTGAGTCATGAACGAGCGGTTCGCGCAGCTATCCGAGCCTCGCCGACAAGGTCGTGTTCGTCACCGGCGGCGGCTCCGGCATCGGCGCGTCGGTCGTCGAGCATTTCTGCGCGCAGCAGGCGAACGTCGCCTTCGTCGACATCGACGACGCCGCCTCGACGGCGCTCTGCGCGCGGATCCGCGAAGCGGGACCGCGTGCTCCGCGCTTCGTGCGCTGCGACCTCCGCGACGTCGCCGCGCTGCAGGCGATCATCCGGCGCGTCGGCGACGAGGCCGGACCCGATCACCGCGCTCGTCAACAACGCCGCCAACGACGACCGGCACAAGGCGACGGACGTCACGCTCGAGTACTGGAACGACCGCATCGCGGTCAACCTGCGCCACCAGTTCTTCGCCGCGCAGGCCGTCTATCCGCAGATGAAGGCGGCCGGCGGTGGATCGATCGTCAATTTCGGCTCGATCAGCTGGATGAACGGCGAGGGCGGACTACAACGCCTACACGACGTCGAAGGCGGCGGTGCACGGGCTGACGCGCGGTCTGGCCCGGGACTGGGGCGTGACCACATCCGCGTGAACACGGTGGTGCCCGGCTGGGTGATGACGGAACGCCAGATCGAGCTGTGGCTCGACGCGGACGGCGAGCGCCAACTGTTCGAGAACCAGTGCCTCAAGGAAAAGCTCTACCCGCCCGACATCGCGCGGATGGTGCTCTGGCTCGCCGCCGACGACAGCCGGATGTGCACGGCGCAGAATTTCATCGTCGACGCCGGCTGGACGTGAGTTCCTCAAACGCTGGCGGGGCAGAGAAAGTACGCCAAGGCACCGAATCCGGATGGTCCGGTCGCGCTTGCGAACTGCCCACAAACGGCAGGTGCGCCGAGTCCCAGGTGATTCAATAATGGATCGGCGAACGTTCATTGGCACCGTGGCGACAGCCGCCGCCACGATGATCGTTGCCGAAAGGTAGCGATGCAGCAGTCAGAAACGCCAACGCGAGAATTGACTCTCGAGGAGGCGGTTTCGATCGCCATCCACCTGCAGAAAAACGAGCAGCTCGCCGAGGCGGAGGAAGTCTACGGCTGGATTTTCGACATCGCGCCAAACCATCCCGAAGCGTTGCATTATGCTGGTGTGCTCGCCCATCAACAGGGTCGGAGTGACGAGGCTATCGCACTCATCGAGAAGAGCCTCGGACTCGTGCCCGACCGCGCGGATTGCTACAGCAACCTGGGCATCGTCTTCCAGGCGCAAGGCAAGCTGGACGATGCCATCGTCGCCTACCAGCGCGCGATTTCACTGAATCCAGATCATGCGAATGCGCACAGCAATCTTGGCGCAGTGTTGCGGGCGACGGGCAAACCGGTCGAAGCCGAATACGCCTATCGAACAGCCATTCGCGTGGACCCTGATCACATCGATGCGTACACCAACTTGGGCGTTCTTCTGACGGGGTTGAAGCGAACCGAGGAGGCGGTCGCGTGCTTCTGCAAAGTGATCACGCTGAGGCCGAAGCACCGGGAAGCCCGACGACTTCTGGCGCTGGCGCACTGCACCATCGGCGAGATCGACGAGGCCGTGAAGATTTTCGAGGAATGGCTCGATGAGGAGCCAGACGACCCGATTGCGCGGCACATGTTGGCGGCCTGCACCGGTCGAGACGTCCCGCCGCGCGCGTCGAACGGGTTCGTCGCAGGAATCTTCGACACCTTCGCCGCCAGCTTTGAGTCGAAGCTTGCGAAGCTGTCGTACCGCGCCCCGGCGCTTGTCGCGGCGATGTTGGAAGAGTCGGGACTCGGGCCGTCAAAGAGCCTCGACGTGCTCGATGCCGGCTGTGGAACAGGGCTGTGCGGTCCGCTCGTGTTCCCGTATGCTCGCCGACTGACAGGTGTCGATCTCTCCGCGGGCATGCTGGCTCAAGCGAAAGAGAAGAACGTCTACGACGCGCTGGTGAAAGGCGAGTTGACGGAGTACCTGCGGAACAGCAAGGAAGCGTTCGACCTGATCGTCTCGGCCGACACGCTGGTCTATTTCGGCGGCCTGGAGGACGTCGTCGCGGCCGCCGTGGGAGCCCTGCGACCGGACGGCTTATTGATCTTTACTCTCGAGCACGGAGTAGGCGGCGACGCGACCCTCGACTATCACCTCGAGCTGCACGGCCGCTATAGCCACTCCCGCGGGTACGTCGAACGGCTACTCACCGGCGCCGGACTGGTGTCGGAGATTGCGCACGCCGAGTTGCGGATGGAATCGGGAGCGCCGGTTGCGGGGCTGGTGATTCGAGCGACGAAAGGGACCGCTCCGATTACCCCACCTTGTTGCCCTTGATGTCGTACTTGAAATGGACGCCGGCATCCAGTGATCCGTCGGCCTTCTGCGGCTTGTACTCCAACTCAATCTTGGCGAATTGAAGCCCGACGCTCTCCGCCGTGGTGGCCCCGTCGCCGGCACCGCTCGGAGCCACGCTGGTGATGACGATGTCGTTCATCTTGATGATCAGGAATTCCTGCTGGCCCTTGCCGGCCTTGCGCGCCGTGATGGTCGCTTCCTTGATGTGTTCACCGGTCGCGCACGCTTTCAACAGAACCGGCGACGCTTTGTCGACGTGATGGGTAAAGTTGAAATCGTTGAAATTCGCTTTCCCCACACCGCCTCCACCGCCTTGGGCGACGGTACCGCTCCGATTCACTCCCCAGGACCACGAGAGCACCTCGACCTCGTCCTTATGCTTGCTGTCGAGTGATTCGCCCTTGATGTCGCCGAGTTTTGCGAAGATGTCCGATGCCATAACGAAGCTCCCGTTCTACGGAGTGATTGCCTTGACGGATATCCTGAAAAATCGACCCGCCTTGGCGAACGGCAGCTTGGATAGCAGCGGGCACGGCACGGTCAGGCAGGCCTGCATGTCCTCGCGCTCCTCGAAGGAGCCGATCTTGTCGGGCACGATGCACCACTCTACGCTTCCAGAATTTTCGCGCAAGTGAGTATTCCTGCAGCAACGCATCGTTCGCCCGCGTAGTCCAATCGCCGCCTGCTCTAGCCGTCTGTTGCTGCTCGCCGCAGCTGCACGCCAATTTGATCTGTTGACCGTCCACGGGCGCTTCATTGAAGCTATGCAAGGTCCGAAGCCTTCGATCCACGACGGTATACCTCCGGTGACCGTCGATATGCCTCGGCGCAACGTTCGGAACAGAACCACGGTCCCGTCGGCGTGGTTCTGCGGTATGCCTCATAAGGCGCGTGCATCTTGCACACTGGATCTATCCAGGCGGGATCGAAGGCCGGCGCCAGTTCGATGGAATAAAGCGGCACGTGGTCAGCAATCGATCGCAGCGCTACCTTCCCGATGTCCCGCGCAACAATCCCAGATGCCGCGGCGATGTTGGCCACCGGCTGGGTCGCCAACAATTGCCCCGGAGACGCCAACGCGGCGACGCGTGCCGCGATGTTGACTGTCGAACCAAAGAGGTCGTTCCCTCTGCGGAGTACTGGGCCGTGGTTAAGCCCCGTCCTTGTCAGTGGAATCCGTGGCTCGGATCGGCAAGCTGGAAGCAGACGTCCGAGCACCTGAAGGGCGGTTGCCGGGTCAGGAAACCCAAACATCGCCTCGTCACCTATCCACTTGATCGGCGGGCCGAGCCCTCCGAGGGCCTGGCGCACCAACTCCTCGAAGCGCCCAAGCACCGCTATTGCCGATGCATCTCCATAGACATCCGTTATCGCACTGAAGCCCGCCAAATCGACGAACGCGACGGTCGCGACCGCGGACTCGAAGCCGTCGACAGCGCTGACGTTCGTGCCCATAGCTGATTGTGGTGGGGTCGGTAGTGCGGGTCAAGCGTCGATTTTCGGCGGCAATGGGATGCTCCGCACGCTTGTCATCGTACTGCGCGCAATTCGAAACTGCTATCCTTCAGCATCAGGCTTGACGAGCATGAAAGCCCCAGTGGCGCCAATGCGACGCCCCGATCACCGGTCGGCCGGCGCGACGGTCGCGGTCCTATCGGGCCATCCGTTCCGGGGCCAATGACGAAAAACGGCTGACGGGCGACACGCTCCATGCAAGACATTTCCCTCCAGGGCCACGCGCCGGCCGCGCGCTCGTTCAGCGCATCGGAATTCTTCCGGGTTCCTCTCGCCAGCATGGAATCGGTCGAACGCCCGGACCTGGCCGGGATCTACACACCGGAGCCGGAGATCGGAAAGGCTCCAGTCGGTCTATCCGATCAGTTTCTCAAAGACGCCGACGCCTATCATCGGCGATACACGAACACGGCCTATTTCAAGTTGCTGATTTCCGATGCGATGGGCCACATCGCCTTGCGCGTCGAAAACCCCGCGATTCTCGACATCGGTTCCGGATCCGGCAATTCGGTCTTCCCTTGCCTGGAGCTCTTCCCGGACTGCCGCATTGTTGCCACGGATCTGAGTCCGGACTTGCTCAGGATCCTGCTCGATCACGTCAACCGTGACGCAAGCGCGGTGGGGCGGGTGGCTCCGGTCTGCATGGATGCGACGCGCGACTACTACGCCGAACACGCCTTCGACTTCGTGCTCGGTGCCGCGATCCTGCACCACCTGATCGACCCCGGGGCGGCCATCATGGCCGCATCGCGTGCGCTGAAGCCCGGTGGCCATGCGGTGTTCTTCGAACCATTCGAGAACGGCAACTCGATCCTTCGCATAGCGTACTCGGACATCCTTGAGCGCGCCGGCCAGATCGCCCGAAACCTGCCGATGCGGCCGCTCACGTGGTGGGGGCGGGTCGGTAGATCCGCACCGTGCGCCGACACCAGTTTCGTCGATCTTCCGGACAATGTCAGCGGAGTCCTTCGTGCGATGATCGAAGACCTGACGCTTCGCAGTGGTTCCGACAAGTCCGCACCGATCTTCCAGAACATCGATGACAAATGGCTCTTCACGCGTTCCTACATCGAAGGGCGAGCGCGCGTGGCCGGGTTCGGTGAGGTGCTGATCTTCCCCATCCACGATGTCGTGCGCCCATTCTCGCACCAGACGGAAGTGAATCTCTCGCTTGCTCTAGGCGCATCGCCGGACTGCATGCCGGCATGGGCTTGGGAAATCCTCGATTACTACGACCGCGCATTCTCGCCGGAGTTGAAGCGCGATCTCTGCATCGAAGCCTGCATCATCCTGCGCAAGAAGTAGCGACGCAGAACGTGACCGCATTCCCGGTTCGCGCAGGTCTTTGTATTCACCCATGACCCGTCGAACCCAGGAGAGATTCCAATGAACGATTCGGAGATTCGCGCATTCCTGACCATTGCACTCATGGCGGCGCTCGCCGACGGCGGCAAGGACGATCGCGAGGGCGCCGCGCTGAAGAGCCTCGTCAGGCGGCTTGGCGAGGGGCGGATTGATCTCACCGACGTGTATGACGACGTTCTCGTAAACAAGATCTCGATCTCGGATGCGGTGCGCTCCCTCAGCACACCGCAAACCCGGCGCCAGGCCTACGAAAACGCGGTCGCGGTCGCAAACGCCGACGGGGTTCACTCGTCGTTGGAGGGCGCGTTCCTGGCCGATCTCGCCGCGGCGCTTGGGCTGTCTGCGCCGGAAGCGCAGAACTACGTAGCCCAAGCCGACGCAGTCGCGGAGGCCGCCGGCGTCGCCGGCGCAAGTGGTTCCGAGCCGGTCCGCCAAGTGCACGGACACGTGATGGCGGACGCGGCCGCGCTGGACCAGCAGATCGTGAATGCATCCGTCACCAACGCCGCGCTGGAGCTGCTGCCGGAATCGCTCGCCTCGATGGCCATCCTGCCGCTGCAGGTACGTCTCGTCTACCAGATCGGCAAGGCCTACGGCTACGAACTCGACCAGGGGCATATCAAGGAATTCATCGCGGCGCTGGGCGTTGGCCTGGCCGGGCAGTACATCGAGCAGCTCGGCCGCAAGCTGCTGGGCGGGCTGCTGGGTACCATGCTGGGCGGCATGGGCCGTGCGGTCGGCCACCAGACCGCAAGCTCGGGCATGGCTTTCGCCACCACGTGGGCGCTCGGACAGCTCGCCAAGCAATACTACGGCGGCGGCCGCGCGTTCGATGCCGGAAAACTCAAGGCCGCGTTCGCGCCGCTCTTCGAGCAGGGCCAGGGTCTGATCGGCCGCTACGGCGGCGAAATCGCCGAGCGCGCACGGACGATCGATGTGCGCAACCTGCCGGCGTTGATTCGCCGCATCTAACCTAAAGCACGGTGTGGTCCACTTCTCCGAACGCAATACGACCGCTCAAAGGCCGCATCGAGACCACAGGCAACAAGTCTTCGCGCCGATAGCAGACGAACTCACAATCGCGAATGCTGTAGCTTGAATTGAAGCCGAATCGACGGAAGGATTCGCTCGCAAACAAAGGGACGGCAATGGCGTATCTCGATATGTCGAGCGTCACGAGCTGGCATGCGCACGTCTATTTCGATGCGACCACTCGCGATGCCGCCAGGGAGTTTCGCGATGTGGCGACCGTGCAATTTGGCGGTAGGGTTCAGATAGGACGCTTTCACGAGCGAGAGGTTGGACCCCATCCACGATGGAGCTATCAGATTGCGTTTGCGCCGACGGAATTTTCCGATGTCGTAGGTTGGCTTGCGCTCAATCACGGAGCGCTCGACGTGTTCGTCCACCCCAATACTGACAATGAATTGCGCGACCATCGGGACTGCGCGCTTTGGCTCGGTCGAAGCCATGAGCTGGACCTGCGAGCAGTCGGCGGCTGAGGGCCGATCCCGCCACATTGCTCATTTGTGTTCCCAATTGCTAAGGTGCTCGCGGCCCGCAGGGCGCGACAGTCCCAATCTGGCTAAGAGCAGCCTTAAGACGAACTCCCTGAGAGCGGCCTTTCGTCCGGTCCACCGCAACGCGGAATGAAGCGATCCTGTTTAGGTCAGCACGCGATAAGGCCAACGCCTTCAACGCACTGAGGAACCGTCTAGATGAATGATTTCGATCTCGCAAAGCGGGAGTTCCGCGAATACTACGATGCCAACGTCGCGATATTTCGCGATGCCGAGAAGTCGCTGCGAACGCAAATCCTCAGCGCTCTTGCGGACCGGCCGTCGCTTACGATGCCGCACGTCGTCTCGCGAATCAAGGCCAGGGAAGAGTGCATAAACAAATTTCAACGGAAGTATCTTCCGCGACTTGCCAAAGCGGAGACTCGCTATGAAATCAAGAACTACATTGTCGATCTCATAGGCATACGGGTTATCTGTTTGTACATGCCGGACATCATGGAAATAGCCCGTCTGCTCGAAGAAGAATTCGATGTGCTGGACTTCACCGACAAGACCCGCGAAGTTGAAGTAACCGCGGACACGTTCCGCTATAAGGGGCTACACCTCGACATGGCACTGTCCGAGCGACGCAAATCCCTGCCCGCGTACTCGCGGTTTGCCTCGATGCGCTTCGAGGTTCAAGTGCGTACCGCAATTCAAGACGCCTGGAGCACGTTGGACCACGCGATCAAATACAAGAAGCAAGTGCCTCACGAATTGAGTCGTCGCATCAATGCGTTAGCCGCGTTGTTCGAAATTGCCGACCGAGAATTCCTGGCAATCAGAGATCAGATCTCCGAATTCACCGACGGCGCGTCATTGAGCATTGACCAGCCGACCCCCGACGGTCACAGGTCGACCGTGTACGATTTTCTCCCAGTCCTGCAGAAGCACTTTCCACGCTTCCGATTCAACGATCAAAGGCTCCGTGAATTCGTGATTGAACTGCAATCGCGTGATCCGCCATTGGCGCCGGCTGATCTCGATGCCACTCTAACGTCGGAAAAGGCTTCTCTGCGCGAGTATGCGAAGCATCAGTGGTTTGGTTATCGGAACCCGTTGAGTCCCCTTGCGTTGGTGAGCCACGCGATCTATCTGCGCGATCCCGGGACATGCGGGAACTTTCTGTCCGATCCGCAGCGCGCCCAGTTCGATGAATGGCGAAAGGAGGAAGCACGTCGCAGGGATAACGGGGCGCAGATGGAATCCGGCACCGTTGGCGACGGGCGAGACCTCGATTGGTTCCCCGAGTAGGCGGGGCGGCCACAAATGCGAGCCGCGAGCACGCAGGTAA
This sequence comes from uncultured beta proteobacterium, assembly GCA_963844005.1. GTDB lineage: Bacteria > Pseudomonadota > Gammaproteobacteria > Burkholderiales > Casimicrobiaceae > CAIWHR01. The sequence continues at coordinate 21,796 of CAWJMQ010000025.1, read as the reverse complement.
CCCGCACACGGCGCAAATACCGGTCACACGTGGATGCCCGACTACCGCGTCTTCCCGTTGGCCCGGTAACGTCCACCCGTGATAACCTGATCCGCGGGCGCTCGGTGGGTTTGGAATTCCTATCCGTCCGCCCGCGAAGCAAGGAGAGGGCACTGCGGGGGCGAGTCCCGACAGAACCTTCAGTCGATGCGCAGCGCTTGGCGGCAAACTGTGTGGGTGACGAACCGGGTTCTGACAAAGGAAGGGACATGGGCCACGGCCAAGCAGAGCTCGAGCGAGAAAAAGCTCATAGCCGTCTGGGAGCTCGCCGGCGACGCCATGGTCTTTCTCGATGCAGACGGGCTGCTCGATTGCAACGACGCGGCGCTGCGGCTGTTCGGCATCGATTCACGTGAACACGCGATCGGACGACCCCTGCATGCCTTCGCGCCGTCGACCCAGGCGGATAGTCGGCCGTCGGCACAGGTCTTCGCCGACGGGAGACGAAAGGTCATCGAGTCGGGCGTCGAACGCTTCGATTGGCAGTTCCAGCACGCGGACGGCAGGACGCTCCTACTCGACGTGATTCTGCATGCCGTGCAGATGGGCGGTGGTGAAATCGTGCACGGAATTTTCCGCGACGTGACGGCACAGCGACTGGCGGCGCGCCACCTTGAAATTGCCCGGTTGGCGGCGGAAAGCAGCCTGCGGCATCTGTCCCGGCAGGATGCGCTTACCGGACTGCCCAACCGTTCGCTGTTTCTGGAAGAAGGCCAGCGCCGGCTCGACGCAGGCCGTCGAGCTCGGACCGTGTCTGCCTGCTGTGCGTCGATGTCGACAACTTCAGAAGGGTCAACGAGGCTCTGGGGGAGACAGTCGGCGATGGGGCGTTGCGCGCGGTCGGCGAACGACTGCGCCACTTCGTCGGCTCGGCTGATTTGCTGGCCCGCCTGGGGAGCGACGAATTCGCCTTGCTCCTGACCGATTGCAGCGCCGATGCCGCTGCACGGATCGCCGGCCGCCTGGTTGCCGAGCAGGAACAGCCGCTCACGGTCGGCGATCAGCGGTTCAACGTTACGGTCAGCGTCGGCGTTGCCTGTCTTGGCACGCCGGTACAGAGCCTGGAAAGCCTGATGCAGCAGGCGGCGACGGCAATGAATGTTGCGCGTCAGAAGGGGCGCGGCGGTTGGCAGATGTTTGCCGAAACGATAAATGTCGGCATGCGCGATCGCTGGGAGCTCGAAAGCGAGTTGCGTTCCGCGCTGAAGCGGCGGCAATTCGTCGTGCATTACCAGCCGCAGGTGGACTTGCCGAGCAACCGGATTGTCGGCGTCGAAGCCCTGGTGCGGTGGCAGAACCCGAGATTGGGGCTGGTGGCGCCGGATCACTTCATTGCGCTGGCCGAAGAGGCTCGGCCTGATCGAGCCGATCGGCGAGTGGGTGCTCTTCGAAGCCTGCCGCCAGAACCAGCTCTGGCTGGCAAGTGGCCTGACGCCGATGCGCATGTCGGTCAATGTGGCCGCCCGCCAGTTTCAGCGCGCCAGCCTGACCGCCCTGGTTGGACGTGCGCTCGGCGAAGCCCGCCTGGCGCCGGAATGGCTGACGCTGGAAATGACCGAAAGCACGCTGATGGAAGGCAGCAGCGATACCATCGGCATCTTGTCGGACCTGCGTGACCAGGGCGTTTCCCTGGCGATAGACGACTTCGGTACCGGCTACTCGTCGCTATCCTATCTGAAGCGTTTTCCGCTCGACCGGCTCAAGGTGGACCAATCCTTCGTCCGCGATATCGATTGCGACCCGGATAATCTGGCGATTGCCGGCGCGATCATCAATCTGGGCCACACGCTGCGCCTGACCGTTATTGCCGAAGGTGTTGAAACCGTGGCTCAGCTGGATTTACTGCGCCAGCACCGGTGTGATCAGGCACAGGGGTTTTATTTTGCGCGGGCCCAGCCGGCCGCGGATATAGAAGTCCTGCTGGGCCGCTCGGCCCCTTCAATGCGCGACTCAGGCGGCTCGATCCAAGGGTTATCGCGGGGCCATTGACGTGCGCCTCGCCGCGCACAACCATTCTCTCGAGAGACTTGATTCGGAATGAATGCTGCCGTATGACGCAAGCGGAGATTTCGAACAATGCGGGGAATAAGCGCATGCAATGCCAGCAGTGCGGGGCCGTAAATCGTGGTGCGCGGCGCTTTTGTGCGAGCTGTGCCGCCCCGCTTTGGGTCTGCTGCGACGCATGCGGCACGGTCAATGCGCCCGGCGAAGTGTTCTGCGGCGGCTGCGGCAATCGGCTCACCGAACTTTGGGCTCAAACGACGCGCCACCCCGAGTCCGCCGAGCTGCAGCGCCGCCAGCTGACGGTGATGTTTTGCGATCTAGTCGGTTCGACAGCCTTGTCGCGGAGTCTGGACCCGGAAGACCTGCTCGAGGTCATCCGGATCTATCGAAAGCGTGCGAGCGAAATGATTGCGCGCTATGACGGGTTTGTCGCCGGCTACAAGGGCGACGGCATCATCGTCTACTTCGGCTATCCGCGCGCGCACGAAGACGACGCCATTCGCGCAATCCACACGGGTCTCGACATCGTTGCGGCATTCGATCGGCCCAGCGCGCAACCGAACGAGAAACACGCTCAGCATCTCGACGTGCGAATCGGCATTGCGACCGGACTGGTGGTTGTCGGCGACCTGATCGCCGAAGGCGCCGCCGAGCCATCCATCGCAATGGGTGAAGCGCCAAACCTGGCGGCACGGCTTCAGGCGTTGGGGAAGCCGAACAGCGTGCTGATCGCTGGCGAGACACGCGAACTCGCCCGTGGAGAGTTCGAATATGTCGATGAAGGGTCCGCCAACCTGAAAGGATTCAGCGAACCGGTAAGAGTCTGGAGGGTCCTTCGAGCGAGCAACGCGGAAAGCCGTTTCGACGCAGCGAGAAGCCGCCGATTGACGCCCCTCGTTGGCCGCGATGGCGAGCTTCAGCAATTGCGTGCGCTCTGGCAGCGCGCAAGCTCCGGCGAGGGCAGGGTCGTTCTGCTATCGGGCGAGGCCGGCATTGGTAAGTCGCGCATTGCCGAGACGCTGAGCGAGAGCATCGCTGGCGAGCCGCACATCCGGCTGCACTATCAATGCTCGCCCTATCACGCCAACAGCCCGCTGTATCCGTTCATTCACGAACTGGAGCGGGCCGCCGATTTCAAGCCGCCCGATACGCCAGACGAGAAGCGGGGCAAGCTCGAAGCGTTGCTCGCGGCCACGGCGACGGACAGCGGCAAGAGCATGGCGCTCCTAGCCGCGCTGCTCTCTCTGCCCACGAGCCCGCGCCATCCCGCATTCGAGATGGTGCCGCAGCAGCTCAAGGACAAGACTCTCATCGCTCTGCTCGATCGAATCGACGCGTTGGCGGCGCGAGCGCCGGTGCTCATGCTGTTAGAGGACGCGCATTGGATTGATCCAACCTCGATCGAGCTGCTCAATCTGCTCGCCCCACGCGCGCAAGCAATTCGCGTACTGGCAATCATCACGTCCCGCTCCGCTGCCGATTACGCGTGGGTCGGTCTGCAACACGTGAGCTCGATCCAAGTGGAGCGCCTCGATCGACGCCAATCGGCGACGATGGTCGATCGAGCGCTCGAAGGCGCGCGCTTGCCAGCGGAGGTGATCGAGCAGATCATCGCGAAGGCCGATGGCGTGCCTCTTTTCATCGAGGAGCTCAGCAAGACCGTACGGGTGTTCGATCAGATGCCGGCAAGCGGATCGTCATCGCTTGCGTCGCGGCCGGATATTCCTTCCACGCTTCAGGATTCGCTGATGGCGCGCCTCGATCATCTGGGATCGGCGAAGGAGGTCGCGCAGATTGCCGCCGTCGTCGGGCGCGAGTTCACTCGCGACCTCCTTGCCGCGCTATCGTCACTCGTCGAAGGTGAATTGAGCGATGCGCTCGCGCGCTTGACCAGCTCAGCCGTGGTATTCGGCCGAGGCGAGCCACCGTGGACGACGTTCACGTTCAAGCACGCGCTTCTTCGTGACGCCGCATATGGGAGCATGCTGCGCGCGAGGCGACGCGAATTGCACGCGCGCATCGCCGAGATACTCGAACGCGACTATCCCGAGCGTGTCCGGACGGAACCGGAGGTGGTGGCGCACCATTGCACGCAGGCGGGGCGATCGGTGCCCGCGGCCGGGTATTGGGCAGCCGCCGCGCAGCGTGCGTTGAATCGGTCGGCGAATGTCGAAACGATCGACCATGCGACCAAGGGATTGGCGCTGCTCGCGGACGTCCCGCCTGGCGTGGAGCGCGATCGCCTCGAGGCGGGCCTCGAGATCCTGCGCGGTGCCGCGTACCGCGCCGCCAGCGGATTCGCCTCCTCGAATGCGGAACGAAGCTTCACGCGTGCGCGTGAGCTCTGCGAACGGCTGGACGACGTCCCTCGCCTGATGGACGCGACGCGAGGCTTGTTCTCCTGCTATTACGCGCGCGGCGCGCTCGCACTGGCCGCCGAGCAAGGTCGGAATGTGGGCGCGCTCGGAGACCGAATGAACCATCCCGGGTCGCGCATGCTGGGGCACTGGATGTTCGGATGTGTATCGTTCTGGCAAGGTGCGTTCGCAACCGCCCGCGTCGAGCTCGAAGAAGCGTTCTCGCTCTACGACCCCGACGATCAACTTGCGAGGACGCTCGCGCTGCAGATCGACCCCGGCGTGAATTCGCTGGTTCACTTGAGCTGGTTGCGGTGGATCCTTGGATTTCCTGACCAGGCGGTAGAGACCGGCGAGAAAGCGATCGCGACGGCGCGCCGGTTATCGCAGCCCTTTGCACTGGCGATGGCGCTGTTCTTCGCGTGCGCGACGCGCGCTTGTTGCGGTCACCACGATGCGGCTAGGCGGTTGCTCGACGAATTGCTGGCCATCACTTTCGAGCACGGGCTTCGCTATCTGGGAACGTCCGCGCGCGTGTTGCATGCACAAGAGTTGATCGCGCAGGAGGATTGCGACGAAGCGCTCCAGCAGGTACGAACCGCGTTCTCCGAGTTTCAGGCGCAAGAGGCCGGTGTTGGCTTGCCCTGGTCCATGTGCATCGCGGCGAGCGCTTACGCGCGGCTAGGCAAGGCAGACGAGGGCCTCACCACGCTTGGACAGGCATTCGATGCTGCGGAGCGGAACGGAGAACACCACTGGGAAGCCGAGCTCTGGCGCTCGAAAGGCGAGTTGCTGCTGTTGGCGCCCCGTCGCGATCATGTCGCCGCAGTGGCGTGCTTTCGTCGGGCGATCGACGTCGCACGACAGCAGCAGGCGAGATCGCTCGAGCTTCGAGCCACGACGAGCCTCGCGCGGGCGCTTCTCGATCGGCACAGCAGGGAAACGGCGCGGCGCGCTCTGGCCGGCGTTTGCGCGCTGATCAGCGAAGGTGCCGACACGACGGATATCCGGGACGCGCGCAGCGTGCTCGACGCGATGAGCCCTGCGGTGCGGTGAGCGATCGGCCGCGCGGCTACGGCGTGTGGTCTGCGGACATTTCGAGGATCTGCTTTTCCATCCGATCTTGAGCTGCGGGATCGTCGGGCCGACCGAAGCGCGTGATGTCGTAGCACCCAAGTGGCAACACGGATGTCCGGGTGCAACACAGGCTGCAGTACGTGCACGGAACTTCGGGCTTGTCTCGCGTCGGATCGCGCTCGTATTCCTCGAGGAGGTCGGGATTCGCGAGCAACGCCCGGCCGAGCGCCACCAGATCGCATTGCGACTTCAGCGCCCGGTTGATCTCGCTTCGTTTTTCAAAGCCGCCATTGGCGATCACCGGTAGGCCAACCTTCTCCTTGAACAATTGCGCGAACTTCGCGTTTGCGGCAGGCGTGAAAGTCCAGCCGATGCTGAGCAACGCCCGCGGAAGCATGTTCAGCGCAACGGCGCGCACGCGCGCCTTGGCACTGAGGTGCCTCGTGGCGTTGGCGAATATCCTGAGTCCGTCGATGGGGAAACCGTTCGTCGGACTGCCTTTCGGATTGATGAACCCGAAGCCGCTGTCGATGTGCAGAAAATCGATGCCCAGATTCTTCAGTTCGATGCCGTAGTCGATCGTTTCCCCCGGCGTGTTGCCCATCCACCAGTGCCGCAATGGCCATACGGGCGGCAGGCGAACGTTCCACCACGGCAAGTAGTTGAAGTCCTGTGCCGACAGACGAACACCGAACAGGAAGTCCCGGCCGACCTCTTCGCGCACCGCTTGCACTACTTCGCGTAGCAGTTGAAAGCGCTTCCATTTCGAGCCCCCATATCGATCGCTGCGCCGATTCGTTGCCGGATTCAGGAACTGGTGGATGATGTAGCCCTTCGATGCCGTGACTTCGACGCCATCGCACCCGATCATTCTCACGCGGCGCGCTGCGTCACGAAACTTCCGCACCTCATCGGCGACTTGGTCCATGGTCATCGCCGACGTGCGGTTGCGGTAACCATAGAACAGATCGAAGTATGCAGAGGCCGATTGGCCATCGTCATGCTGCGGGAAAAGGCTCGTCTGCGTGTGGCCACCTGGGTCACCGAGTTGCATCACGTAGCGGCACCCTAGCCGCTGAACCGCTTCGACTCCATCGCGAAGCGGCGCTATGAACGAGTCGTCGCTGATCTTCGGGTATTCGAGCGGCGACAGGCGCTTGTCGTCGACGTCGATCGTGGCCGATATGATTCCGCCGATTGGGTGCCGCGCGAAGCGCTTCTCGAAGTTCTTCCACGCAGGCGTCACGGTGCCGTCGTAGTAGGACGTGCGCCCGCCCAGCGAGGAGCGCAACACTCGGCTCCTGAACGTCACGTTGTTGATCGTGACGGGATCGAATAGGTCTCGATGCTCGCTGCTCATGCGCTTCTCCCCGAAACACGGGCAAGCCGTGCAAACTTCACCGTAGCATAAAGCGAGCCGATCGTCGCGCGCTCACGAGCTGCACAACAGCATTGAGCACCGAACGCGGTCGCTTTGAGCGCACGGCTGTGTTCAGGTATGTGTTCTGCCATCAGACGGGAATCAACCTCAGCAACCTATCGGGCGGCTGACTTCGCTCGGATCTGCAAGTGGACTCGGAGACCTTTCCCTGCCAGCGACTTCTTGCGTTTCGGGTTACGCTACATGGATAGCTTTCGCCACCACCGGAGTCACTACGACATGTACCCAAATACCCTGCTTTTCATCGATGGCGCCTGGTCCCCCGCAGCTTCCGGACGTACCCTCCCGGTCGCCAACCCTGCGACCGGCGGACAGATCGGCACGGTCGCCCACGCGGGACGCGCTGACCTTGACCGCGCTCTCGAAGCGGCCGACAAAGGATTCAAGGTCTGGCGCAAGATTTCGGCGTTCGAGCGCTCGAAGATCATGCGCCGCGCCGCCAATCTGATGCGCGAGCGCGCGGAAGCGATTGCGCCATCGCTCACGCAGGAACAGGGCAAGACACTGGCCGAAGCCAAGGGCGAAATTCTGGCCGGCGCCGACATCATCGACTGGTTTGCTGAAGAGGCGCGCCGCGCCTACGGGCGCGTGATTCCCGCACGCGCCGAAGGTGTTTACCAGCTGGTGATCAAGGAGCCGGTGGGTCCCGTGGCGGCGTTCTCGCCCTGGAACTTTCCGATCAACCAGGCGGTGCGCAAGATTTCTCTGGCGCTGGCGGCCGGCTGCTCGATCATCCTCAAGGCACCGGAAGAAACGCCCGCGTCGCCCGCCGAACTGGTTCGCGCCTACGCGGACGCTGGCGTGCCTGCCGGTGTGATCAACCTGGTATTCGGCGTGCCATCGGAGATTTCCGAATACTTGATCCCGCATCCGGTCATCCGCAAGATCTCATTCACCGGCTCGACCGTGATCGGCAAACATCTGGCGGCGCTCGCCGGGATGCACATGAAGCGCGCCACGATGGAGCTGGGCGGGCATGCGCCGGTGATCATATTCGATGACGCCGACATCGCGGCGGCCGCGAAAACGATGGCTGGCAGCAAGTTTCGCAACGCCGGGCAAGTGTGCATATCGCCCACACGCTTCCTGGTCCAGGAGGGCGTCTATGAGAACTTTGTCGACAAGTTCGTCGAGGCGACCAAACGTCTGAAGGTCGGCAACGGCCTCGATACCGGCATCACCATGGGGGCACTCGCCAACCCGCGCCGCACGCATGCGATGGAGGTCAATGTCGAGGACTCCAGCAAGCACGGCGGCAAGGTCCGCGCGGGCGGCCATCGCATCGGCGACAAGGGAAATTTCTACGAACCGACGGTGGTCACAGAGCTCTCTAACGACGCGCGCGCGATGAACGAAGAACCGTTCGGGCCGCTGGCGGTGATCAACCCGTTCCGCACCTTCGACGACGCAGTCGCCGAAGCCAACCGGCTGCCATTCGGACTCGCCGCCTACGCGTGGACCAATTCGGCCAAGACGGCCAATGCGATCGCGTCGTCGGTCGAGACCGGCATGATTTCGATCAACCATCTGGGTCTGGCCCTACCCGAAGTCCCGTTCGGCGGCATCAAGGACTCCGGTTACGGATCGGAGGGCGGCAGCGAAGCGATCGAAGCCTATCTGAATCCGAAGTTCGTCACGCAAGCGGGCCTGTAACTTGACCCGATGTACGAACGCGGTCACCCGCACTACCGGGATGGCTGGTTGTTGCCATCACGGCGAGCACCGGGTTGTACGGAGTCAGGATGCGCGTCAAGGGTGCCAACGCGGCAAAGTAACCATTGAAGGAGAACTCACATGAAGGCCATTACCGTAGAACCGCACAAGCCGGAGACCGCACGCCTGGAAGACATCCCCGAGCCGGACGCGCGTGGCGGGTCGGTCCTCGTGGAAGCCATCGCCGTCGGCGTTTGCGGGACCGACGTCGAGATCGTGGAGGGCAAGTACGGCTGGGCCCCTCGGGGCAAGACGCGCCTCGTGCTCGGGCACGAATCCCTCGGCCGGGTGGTGGACCCGGGCCCGAGCGGTGCGCTGCAGAAGGGCGATCTCGTGGTCGGCATCGTCCGGCGTCCCGACCCCGTGCCTTGCCCCAACTGCGCGGTGGGCGAGTGGGACATGTGCCGGAACGGCCAGTACACCGAGCGCGGCATCAAGGAGATCGACGGCTTCATGTCCGAGCGCTGGCGGATCGAGCCCGAGTACGCCATGAAGATCGACCGCTCACTCGGCCTCCTCGGCGTGCTGCTCGAGCCCACGACGGTCGTCACCAAGGCGTGGGAGCAGGTCGTCGCGGTCGGCCAGCGCGCCTTCTGGGAGCCGCGGACCGTGCTCGTGACCGGTGCTGGACCGATCGGTCTTCTTGCGGCCCTCGTCGGCAAAGCAGCATGGGCTCGAGGTCCACGTCCTCGACCGGGTCGAATCGGGGCCCAAGCCCGAGCTCGTTCGTGCCTTGGGGGCGACCTACCACACCGGCACCGTCGCGGGCGTGGGCTTCGAGCCGGACGTGATCGTCGAATGCACCGGCGTCGGGCAGGTCATCGCAGACTCGATCCAGGCCGTCGCGCCGGGCGGGGTCGTATGCCTCACGGGCGTCGGGAGCGGCGGGCGCACCGTTGGGCTCGCCACGGCCGACGTGGCGTCCAACGTCGTACTGCGCAACAACGTCGTGGTCGGCAGCGTCAACGCCAACAAGCGGCACTGGTACAAGGCGGGAGAAGTACTGGCTCGCGCCGACCGCGCGTGGCTCGGACGCCTCGTCACGCGGTGCGAGCCACCGGCCGAATTCATGCGTGCCCTCCAGCGGCAGCCGGACGACATCAAGGTCGTCATTCAGTTTACGCAGGCATGATCACGGCGAGCAGATCCGGACTGTGTGCCGCCTGTTCGGCATCGGAACGGCCAGCCGCAACATCGAATGCGGGCGGGCGGCAAGGGCGTACTGGTCACGGACAGGCCTTGGGCGATCCGCTCAAATTGGGTGTCTTGGGTTTCACGCAGACTGGCTCGCTCGTTGCGCCGGATCCTATGGCGAGCGAGGTTCACCGGCGTTGACGGGCGCCCGTGGCACCTCCTATCCTGATCCAGAAGCAACCCGGGAGAGGACGACAATGACGTTTCGCTATCGCCGCAGCTATCAGGGCAGAATTCAAGCCGTGCTGCTCGATTGGGCCGGCACGACGATGGACTTCGGCTGCATGGCACCTGCGGTCGTCTTCGTGGAGGTATTCAAGCGGCAGGGAGTGCCGATCACGATGGAAGAGGCGCGGGCGCCGATGGGCGCGCACAAGCGCGTCCACATCCAGCGGATCACCGAGATCGACTCGGTTCGGCGGCGCTGGCAGGAAAAACACGGGCGGCCGCCGGCCGATGATGATGTCGCGGCGATGTTTGCCGATTTCGTCCCGCTGCAGTTGAAATGCCTGTCGGAGTACTCGGAGCTGATTCCCGGGACGCTGGAAGCAGTAGCCGCGATGCGAGCGCGCGGCGCGAAGATCGGATCGACGACCGGCTACACCACCGAGATGATGAAGATCAACCTCGCCGATGCCGCGAAGCAGGGGTATATCCCGGACTCTACGGTCTGCGCATCCGACGTCCCGGCCGGCCGCCCGTTTCCTTACATGTGCCTGCAGAATGTGATCAATCTCGGCGTCTCACCCGTCGAGGCGTGCGTCAAGATCGATGACACGCGGCCCGGCATCGAGGAGGGACTCAACGCTGGAATGTGGACCATCGGTCTTGCGGTGAGCGGCAACGAGATCGGTCTTCCGCTCGCCCGATGGCGCGAAGTCCCGAAAGCCGACCGGATGCGAATGCGCGACGCCGCGTACGTGCGGATGTACCAGTCCGGCGCGCACTACGTCGTCGACGACATCACCGGGGTCGCGCCCTGTCTCGACGATATCGAAGCGCGCCTTGCACGCGGGGAGCCTCCGTAGCGTCGACTTCGCCCGCGGCCGGCGGAAGGCAAAGACATGTGCATCAGATGCATTGGCTAGTGTCGGAACGCGTCTGAGCTCATCGGGAATAGTTCTCATTGCGCTGCTGCGGAAAATGAGCCTATACCGCGATCTGGCCGCATCGCCCAACCAACCAAGGATGAAGCCAATGAACGACACCAGGAAGTCTTATTTGATGGTACTGCCAATCGCGTTGGCGTCGTTGCTTGGGGTGCCAATAGCGATGGCCGACGTGGTCACCGACTGGAACGTCACGGCAAACGACATCATGGTCGCCGCCAGCGTGCCACCGCCGCCAGCCAACCGAACGCTTGCCATGGTGCAGACCGCCGTCTATGAGGCCGCCAACGCCATCACCAAGAGGTATCCTCCCGATCGCGTTACGCCGAATGCACCGCCCGATGCGTCGGTTGCTGCCGCAGTCGCAGCAGCGAACCGCGTGATGCTGTCGCGCCTGGTGCCCTCGCAGCAGGCGGCGATCGACAAATCCTACGGGGCCACGCTCGCGGCGATCGCCGACGGCCCGGCGAAGACGGCAGGGATTGCCGTAGGCGAACAGGCCGCCGCGGCTGTTCTCGCGTGGCGCGCCGACGACAACGCGGGTGCGCCCGAACGGTATCGGCCAGCCACGACCGCCGGCGTATACGTCCCCACGCCAATTCCAGCCGTTCCGCAATGGCCGCAGCGCAAGCCATGGGTCATGACTTCGTGTGACCAATTTCGTCCCGGGCCACCCCCCGCACTCGCGAGTGAACTATGGGCGCGTGACTACAACGAGATCAAGGCGGTTGGCGCCAAGAACAGTACGACGAGAACCCCGGCACAGACTGAGACTGCCCGCTTCTGGGAAGCCAATGGACCGATGATCTACTATCCGGTCGTGCGTTCGGTCGCCAATATGCCCGGCAGGGAGGTGACGCAGAACGCGCGGCTGCTCGCGCTGACCGCCGAGGCGATCGACGACGCGCTGATCGCGGTCTTCGATGCCAAGTACCAATACAACTTCTGGCGACCCGTCACCGCGATTCGCAATGGGGACATCGATGGCAACGATGCGACCGAACGGGACGCGGGTTGGCTGCCGTTCGTCGACGCGCCAATGCACCCGGAATATCCATGCGCCCATTGCATCGTCTCGGGAGCGGTCGCCGGCGTGCTGGTGGCGGAGATCGGCGCCGGACCGACGCCGACACTGAGCACCACCAGTCCGACCGCGCCAGGAGTCGTACACAGTTGGACGAGCATCGATGATTTCGTGCTGGAAGTCGCCAACGGACGCATCTACGAGGGTGTGCATTACCGCAACTCTGCGGAAGTAGGAACCGCGATGGGGAAAAAGATTGGCACATTGACGGCGGCGAATGCGCTGCGGCCGGCCAACTAGCGCAAGCAAGCTCGGTCTCGGCGGCGGCAAATTACTGGATCGGCATCGTGTAGCAGACCGCATTCCCGTCGAGAACGACGGTCCCGTCGCCGCGCAGAACCCGCGTCTCGAGCTCGGTGATCGGCTTGTCGGCGCGGACCTTCGTGACCTTCACTTCGCCTGTGATCGTGTCGCCGGGACGGACCGGAGCCTTGAAGCCCCAGTTGACCTGCATGAAGACCGAACCCGGTCCCGGCAGTTCTTCGGCGACGACGGCGTTCAGGATGGCGCTCGTCACGCCGCCCTGCACGACGATGCCCCCGAAGGGGGTGGCGCGAGCCGCCGCCTCGTCATAATGCAGGGGATTTCGATCGCCACTCATCTCGGTGAAGAGCTCGATGTCGCGCGCCGTGACGATTCTCGTCCTGCGCGCAGTCTGACCGATCGCCGGCATTCCATTGGGCCAAGCCTTGTGCTCCGAGTCCATGCCTCACCTCCTGAAAGCGACCCCGCGGCGGCCAGTCTAGAAATGCATCGCAGGCGGCCGTGTGCCCGCTGTGAATTGAACGAGTTTGTGCCGATTGGTAGCCGCAAATGGGCTCGGGGTCACTATCACGCCCCACGCGCCGCTGCCGCCGATTGCGGCGAGTGCCTTGTCAAGCTCGAGGAGAATCGTATCCAGGTAGCGACTAGCCTACACCCTGAGTGACCGATCAGGCGAACTCGGCCCTCTAGATCCTATTGGACCGAGTTCAACTCCTGCCATTCATGCCTCACGAAACTCGCGTCGGGAATGACCGGAGTCAAGGTGCAGCAGACGTAGCGTGATGCCGCATGCACGGCGAGGAATTCTCCGAAGCGGACCGTCAAAGATTAGGGGTAGGTTGGGCACCCAGACCAACGCGTCGAGAATCGCCTGACGCCTGTCATTGTAGCCGGATCGCCGTGTCGAAGTACCAGCTTCGGCGGATCAGGATCACGTCGAACTCGCGGGCCAGGCCCGGCGGGAACACCTGGTAGGGCTTCTGGCTGTCCACGATGCGTCGTATCGCTTCGTCGATGGCCGCCACGCCGCTTGATAGAACGAAGGTCACCGACTCCACGGAGCCGTCGCTACGAATGGCCACCGTCACGATGGGATCGGTGTGAGGCTGCTTCGCCGCTTCGCGGACCATGTCGAACGTCGTCACGTTCAGCTGGATCTTCCGGCTCCAGGCTTCCGCGTACAGGATGACTTCCGCGTTGGGGTCGGTGCGACCGAAGAGCCAGTATCGACGTGCGCTGCTCGCAGCTTGACGCCGGTCGGCCTCCTCGTCCAGCTGTCGTCCTATCGCCCGAAGCACCGCTTCCCGTCTTGTGGCCGCCTCTTGCGCAACTTCGACCCGTGCGGCCTCGACCCGTGCGGCCTCGACCCGTGCGGCCTCGACCCGAGCGGCCTCGACCCGTGCGGCCTCGACCCGTGCGGCCTCGACCCGTGCGGCCTCGACCCGTGCGGCCTCGACCCGTGCGGCCTCGACCCGTGCGGCCTCGACCCGTGCGGCTTCGACCCGTGCGGCCTCGACCCGTGCGGCTTCGACCTTTGCGGCCTCGACCCGTGCGGCTTCGACCTTTGCGGCCTCGACCCGTGCGGCCTCGACCTGTGCGGCCTCGACCCGCGCGACCTCGACCCGCGCGGCCTCGACCTCGCTGCGGCCTCCTGGCGTTCGGCCTCCAGCCGTGCGTTCTCGGCCCGCGCCGCTTCCTGCCGGGCGGCGTCCTGCCGCGCCGCCTCCCGCTGCTCCGCCTGCCGTTGCCCCTCCTCTTTGGAAGCATCGAGCTTGGCCAGTTCAACGGCTCGCTCCGACGCCTCTTGGTCGATTCGCGCCCGCTCTGCATCGCCAGCATCTCGAAGCGACGGCATCGCGGTCTCCGGGCTCGAGGCGCTTGGCGCTGCCGCGATGACGGGCGTTGGCATCGCTGGAGTGACGGGCACGACCCACGTCGCCTCGTCGGTCCGCTCCAAGGCGATCACGGCCGGCGCGGGGATCGGCGGGGACGCCGTTTCCCCGGGCCGATCGGCGCTCAATGGCACTTTCGCAGGGTCCGCACCGGTCGCGGCGTCTGTCCCTGGATTGGCTTCTGCCCTCGGATTGGCCTCCGGCACGATCGCTGCTGCCCTCCAACGCGGGGCCGGTGGACGCGACACGGATGGCGTCAGCGCCGTGCCACTGGCGACGGGCTGTTCGACCCACGCCTGCTGCAACGGCTCCGCGACCGGCGCGACCGCCGACTCCGCGGCTGTGACCTGCGCCGGAACGACCACGACGCGCAGATCGGGCACCTCGATCCGCCGATCCTGCCAGGGGAAGACGAGGCCCGGAAACCAAAGTCCCTGGCCGCCGGAGGCCAAGCTCAACAGCAACATGTGGATCAGCAGCGAGAGCAGCAGCGCATACGTCAGTCGCTTGTGCTCAGGGCTCACGCGTTGGCTCTGGGCCCGTCGCTGGGAACCTGTGGAACTCAAGCGTGCTCCGCCGTCGCTGCTCGGGCACTGCTGCTGGCGCGGGGCAGGATGGCACCATATCCTGTGCGCCTGTCGACCCGACAGGCCCACCGGTCATGACCTTGCCAAAGCACCTCGGAGACATTCGTGAACCGCATTCGGTCCATTGTCGTATGCACACCGTCAGACTTGGGGGTCGATTCTCACATGTCCGAACGAACCGTCAACGCGGGGAGAGCCATTGCGCACTGAATCTACGCGCCGATAAACCGCTGGACCGAGTCTGACGCGCTCGACCCGATGTTCGAGCAACCGCAGAAGGCTCAGGTCGTGCGCATCAAGATCGAGGCGGTCTTGCTGGACTCCACGAGCATGGCTCCCTCTCTTGATGGATCGCTTCTGGGATAGTGTCGTTTCGCGACGTCGCTTGTATGCCGCCGTTCCCAGCGCAAGCCCGCTTTGTCCAGCGGTCGCTATGGGCGAACACGTGGAACCACGGCTGTCGGCCAACTCCTGAGGTTCGCCCGCCAGGATTCTCATTTCGGGAATGACTGGTCTCAAGGTGGGTCACGACCATCTGCGACTTTTCGCAGTGGGGCCACGACCGGCCATCGGCGGCTTGCTCCGGCATGTGTTTCGCGTGCACGATTGACCCTCTCGGACTCGAAGACTGACACCAGGAGACGAAACATGATCAAGGTGAGTGTGATGTATCCCAACCTGCCCGGCGCTCGGTTCGACCACGAGTATTACCGCGACAAACACATGCCTCTCGTGAAGGCCCGAATGGGCGATAGCTGCAAGTACTACACCGTGGACAAAGGTATTGCCGGAGGAGCCCCCGGTGCACCGGCCACCTACGTCGGCATGTGCCATATCTATTGCGACTCGGTCGAAGCATTTCAAGCTGGCTTCGCCCCTCATGCGAAGGAGATCATGGCGGATATTCTGAACTACACCGATCAATCTCCAGTCATTCAGATAAGCGAAGTGGTTGTCGGCTGACCCGACGCGGAGCGATCCGAACGCCCGGGTCTGGCCGGCCAGCGAGATGCGCGAACGTCTGCTTCTCTGACCAACCAAAAGTTGCAACGGGTCGATCCGCGACATTTCTCAATCGGCGGCTCGCGGCCATCCAGAGACATTCGGCAGCGACGCAGAAAAATCCCGATGGCAGCCACACGCCGGCGGTTCATGGGAACCCCGCCGGACGGCGTAGTATTTGGTTCATTCATCCATTCAAGTTACTTTCGTGATGGAACCCCAGACGATCATCGGCCGATATGGCTTCGCCGCAACACACGATGTACCGATCGCTTACCTGCCGCGGATCCGCGAGTACTACATGGCGCTCGGCTATGGAGAGCCCTACGAATGGGCGCACTACGAAGCCGTGCCGTTCCATCCGCCGAACCGGCCGCTGTCCGAATGCAGGATCGCACTCATCACAACCGCGGCCCCCTATCAGCCAGGTAAGGGTGATCAGGGTCCGGGAGCGCCGTACAACGCGAAGGCAAAGTTCTACTCCGTATATTCCGGGGATACCGCGAAGGACCATGACCTGCGCATCTCGCACCTCGCCATCGACCGCACGCACACGATTGCCGAGGACCCTGCTGGCTACTTCCCGTTGACCGCACTGCGTCAGAGCGCGGCCTCAGGCCGCATCGGCTCGGTGGCCCCTCGCTTCCATGGTGTCCCAACCAATCGCAGCCATCGCGTCACGCTTGAGATCGATAGCCCGGAGATCGTCGCCCGTTGCAAGTCTGACGGCGTCGATGCTGCGATCCTGGTTCCCAACTGCCCTGTCTGTCACCAGACTGTCAGCTTGGCAGCGCGACTCCTGGAGGAAGACGGCACCGAATGCCGCGGAATCTCACCAGCCGAGATCGGCCCAACTAGCTCCCAGGAAGGGGTCCGACAAGTCGCGAGCGGACGCCTTCCGCATGGCATCATCCTGTTTGAGGCGGTACGCGCTTGTCTCTCTTGCGGCCTGCTGTGTGCTCGCCGCCCGATGTTCGGGGTGGAGCTGTACATATGACTCATATTCCTTCGGGCCGCCGACATAGATCTGGTTCCGAGACGCATCGGGGTAGATGAAAAACTTCTGCCAGTGCGCTGCATCGGCCTGATTTTGCCCGGAGGGAATCCCGGCACCCAATCCTGCTGAACCTTTGTCGTCGCGTCGAGCACCTTGAAGCCGAGTTCCAACAGCTGGCTTTCGTCTATGGGCGGCGAGGCCGCGGCGGCACCGCCTGCAACCAACACACTCACTGCCAATGCCCCCGACAACTTGAGCAACTTCGCACGGCGAGAGTTCAAGAAACACTTCATGGGATTGGGCCCTATCGCTTTTGCATTTCAACGCTTCCGAGCGTGCCGAAATAGCGCGATCACGCGCGTTGGACGTTTCCGCACAACCTCGGTCGGTCTGCGACCTTCGCAACGACTCCGTAGACACAAACCATCGTCGGGCACCTCCGTCTACGCCGAAGAGAAATCTGGAGCTGACTCCGCCGGCGGGCTTCGTTTTTCGACCGGCGAGCCGCGGTACCTGAACTCGAGCACGGCGACAGTACAAAACCTGTTGTTTGCTTGCTGCTCTTGAAAACGGCTGAGGCTGGAGGCGGGTCATGGCCCCCGTTGTGGCCAAATCCACACGCCGGTACTTTGTATTGATCTGCTTCCTCGTGAGTTCGAGTTGAGTTGACTGGATTGAGGAGGCAGGCATTCTGTTTAAAGGCAGCAGCGGCCTAACGGGCTAGCATCAGCAGCATGAGCTGCCTTCTCAGACTGTGTGACCACCACCACCCTCCGTTGCACTTCCATCCTTGGCCGTAGGCTCCCACTTGCATGTGTCAGGCTCATCAGTGCTTTGTGTGTGACATACGGGTGAGGACTAGTGATGTCACGCCACTGGCTTCAAATTGCAGGTACCTTTGGATCAAACGGTTGTGCTGACATTGCTGTGTGGCTGAGTCCTGCTCTGCAGACAGAGCCGAGCTATGCATCAATGCCAAATGAGTGGGCAGATGGGTGGTGCTACTGGTTCAAGTACCTTTTCCCCCAGCCACAGAAATTGATGTGATGGAGATTACATCATGTTATTGTGATTCCCTGTTCCCAAAGCCAAAACTGAGTATTCAGGATGACATTTGAGGGCTGGGCAAGCTCGACCCGCCGGTCAACCTGGTGCTTTCTATTACTCCGACTCGATCAGCGACGACGCGCAGCCCGGCAAGGTCACGTCGTTTCCGCAGGCCGTGCAGCTCAAGGACGGCGAAGTGATTGCGTTGGCGTGGGTCGTGTATCGGAGCAAGGAGGAGCGCGACCGCATCAACAAGGCGGTTATGGAGGACCCGCAAACTCAAGGAGTCGATGGACCCCTCGAAGATGCGTTTCGACGGCAAGCGCATGTTCTGGGGCGGCTTCGAGACGATCATCGGGCTCGCGGCCGGCCATGAAGAAGCTCGATGGGAAGGACCGCTTCGGGGTAACCGGTCTGCCATTCTATGCGCGCTGGTGGAGCTGCTCACCGGTGGCGAGCGGAAGCACTGCTCCACGGCTCACCGCCGGCACTCTCGCGCTAAGAGGTTGTGCGGGCGGCTTCTCCGGCACGTTAACGCGCCGCGAGTTTTACGCCTTTGGCCGCTGTCTCGACAAGCGCGGCCACCTCTTCTGGCTTCGACACGTAAACCGAGTGGCTGCCCTTGACCTCGACAACTGTCGAGCCCGCCCGTTTAGACATGAACTGTTGGGCCGGGGGAGGAATCATCCTGTCGTCGGTTGCGATCAAGTACCAACTCGGTTTGTTCTTCCACGCGGGTACGCTAATTGCGCCGCTCAGGGCCTCGACACCCCAGGGCACCTGCGAGTCGGCCGAGCTGCCTTCCTTGGCTACGCTCGGGCTGTGAAGGAAGCGGCGAATTTTGCCCTGTCGAGGAAACAGAAAGCCGTCCTCCGGGGGCAGTATCGGCGGAACCGCGTGCGCCGGGCGGCGGTCGACGAGCGCGGCGACAGACTCGCCTTTGTCGGGAGCAAGGAACGAGTAGACAAGCCCCGCGACCTTGGGATCGTTGCCGGCCTCGGTGATCACCACCCCGCCATAGGAGTGGCCCACAAGGATGACGGGCCCTTTCTCCCGAGCAACAATCCGTTTCGTTGCCGCCACATCGTCGGCCAACGATAGCGTTGGGTTCTGGACGATGCTCACGTTGTAACCGTTCTTCCTGAGGATCTTGTAGACGCCTTCCCAACCAGAGCCGTCCACGAAGCCACCGTGGACCAGAACGACTGCCGGGTAGCGCTTTCAGCCATGATGATCTCCTTTCCCTCCGAGAACGCCCCACGACGAGCGGATTCGCATCGTACGCTCGCCGGACGCGCGCTCGCAACGAATGGCCGGCGAGGCGATTCGCTGATGGATAAGGGAACATTCTGGCAATTGCCGGCCCGATTTCTGGACGCCTGCGCTGGAAAAGATCCACTTGCTGGTTAGGGTAGGCATGCCGCATTACGCTCCATTGCAGTCATTATTGCTTGTGGGCAAAATGCCCGTGCGCTTGCCTCAAGGCCTTCCGACAGTGCCTGCCGGAGCGCAACCTCTTTTCGGGCAACCTCTTTTCGGGCAGGGCCATGAGCCAGACCAGCTATCGTTCTTCGGTTCTGCTGCATTGGCCTTGGATCCACCGGTCCCTGGTCGCCAGTGACTTGGCGGGTTTCACATGTCCACCCGTACTGCCAGCATCGGCCCGCGTTTCCAGCGGCTAGGCGGCGTCGCGTTTGCGGCGACGTATCCGCTGGCACGCCTGGCGGGTGCACTGGGTGGGGCTGCGTTCGTCGACGGGCGCCTACGCACGGGAGCGCATCGCCTCGATGCGGCAGAAGCTCGAGCGCGGCGAGACTGTTTACGTCCTCGGCATCGGCCCTGGTGGCCATAACGCCGGCGTTGGCCTCGTCGAAGCATCGAAGACACGCGGCATCCGACTCATCGCCAACAACGAAGAGGAACGTTTCCGTGCGGTGAAGCACTTCCAACGCTACCCCGACATGAGCGTGCAGATACTCGCCGATCAGATGAAGCAACTGGGTATCGAGCTGGGGTGGATTCATGCGGCCTGCGCAAGTGGCAGACTACCCGGGCCAACCGGCAAGCGACGAAAGCGTGGTGCAGGAACTGCCGGGCAGCCTGCGGCTGCTCACGCGCGAGGCATCGCCGCAGATGAATGTGCGGTGTGTATTCGACGCGTTCACCGCACCGAGAAGGCTAGGGCGGCGCCTCGACGCCAACGGCAAACGCATGCCGGTGATCAACCTGCGTCATCACGACAACCACGCTTGGTTTTGGGGGAGTTTCGCCGTTCGCAAAGTGCAAAGAACCCGTGATGGTGCTGGTGCTCGACGGCGCCGGCGACGACGGCGCGATCTCGACCTACGTCGCCCACCGGGACTCGCTCAGGCTGCTTTTCAGGAACGACAGCATCTGGGATTCGCTGGGGACCACGTACGGCATCATGAGTTCGTCCCAAGGAGGCTGGCCGCTGCTGAAGCAGCGAAGGCCAGATGGCGGCTGTGTGGCGACCAACTGTCTTACCAACGGTATGACGGACAGCTGCGCGACGTGTTCGTCTTCGGGAGCGAGGGCCGGATCTTCCTCAACCGCTCGCTCGCCAACTGGCAGCGCGGCGGCTGCTCGGTGCCGTACTCGAAGCGGCTCATCCGAATATCGGCAAGCCGATTCTACCCAAGGCCATGTGGCACCCGGATGCGGTGTTGCGGGTCGAGGACATCGAGCACACGCCGATCACGATCGATCGCGTCGACAAGGCTGCGGCCGTGCAGCTTGTATTCGAGGATGCGCTCTTTCACATCGTGCAGCATCTAATCCGACGACGCGCAGCACGCGCCTTGTGATGACCGGCGGTACCGCGCTCAACTGCGTGGCGAACATGCGGCTGCTCGGACAGTTCGACGCCTCGTGGTACGCCCGCAATCTCGGCATGACGGACGCCGCGCTTCGGCTATGGGTACCGCCCGTGCCCGGCGATGCGGGCGTGGCGATCGGCGCGGCCTACCATTTCGCCGTCTTGGCGGGGCGAAAACCGGCGAATCCTTGCAGCACGCGTTCTACTGCGGCCTGCCGCCGGCGAAGAATGAGATCGAAGGCAGCGATCGCGAAGACGCCCGAGATCGCGCATCATCATCTGGGCAATATCCTCGCGAAGAGTGAATGCCAGCGCCTCGCCGATCTGCTCGCATTCATCGTTTCGAAGGATGGCATCGTCGGCATTTGTCAAGGTGCCGCCGAGACTGGTCCGCGGGCTTCTGGGCGATCGCTCGATCCTCGCGAACCCGGCGAATCCGAAGACGCTGGAGAGGCTCAACAAGTTGGTCAAGTATCGCGAACTGATACGGCCGCTGGCGCCGATGACTACGCTCGCGGCGGCGAAGAAGTGGTTCAGCCTGTCACCGGAGCAGGCGACGACGATTTCAACGCATACAACTACATGGTGCTGACATGCCGGGCGAAACCCGAGGCGTACAACGCGATTCCGGCGTGAATCCACTTCGATGGCACTTGCCGTGTGCAGATCGTGCGGGCGAACAGGTGGACCCGTTCATGCACGCGTATCTCACGGCCATGGGCCGCAGGGTCGTGTGCAGGTAAGCGCGAACACGTCGCTCAATGTCGGCGCACCCATCGCGCAAACGCCGGTGCAGGCACTCGAGACCCTGAAGCGCAGCGCCGGTATGCAAGCGCTGTTCATGATTGCCGAAAGCGGCGACTTTTTCGTAGCCTGGCACAACGTCGAACATGGGCTCAAGGACGGCGGCAAAACCCTCGCGCCTGGATCGGCGAATGGGGCTGTGATGCGATTGCCGTGCGCAGGTAGTTCCGATCCCGCTGATGACAGCGGCGGTACCCCGTACCGTGATGCGAACGACCACTACTTGGCAATGCGTAGGTCTGGTTGGGGTCGCAGTGAGACTGTCGACCGAATGGAACGGCGCGCCGCGAGAGAGAGAGGCTCGCCAGCTGAAGAGCGAAACCAGACGGGAGGATGTTCGCGAAATTGT
>CAWJMQ010000024.1:0-33173 GCA_963844005.1 uncultured beta proteobacterium | reverse complement strand
CGCGCCACCGATTCGTGGAAGTCGCGCAGTTTCCTGCGGCCTGTGACACCCGAGCAGGCGACGCGGGACCATGACCGTCACCGAGCGCTTCGATCGTGCCATCGCGCGCTTCGACGCCGCGAATTCCGACGACCCGAATCGCGAATCCGTCGCGGGTCGTGAGCGTCCCAGGGAATTGGTCTATGCCGAGCGTATGACGGCGATGCTCGGGCGTTTCGCGCCCGGCGCATCGGAGGTGCTGCAACTCGCCGCGCGTTGCCAGCACATCCAGCGCTGGAAGATCCCGCGCGCCGACTATCCGATGACGCGCGCCGGCTATCATCAATGGCGCACGCGACTGCGCGACTTCCACGCTGACCTCGCCGCGACAATCCTGCGCGACGCCGGTTACGACGATGCGGCGATCGGCCGCGTGCGCGCACTGATCCGCAAGGAGGCGCTGAAGACCGATCCCGAGGCCCAGGCGCTGGAGGATATCGTCGCCCTTGTTTTTCTCGAAAGCTATCTCGGCGACTTCGTCGGCAAACACGACGACTATGCCGAGGCGAAGCTCACGGACATCCTGACCAAGACAGCGAAGAAGATGTCGGCGCGAGGACGCGAAGCAGCGCTGACGATGATCGTGTTGCCTTCCGCGGTCGAGCCGGTGATCCGAAAGGCGATGGCTGGCGCTGCGACTATTCGATGACCCGGTCGGCCCTCAACAAGAATTCGCTCGCAAGGGCAATGCCGAAATCCTTCGCCGCCTAGCGATTGACCACCAGTTGCCAACGCTTCGGAAGGTCTACGTGTTCGAGTCCGGATACGCAAGCGGATGCCATAGTTACCACTGCCTACGCGCCATCCAGAAAGGTTGCTTGGGGTAGCTTGGCGTTTGGATCGTCCTCGAGGGCGGCCGCGTGTACGCTTTTCATCATTTGCATTGCATGCTCGAGATCGTCGACGCGGAAGAGAAACAAGACCTCGACCGGATCTTCTGCGTTCCTCCAAACGTGCTCCAGGTACATGCCCTGTGCATTGTGACCTGAAGCATCGGCCTCCAGCTTCTGCTTGACGTCCTCGAACCTGACGTCGCGAAGTTTCAGCAATACATGAGCCACATCGAGTTCCCCGTTTGCAGAATTGTGTTGACAAGGTCCGCCCCGGTCGACGGTGTACGCTGCGGCGACGCTGCGTGTCGCTCGCCCTGATGTTTGGTTGGCTAGGCCGAGTGCTTGCGCCTTTCGGCAAGGAGTTGCTCGGTACTCCTGATACTCGTCTCGACACCAACCAGGTTGGGGTTCACGCGCAAAGCGCGCTTCCAGTATTCGATGGCCTTGCCGTACTGCTCGAGCTGAAAGTAGATCTGGCCGTAGCCGGCGAGCGCGCCGAAGTGGTATGGGTTGCGCTTCATCACTTCGCCGCAGTCGGCAAGCGATCGCCTGAGGTCGCCCGCAAGGAATTCCGCCGTAGCGCGCTTGTTCCAGGCCTCGGCAAAAGACGGTTTGCGGCGGATCACCTCCGAGAAGGTGGCGATCGATTGTCTCAATTGGCCGGCCTCCATCTGCTCGATGCCTTGCGCCAGAAGCGCATCGATCGTTTCGTCGCCGGAACGGCTCCACAGCACCCACAGCCCCTGTTCGGCAACGCTGCGCACGAGCGGGCTCTCGTCCGTAAGACGCTGTAGCAGGATTTCGTCGTCCGCGGGTTTGCCGTATTTGGCGATCCATGCCACGGCTTCTGCACGATGTTCCTCGTCGTCGGAGGCGAGGGCCTCGAGAGCCTCGTCACGGCTCGGATCGAGGTTGATCTGTGCGAACACGGGAGTCGCACAAGACAGCATCAGCAACAGTGCGAGCAGCGGTGGCATGGACAGGATCTCCGGGACCCGCGGCGGGACGCGCTCCCCAGCCGCAAACGGCCGGGAACAAGAATGCCTCGGCCGATTGCCACAATCAATAGCTGACCACGACCACTTTCCCGACAAATGCGCGATTGTCTGCTTCAGCCAGCATGAAGTGGGCGACGTCCGCCCGCGAAATCTTCGGCATGCCGCGCAGATCGAGACGCTCCCCCGCACGGTACTTGCCGGTCAGCGGACCGTTGGTCAGGACTACGGGATGGACGATCGTCCACTCGAGGCTGCTCCTCCTGACGCGGTCCTCGGCGGCCCTCTTGTCGGCGAAGAGATCGCGCAAGAAGACGCTGTGCATGATTCGCAGAACCGGCGGGGCGTCGCGACGTGACTCCCCGACGCCGAACGCCGATACCAGGATGAGCCGGCGCACCCCGGCATCCTCCATCGCGGGTACGATCGCCTGCATGCTCCGCTCGATCAGGCTGTCGGACGTCAAAGCGTTGCCGCGCCCGAGCAAGCTGACGACCACGTCCTGGCCGCGAACGACTTCGGCGATCCTTGACGTTTCCCACCGAGTGTCCCCAACGACAACGCGCAAGCGTTCGTCGCTGATCGAAAGCCTCGCGGGATTACGCACGAAAGCGGTGACGGTTCTGTCCTGTCCCAAGGCATGCGTCACCAACTGTCGGCCGGTCGCTCCGGTTGCACCAAATACGAGGATCTTCACGGGAATTGTTCTGCGACAACAAGGGTTGTCAATGGCGGTGCGACGTGCCGCTTGCGGAAGCGTAGTGGTCGCGCAAGAGGTCGCGGCCAAATCCACCCGCGGAAGCGAGGCCGCGGCCGAAGTCGCCGCCGAAGTCGCGCCACACCGTGTGGATGTGATTGCCGCCGTCCTGCGAGGCATCGTACTCGATAAGAAAGAACGGCCCCTGCACTCGATAATAATGCGGTGCGCCGCGTGTGGTCGATCCTGCCCAGCCGAAGCGCAGAATCTCGATCCCGCCCTGCTCGCGCGCGGGCGAGGCGCGCCTCCGCAAGACCGGGCTCGAAACTGCTTGCATAGAGCTCGACCACTTTCCATAGCAGCGCGCGCTGCCGCTCGTCGAGCTTCGACCCGATGATGCCGGCCGCGTCGAGTGGATCGACCTTGTCCTGGTTCGAGGTCACGATGTCGCCGTAGGTGCGCGCCGAGATCACCGCCTCGCGGCGCTGTGCTTCGGAGAGCGAATCCAACACTGCCCAACCCGCGTCGTGCTCCTCGCCGAGAGCGCGAAGGCCTTTCTTCGGTCCGCTCGGCACGGTCGCCGGGTTCGCGCCAAGGAAGCTCGGCGTGTCCACGACAATCCGATCTCCGGCGAGGGTGAAGTTGAGCGACAGGTGATGCCCTTCGAAGCGCCAGCCCCAGCGCTCCGTACGGCTGGGCGCGCCGTAGAACGTCAGGTGGTATCGCTCGGGATCGCGCATCAAGCCGAATGCCTCGAGCTCGCGCAGCACCAGTTCCAGCTCGATGATGTTGACTACCTTGCGATAGCCCGCTGCCGAAAGCGCGGTCCTCAGCAGCATATGCGCTGCGTCACGACCGCGCGCGTCCAGTTCTTTCAGCGAAACACCGTTGCGGCTGCGAGGCGTGTAATGCCATTCGACGCGATCGCGGTCGTCGAACGTACGCATCGCCGTAGCGCGCTGTCGCTCCGCCAGCGTGGCGAGAAAGCGTTCGGCCGATTCGCGCATTTTCACTGCGACGGCCGACGACGACTGCATCATGTCCTGCGCAACGGCGGTGGCCAGACCGAACAACAGAATTGAAATAAGAGTGCGCATCATGTTCCGCTACCGAAGTGCCGCGGTTCACCGGCACGGACCGATTGTCTCAAGGATTGGCGCAATGGGGTTGGCCGCGACGCGGGCGAAGGCCGACCGCAGGGCATCCGCGTTAAGCGGCGAATGGTTAGGGGGCATTGCAGTTGGGACGCCTCATTGGTCCGCCGACAGGCTATATCAAATGCAGCGTAATCACGAACAGGACAAACCGATACAACCAAACGATATGAAAAAATGACCACCCGATCAACAGCGCGACAGTTACGCAATACCAATAGTCTGCAGCATAGACGCGGCGAAACATGAGGGCGAGATACACCGCAATACAGAGCTGAAGGAAGACTGACACGGGGTTGTCTTTAGCCGCAAGCACCGCGGTGACACTCGGCGCCTGCAGCAATACCATCAACGCAATCGCGATTGCCGGTACGACCACCGCAAGCAGCAGGAGAATGAACGACCAAAGATGCGTCGCGACCACGGCGTGCTCTATGAAGTAGCGTCTACGTCGAAAAAAAAGCCCGCAGAAAAGCCCCGCATATATAGGAATGAACAAGAAGATAAGTGTCCTGGAGAGAACACTCGTTTTTTCGTTGAATTTCGTTTCGAGAGCTGCGTAGCTGAGCTTGTTGGCGCTAAGCCGACTTTCCACGGCGAGGCGGGCGAACCCAGGGTAGTAGTCATTCATGTTGAGCTGAACGGAAAGGGGGGTTGTGAATGTGTTGGCGCCGATAAGTGCGATGGAAAAGTAGTAAACAACGTTGATGGATATGAAGAGCGAAAGCGGCTTGGCGTACCGTACTCTGCTGCCACGCAATTGCTCTGCGCTCAGAAATCCCGGCTTTGCAATCAGGTACCACAAGGACCGGTAGCCCTTGGAATCGAAGTGCGTCAGGAAATTGATGGCGACATCAAGGTAGTGGCGAAGCGATCGCTCTTCAGACCCGAGCTTCCTTTCACCGCACGTGGTGCAGAATGTGCCGATGGATTCGTTCCCACAGGAAGGGCACACAAACCTCGATCGAGCGGCGGATTGATCGATGCTCATCGGAGTTTGGGTGGTAGCGGCCTAGCCTGGAATGGAACGCGGCGACCGACTTGGTGCGGAAATGCTGCCTAACGCACCAAACTAACGGCCCACCGAATCGCGACTTCTCATTCGATCTCTCGGTCCGCGCGCAAACGGGTCGCAGAGGAAACGGTAAGGCCAAGCGCCTTGGCCGTCTTCATGTTGATCACGAATTCGAACGTCGTCGGTCGCTCGATCGGAATGTCGGCGGGCTTGGCGCCTTTGAGGATCTTGTCGACGAAGACGGCGGCGCGACGATAGAGTGCGAGAAAGTTCGCGCCGTAGCCGAAGAGTCCCCCCGCGTCGGCATACTCGATGAAGCTGATCGAGGGAAGGCGCTGCTTGACCGCCGAGCTCCGCGATCCTCTTGTTGCTGGGGATGAGGACCACGTCCTCGATCACCGCGAGCGCGTCGACGTTTTCCTTCGCCATCGCGGCGAAGGCGCCGTCCAGGTCTGCGGGGCCCCGCGCATGGAACCGCAGCAACGCCACGTTCAGCTCCTTGGCCGCGATTTCCATGGCTTGGAGGGACTGTCCCGTTCCGGCGTTGTCCGGATTCGCGAGGACCGCCACCCGGCGCACGCGCGGGATCGCATCCTTGAGCAGCTCGAGCCGTTTCGCCGCGAGCTCGGTGACGAAGAACGTGTCGCCGGTGATGTTGCCGCCAGGCCGGGCGAGGCTCGCGACGATGCCCGCCCCAACGGCGTCGCCGACATTGGTCATGACCACCGGTATCGGATTCGTCGCGGTTGCCTGCTTCGCGGCGAGGGCGCCCGGTACCGAGTGCGTCACGATGACATCCACCTTGAGCCGAACGAGCTCGGCGGCGAGCTCGGGAAGACGGTCATACTGACCTTGCGCAAAGCGAAACTCGATGGCGATATTCTTGCCCTCGACGTAGCCCAGGTCGCGCAATCCCGCCCGGAATGCATCGACGCGGGGGGCCCATGCCGCGGGCGTGGACACTCCCAGAAACCCGATCCGAGGGATGGTCGCGGCCGGCTGCTGGGCGAACCCCGGGAGCGGCGCCGCTAAGAGCGCGCCCGCGGTGATCAAGAACTGTCTGCGTCGAACCTGATTCAAGTTGCCCCCACATCATTTGGCGTGCTTGTTCGACTGCGTTCCGGCTCATCCGGCTGAGCGCAGGGTTAGGCGTCACGCTAACATCCATACACCGGATGATGGAAAGACTAGGCGTCACTCCACTACTCACTGACTTGCGCCTCAACTAGTTTCGCAAGAAGCGTAAGCGATTCTTGCCACCCGAGATAACATGCCTCAAGAGGGATGACGTCGGGGATACCGTCTTGCGCTACGTTCAATTCGGTACCACACGATACCCCCCGCAGGGATACCGTTGTTTGCATCACTCCGCGCAGGATTGGGTCGTCAAACTTGCCTGTGTACCGAATGCGTTCGTGCGGTACCAGTTCGATGTACTCGCCTCCAAATGAATGGTTGCTCCCCGTGGTGAAGTTAGTGAAAGACATCCTGTAGGTGCCGCCGACCCTCGCGTCCAGAAGGTGGACCTTTCCAGTGAAACCATTAGGTGGCAGCCACTTGACCATTGCATCGGCATCGAGGAACGCCCGATATATTCTTTCGTCTTTTGCGCGGAGGACGCGATGGAGCCGGACGGCGTTGGTAGTCATGATGACTTCTCCTGTGAACTCGCGGGGATGATCGGTATTGCTGACAGCGCAGCTAGGACGCCTAACGTTTGAGTTCAGTGGCGCGGCTCACCGGTGCGCACCTTGCAAGAACATTATCCACTGCATCAAATGCATAGGCTCCGCTAGCGGGCCTACGCGACTGCTTGATAGTAGAGATTCTGGGGATGGTTGGCCTGGGCGAAGAAGTACCAGCGCTCAGCGAGCAATCCAACATACTGCACGACGAACGCCGCGACCATCGCTGCCTTCGGCGCGCCGGCCAATCCAGCCAGAAGCAACGCGGCCGGCAGCAAGAACGCGCCGACCAGGAAAAGCCATTTCACCGACCGCAGGAACACGATCGTCCGCCCGTGAAAGAACTCCCGCGTGTTGAACGAATGGCCGATGAATCCCATCGATTTCTGAATGATTCGCGGATGCTTGATCCCGACGGCCGTTTGCAGCGTCGATTTCGGGCGGAGGCGGGCATTGCGCGTGAGCGATGCAACGCGGCCGGCGCATCCGAGCAGCGTGAAGATCAGTGCCGACGTCGCGAGAAACCGTACGAGCGGCGGCGACGCCAAGGTCGCAGCCGCGGCCAGCGCGAATCCCGACGCGAGTCCGAGCAGCGTGTAGTTGATCACGGTCAGCGGTGTCGCCCATTCGCGCAGGAACGGCAGGCACGCGTAGACCATGCCGGTGCAAACGTAGAGCGCGAACGAAAGCAATGTTCCGGTGAGGCCGATCAGAATGGTCGCATCGGTCACGCTGCCGCCTGACGATCCGAACGGCCCGTTCCAGCCGAAGAAGTGTGCGATTGCATAGAGGAAGACGAGGCCCATGAACACCGGCAGCACGATCACTTCGCGCGAAAGCCACGAGGTACGCCACTGCGTCGCCGACCGCCACGCGCGCGCGGGCCGGCCCAGATGGAAGAACGAGGCGACGAGCCCCGCGCCGGCGAACGCGAACGCGAGCAGCGCACCGTAGAAATAGAACCAGGGCCTGATGGGCGACGCGAGGACGTCGAACATTGCGCCGACCTCGACGGTGACGACCGCGATGAAGAGACCCTGCCCGGCGCCGATCAGCGTGGTGAGCAGGATCACCGAGAACTTGGGATTCACGGCGCGCGGCTTCCCCTCAGCGCCCGAACGGCCGTCCGAAGGGCACTGTGCGCGGCCTCCGCGATGTCGCGCCCGATGCGTTGCGTCGTGGCGTCGGCCGCAACCCGTGCTCGCAGGCGCGCCCCTTCGGGCCTTGGCTTCGCCCTGCTCCCGCGGGCGTCCCTCGGGGGGAAGCGAACGGAGTGAGCGTGGGGGCGCTTCATCACCAGGACATCAGGTCGTCGAGCGAGGGTTCCGAAGGTGCGGGCTTCGGCAGG
Source organism: uncultured beta proteobacterium (assembly GCA_963844005.1). GTDB lineage: Bacteria > Pseudomonadota > Gammaproteobacteria > Burkholderiales > Casimicrobiaceae > CAIWHR01. Next base: position 25,407 of record CAWJMQ010000024.1, on the reverse strand, counting down.
AGTCCGTCGACCTTGAGCGGATTGTCGGCGCGCGTAAGTTCGTCGGCGTGGAGCGCCGCTCGGTCTTGCGCCGCGGCAGGTAGTGGTTGGCCGGATGCGTTCCCCATTCCGGCATCAGCGCGTAACCGGCGTTCTCGCGGATCGCGACCGACACGATCGATTCGGGGTCGTGGATGTCGCCGAAGAGGCGTGCGTTGGTCGGACACGCGAGGACGCACGCGGGCTTGCGCTCGGCTTGTGGCAACGTTGCGTCGGTGATGCGATCGACGCAGAGCGTGCATTTGGTCATCACCTGACGCTCTTCGTCCAGCTCGCGCACACCGTACGGGCACGCCCACGCGCAATACTTGCAGCCGATGCACTTGTCGTAGTCGACGAGCACGATGCCGTCTTCGGCGCGCTTGTAGCTGGCACCGGTTGGACATACTGGCACGCACGGCGGATCCTCGCAGTGAAGGCACGATTTCGGGAAATGGACGGTCTGCGTGTCCGGGTATTCGCCGACCTCGAATGTCTGCACGCGATTGAAGAACGTGCCGGTCGGATCCTTGTCGTACGGATTGAAATCCGCCAGAGGCCCCGCCGAACCCGACGTGTTCCACTCCTTGCAGCTCGTCACGCAGGCGTGGCAGCCGACGCACACGTTGAGGTCGATGACTAGCGCGAGCTGGGTCACCGCGAGCGCTCCTGACGTCACTCTCATTGCCATCTTCCTCTCGGCGAAGAACGCCTGCCACCGCGGCGCGCGCCTGTCGCGGTTCCCGGCGCCGCGTGCACCGGCTAGAATTGCGGCGATGTCATCTTCGGCTCGACGCGCTCGGCCCTGCGGATGCGCACGCGGACGTCGTACCACGCCGCCTGTCCGGTGATCGGATCCGAGTTGGAAATGGGTGCGCCGTCGGCCCGCCGGCAATTCGTCGGTGATCAGATGATTCAGCAGGAACCCGCGCCGCGATTCGTTGGCGTCCGGCGCGAGATGCCACGCCCCCGGCGCCTTGCCGATCGCATTCCAGGTCCAGACGGTCCCGGGCTCGACCGCCTCGGAGTAGCTCGCGAGGCAGCGCACCTTGCCCCACGGCGACTCGACCCACATCCATCCGCCGTCCTCGATGCCGGCGGCGCGCGCGACGCCGGATTGACGAACAGGTGGTTGTGCGCGTGGATCTGTCGGAGCCACGCGTTCTGCGAATCCCACGCGTGGTACATCGCCATCGGCCGCTGCGTGACCGCGTGCAGCGGGAATCGCTGCGAGATCGGTCTGCTGCGCTTCGAGTGGCTCGTAGAAGAAAGGCAGCGGATCGAAGTACGGTCTCGATGCGCGACGTGAGATGCGCCGGAGGTTTCCGTGCCGATGCCCTTGCCCTGCGCGGCGAGTCGAAACTTCTGCAGCACTTCCGAATAGATCTGGACGACGACCGGATCGGTGTAGCGACGGATTCGCACGCGCTGCGCCCATTCCATGTAGCCGCGGTTCCAGTTGCGCATGTACTGGTACGAAGGCGGCAGCCTGTGGTGGAAGACGCAGTTGTTCTTCTCGTACATCTCCCATTGGCGCGGATTCGGCTCGCCGCGCATGAACTTGTCGCCGTCCTTGCCCCGCCAGCCGGACAGGAACCCGATGCCCGAGCCCGGGTCGGTCTCGTAGTTGACGATGAAGTCCGGATAGTCGCGGTACTTGCGCGTGCCGTCTGCGCGCACGAACGCCGGGAAACTTGAGCCGCGACGCGAGTTCGATCAGCACTTCCTGGAACGGCTTGCATTCGCCTTTCGGCGGCACGACCGGAACGCGCACCGAGTCGATCGGACCGTCGAATTCGGAAATCGGCCGGTCGAGCATCGACATCACGTCATGGCGCTCGAGATAGGTCGTGTCGGGAAGTACGAGGTCGGCGAACGCAGTCGTCTCCGACTGGAATGTGTCGCAGACGACGAGGAACGGGATCTTGTGTTCGCCATCCTCGCGCTTGTCGTTCAGCATCCTGCGGATCTCCGACGTGTTCATCGTCGAGTTCCACGCCATGTTCGCCATGAAGATGAGCAGCGTGTCGATCGGATACGGATCGCCGCGCCAAGCGTTGGTGATGACGTTGTGCATCAGCCCGTGCACGGCGAGCGGGTACTCCCACGAGAACGCCTTGTCGATGCGGACCGGCGTGCCGTCGTCGTCGACGAACAGATCGGCGGGCTCGCCGGGCCAGCCGAGCGCGAGTCCGGCGAGCGGTGTGTCGGGCTGAACGGCGTTGAGGCTGTTCGGTGGCTTGGCCGACGGCGGGACCATCCGCGGAAACGGCGGCTTGTGGCGAAAGCCGCCCGGCCGGTCGATCGTGCCGAGGAGGCTCATCAGGATCGCGAGTGCCCGGATCGTCTGGAAGCCGTTCGAATGCGCGGCGAGACCACGCATTGCGTGGAACGCGACCGGGTTGCCGGTGACGGTCTCGTGCTCGCGGCCCCACGAGTCGGTCCACGCGATCGGCAGCTCGATCTTGCCATCGCGGGCGGTGATGCCCAACTCCTGCGCGAGCCTTCTGATCGTCGTTGCAGGGATACCGGTGATCGCCGCCGCCCACTCGGGCGTGTATTCGGCGACACGTTCCTTCAACAACTGATGCGCAGGCTTGACGTTGCGGCCATCGGGCAACGTGAACTCGCCGTAGAGATACGGATCGGCGCCATCGGTGTGCGAACGGACCGGCCGGTCCGAGATGCGATCCCACCACACCGGCGTGCGATCGTGTTCGGGCGCGCGGTCGGGGTCGGGCGGCAGTTGTTCGTCGCGCACGATCAGCCCGTAGTCGTCGGTATCTGCGTCGAGGTTGACGAGTTGCCCGGCGTTGGTGAAGCGGGCAAGGAACTCGCGATCGTAGAGGCCGAGCGCGATCAACTCGTGGATCAGCGCTAGCAAGAGCGCGCCGTCGGTACCGGGCCGGATCGGCACCCACTCGTCGGCGATCGCCGAGTAGCCGGTGCGGATCGGGTTGATCGAGATGAAGCGCCCGCCATCGCGCTTGAATTTCGAGATCGCGATCTTCAGCGGATTCGAGTGATGGTCCTCGGCGGTGCCGATCATCACGAACAGCTTCGCTCGTTCCAGGTCGGGACCGCCGAACTCCCAGAACGATCCGCCGATCGTGTAGATCATCCCGGCGGCCATGTTGACCGAGCAGAAGCCGCCGTGCGCCGCGTAGTTGGGCGTGCCGAATTGCCGCGCGAAGAGCCCGGACAGCGCCTGCATCTGGTCGCGGCCGGTGAACATCGCGAACTTCTTCGGGTCGGTCGCGCGAATGCGCCCGAGGCGCTCCGCCAGCATCCTGAACGCCTCGTCCCAGCTGATCGCGACGAACTCGCCGGCGCCGCGCGCAGCACCAGGCTTGCGCATGAGCGGCTTCGTGAGGCGCGCCGGCGAATACTGCTTCATGATCCCGGAGCTGCCCTTCGCGCAGATCACGCCCTTGTTGACCGGGTGATCCGGATTGCCCTCGATGTAGCGGACCTCGCCGTTCCGCACGTGCACGCGTATCCCGCAGCGACACGCGCACATGTAGCACGTCGTGTTGCGCGTTTTGGTCGTCGCGCCCGGGAGCGGCGGCGCGAGCGGATCGTGCACGGGCTTCGAGGGCATGGAGAAGAGTAGGGTCAGACTCGCCTTTCGTCGTACATCGTAACGGAAAAGCGGGATCATCGTCTTTTCAGGACGATGGACCTCAGTGTGTCCTGAAAGCCGAGTCGGACCCGGTCCGACCCTATCTTCTCGGTGTGAACCAGTTGAGCTTCTCGCGGAGCCGTACGACGTCGCCGACGATGATGAGCGTCGGTGCATGCAGCCGCGCTTCGACGGCGAGCGCGGGCAGTGTCTCGAGTGTTCCGGTCACGACTCGCTGCGATGTCGTCGTACCCTGTTGCACGATCGCAGCGCGCGTGCCGGCCGGGAGCCCGTGTTCGACGAGCTTGCGGCAGAGCAATGGCAGTCCAGGCAGCCCCATGTAGACGACGATCGTCTGCCGCGGGCGCGCGAGCGCGGGCCAATCGAGGTCGACGGTGGCATCCTTCGAGCTTCCGGTCACGAACACGCACGACTGAGCGTAGTCGCGATGCGTCAGCGGGATGCCGGCATAGGCTGCCGCGCCCAGCGCTGCGGTGATGCCGGGTACCACCTCGAATGGGATTCCGTGCGCCGACAGCGAGTCGATTTCCTCTCCGCCGCGCCCGAAGATGAACGGGTCGCCGCCCTTGAGACGCAGCACGCGTTTGCCGGCGAGCGCGTGCTCGACCAGCAGCGCGTTGATCGCTTCCTGCCGCATCGCGTGGTCGGCGCGCCGCTTGCCGACGTAGATGCGCTCGGTCGTCGCCGGTAGCAGCGCGAGGATCTCGGGCGAGATCAGGTTGTCATACAACGCAACATTGGCCCGCTTCATCAGCTTCAACGCCCGTACCGTGAGCAGGTCCGGATCACCCGGTCCGGCGCCGACCAGGTAGACCTCGCCGCGGCGGGTGCGCCGTTTGGCGGCGGTCGCGGGTCTCCGCGGAGGCACGGTCATCGCGTCATGGCGCAGCGCAAGAAGCTATTTCTTCTTGAGATAGAACACGAAGGCTTTGTTCTCCTCGGTCGAGGAAAGCAGCGCGTGCCCGGTCTGAGTCGAGAACGCCTGCATGTCCTTGACCGAGCCCGGGTCGGTCGAGACGATCTTCAGCACCTGTCCGGATGTCAGCTCGTTCAGCGCCTTCTTCGTCTTGAGGATGGGCAACGGGCACGACAGCCCGCTGGCGTCCAATTCCTTGGTGAAATTCACGTTTCAAACCTCCAACGATCGATCGGCCGCGGCGTGGCCGGGTTCCCCTGGTTTTCGCACGCACATTCGGCGTGTTGCGCGCCAACGCGATTATGCTCTGCGGCGCACCTCCGCGCATTTCTTCGTTGCGATCGCCTCACTCCCGATATGCCATCGGGCTCGCGCCATGAACTCGACCCGAAGCGTCGCCGTCGCGCGCGCGAAAGCATCCCACTAATCGAGCGTCCGCCGGTAATAGATGCCGAAACCGCTGATCGCGCCTGCCTCGGCGCGAAGCGTCAACGTGCGCGAGAGGCTGTACTCGAGCCGCAGCGCGTTCGTTGCGACGGTGAGCCCCTGTTCGTAGACGAGCGAAAGTTTGTCCGAGATCCTCTTGCCGAATGCGACGACCTGACCCGAGGCGTCCGAGGTCCCGCGCGCTGACGTGCGCGCCGCACCCGTGCCGCGCTGGACCGAGATGTCGTCCAATCCGACGCTTTCGGCGACGGACGTTGTAGGCGATTTGCCTCCGCGCCCGAGCAGAGCGGCGGACGCGGCCTGCAGCGCGGCGACGTCGGCACCCGACGAGCGATCGAGGCCCTGACCGAGCACGAGCCAGGACAGTTTCTCGTTGTCCGGAACCGGCGGGATCGACGTGAGCTGAATGATCGGCACCTTCACCGTGCCACTGACGGCGACGCCTGCCTCGACGGCCAGGTTCTTGCGCAGCGCGACGATGTCGAGTCCCGGATTGTCGAGCGGTCCGTCGAAGATCAATCGGCCGCGTTCGATGGTGAGCCGCTGGCCGAACGCGCGATACGTACCGTTGACCGCCTGGATCGAGCCGCGGCCCCGAATGCCGCCTTCACCGCCGGTCATCACGCGCACCTTGCCGCGCAATCCGGTGTCCAGTCCTTCGCCGGCAAACGTCAGCGCGTTGCCGAGATCGAGTTCGAGATCGATGGCGAGCGGCAGGTTCGACGCGAGCGTTGCGTTCCCGTTCCGTGCAGGCCAGCCCTTAACGACGACGTCGTCTCCGAGCCTGGCTCTCGAGTCTGCGGCGTACTCGACGTGTCCTTCCTCGGCGACGAGGCTCCCGTCGAGCGAGACCTTGCGGTCCTTCATCGCGAGGTTTCCCGATCCGTCGACGACAAGGTGAAGATCCGGACGATTGAACACGCGAAATTTTTCCGCGTGCCACGTCATCTGCGCGGCGGCACCCATTCCGTCGCTGCGCACCTCTCCCGTGGTCGCGAGCGTGCCGGACGCGGTGAATCGACCGGCCCCACCTGCGAACGAGAGTTCGTGGAGCGTGACGGTCCCATCCGCGAGCCTCGCATCGAGCCGCCCATCCGTGAAGAAGACGCCGTACTGCGGCGCCTCGATGCGCAGCGCGTCGCCGCGCAACGTTCCGCTCAAGGGGGCGTGCGCCATCGTTCCGCGGGCGACGATCTCGGCGTGCGCCGTTCCGTCGACGACCGCCGCAGTTCCGACCCAGGGCTGCAGCACCTTCAGCGTCGCAAGATCGGCTGTCAGCGCGAGACGCAGCGGCGCGTCGGCGGCGAGGTGCCCGGGCGGCGCGTTCGCGGCGACGCCGATGGAGAGTTGCGCATCGGCGTTCACCCCTTGCGCGGATCGAAAATCTGCCGTGGCTTCGACCGCATCGTCGCGGAATTCGGCCGACAGGTCGATCGCGGTGACACCGAACGCGCGATTGCCCGGATCGAAAGTCGTCTCGGCCCCGAAGAAGACGTCACCGCGCTCGCGGCGGAGAGTTACCGATCCGTTGAGCCGCGGCGCCGCGGCGAGTGACCAGTCACCGGCGAGCGTCAGCGTGGATGCGAAGGGGAGAGGGGCGCCCGCGAGTTTCGCAATCGTAGCCAAGGGCACGCCGGAGAACGAGCCGCGAGTCGAGATCCGGCCGTCGTCCCAGGCAAGCGCGACGAGTTCGACGGTGCCATCGGCCACGTCGAGATGCGCCGCTCCGATGTGAACGTGGTCGCGCGCAAATTCTAGGGCAGCAGGTGCCGCGAGCCGAAGCGGCCACGGTCCGCGGTTCTCGAACGTATCGACGGATCCGGCCCAGGTCCACGATTCCGCGCCACCGGCGCTGCGCGATTCGCGTGCGCCGCCGTGGAGAGTCGCATCGACGTCGAGATCCGCGCCGGCGAATGCGATCGAGGCGGTGTGGCGTGCGAGCGTTCCCTCGACCCTTGCGCGTGCGCGTGGAAACGTTCCAGGCGGCACGACGAGAGCCGTGGCGCCAAGCTCGATCGCAAGCTTGCGTTCATTCGGGAGTTGCGTAGTCCCGGCGGTTGCTGCCGGAGCAATGCTGACGTGCGCATCGAACGTGCCGAGCGCCAGCGCCGGACCGATCTTGAGAGCTTCTGCTTTGGCCTCCACGTCGATGCTGCCGTGGTCGAAGTCGCCGCGCAGGTCGGCCGTGGCTCGCAGCGATCCGGTCAGCGGACGCGGCACCCGCAACGGGAGGAACGGCACGAGCTCGGCAAGTCGCGGCGCATCGAATGTGGCGGTCAGCCGGTCGTCGCCTCCGCCGGCGCTCCCGCTCGCCGTGAGCTGCGCCGAACCGATCTTGACGTCGATGGCCGCATCGCGAACGATTCGCGCCGCGACACTTGCCCGCGCCGAGCCCGAAAGCGGCACGCCCGCGAGGCGGCTGCCTTCGGTGAGCGCGAGCTTGGCATCGAACCGCCACGCCGGCTGCAGCGTGCCGGTTGCGGCGAGATCGCCGTCGAGTGCGCCAGCCGGAAACTTGCCGAAGCGCGAAGGGTCCACATGCCGCGCTCTTGCAGCGAGTTCGAAGGTCTGCCGTTCCGTGAGCTCGATCCGGCCGCCGCCGGTGAGTTCGCCATCGCCGGCGCTGATGCGGAACCGCTCGACGACGAGCTTGCGGTCCGCGACGGTCGCGGCAAAGGACAAGCCGATTCCCCCCACCATCGTTCGGTCGGACACGCTGCCTTCGATCTGCTGGCGCGCCGAATCGAGATTCGCACCGAGCGTGCCCGAAAGGCGGGTCGCGACCAGCGACGAATGAATCTGTTTGAGATCGACGTCGCGAACGTCGAGGTTCCACTTGCCGGCATCACCGTCGAGCGGCACGTTCGCGCGGCCGGTAACGCGGCCACTGCCGGCAAGTTCGGCCGACAACTGGTCGAGCGCGATCGCGTCGGCGCGCCATGAAAAGTGAGAACGCAGCGATCGCACAGGCCACCGTTGCGCGTCGATCGGGCCGGGGACCGCATTGATTGCCTCGAACTCGCCCGCAAGCCCGCCATCGATTGGTCGAGCCTCGGCTTTCACGCCGAGGCGCGTCGCCGGGATCGCCGCATTCCACGTGGCGAGGTCGAGGTCCTGCGCGTCGAGCGACAGATTGTCGAGCACGACGGCAGCAAGCGGCGAAAGCCGCGCGCGCAGCGTGAAGCGCGCTTCGCCCGCGCGGCCCGCGGCTTCGATCGCGACGGCATCGAGTCTACCTGAAGCGGCGATCTCGGCCCGCGCTTCCTTGAGCGTCGCATCACCTGCGAGCGCAAATTTTCCGGCCACTGCGAACGGTCGCTGCGCATCTATCGAAATTTCTCCGGTGAGCGCGCCGCGCGCGGCGACGAGCGTGAGATTGTCCACGCGATGGCCGATCGGACCGCCCGTGTAACTGAAACGGAGCCCCGTGATCGTGCCGCTGTTCGTTCCGATTCTCCAATCGAAATGCGCGACCGCGATCTCGGCGATCGCAACCGCAGTCGGGAGGGCCAGGCTCGCGGGCAATGTCGTCGCGGAATCGGAGCCCTGCGCTTCGAAGGTGATGCGCTGCGCGCCGAGTCCCCTGACAACGATTCCCCGCGACCACAGCGCAGCCGGATACCAGTTGAGTGCGACCTCGTCCGCCGATAGCGTCGCTTCGGGACCTCGCCAGACCAGCCGCTTGACGCGCACCTCTGAAAGGAGCGAGCCGGCAGGCTGAACGATCTCGAGCCTGCCTTCGCTGCGTGCCACGAGAATGCGCACGGCCATCGCGAGCCCGAACTCGCTCGCCAGAGCCGTGTACATCGCAACGCCCAACCCGGCGATGACGGCGAGGACGATCCCCAAGCGGCGAGCAGCGCGGCGTATCGTCCCGCGCCGCCGGACGGGCTCGGAGGTATTCTGCGCTGGAGCTAACACTGTCACTCGCTTTCTCTAGAAAGAAAGGCCGACCGAGAAGTGCAATCGCACCTCGTGCACGTCCTGCCCGTACGCGACGTCGAGCCGGAACGGTCCCAGCGGCGTGCGAATGCGCACGCCGACACCGTAGCCCAGTGCGAAGCGGAATTCCGGCAGCGAATCGGTGGCGTTCCCGGCGTCGACGAAAGCCGCGAGACCCCAAGATTCGTTGAGCCAGCGGATGGCTTCGACACTGGCCACCGCATAGTAGCGGCCGCCGACCACCGCGTTGCCTTGATCCACACCGAGACTTTCGAATGCGTAACCGCGAACGGTCGTGTCGCCGCCCGTCCGAAACAGCAGCGTCGACGGAATTCCATTCCGCGTCGATGCGAGAACGGCGCCGGCGTCGCCGCGGACATTGAGCTGAGTCGAGCGGTCGAGTGGAATCCAGCCGGCGAAACGTCCGATCACCCGCCCGAAGCCGAGCGTCGAAGCGCCGGGAATCCCGCCACCGAGTTGCGCGCTTGCCATCCACCCGTGCGTCGGCGCGAGAAGGTGATCGACGTCGCGCCAGTACTGTTCCACTTCGAGGTAGAGCGCGTGCGACTGGACGCTCGGCTCGCCTTCCGGCGTCTGATCGTCGAGGTAATAGGTCGCCGAGACTGCGCGTTCGCGCCGTTCCTCGATCGTGTGCCAACGCGTGCCGGCGAAAGCGGTTTGGGTAACCAGACCTTCGATGTCGGTCCGCTTCGCGCCGAATCCCCAGGTGCCGATCCAGCCCGATTCGTTCGCCGGTTGCACGAAGCGCAGCGACCCCAATTGAATCCGACCGTCGATTTGTCCATCGATCAGCATCTGCAGACCGTTGCCGTCGACATCCACGTCGCGGTAATTGGCCTTCGCGGTATATTTGACGTCCGTCGAATAGCCGATGCCCCCTTCGAGACTTCGTCTCGGCGCCTCGATCACGGCGACACGGAGTGTCGCGTCTTCCGGATGTGTCGCCGTCGTATCGATCGCGGCCTGGACGCTGGAGAAGTAGCCGGTTGCGTTGAGGCGGCGGATGAATTGTTCGAGCGGGGCTTCGCCATACGGCTCGCCTCGCTTGATCGAGCTGTAGTTGCGCACGATCGACGGCCGATATTTCACGAGCCCTTCGATCTCCATGTCGCCGAAACGGAAAGGCGGGCCGCTGGCGAGCTCGAGCGAAAGATCTCCGCTGTGCGCGTCGGGGTCGATCTTCGCTTCGCTTCGCGCGATCGTCGCTGCGGCGAAAGGGCTCGCGCGGAGCGTCGCGAGCGCGCGTTCCTTGGCCGAGGTCCATGCCGTCTGCCGGAACACCTCGCCTTTGGGAAGGCCCCATTCCTCGCCGATCTTCGCGATCGCCGCGGTCCCGAGCGGAACGTCGGTAGTCGCAGGGCCGGTGACGTCGACGCGCACAGCGGCGATTCGGGTCGCTTCACCAGGCGTGACGGTCAATGTCACGGTCGCGGGTGTTGTGCCGCGGTCGATCGCAACTTCGACGACTGCGGAGAAGTAACCTTCCGTCGCCACCGCGTCGCGGGCTTCGTCGACAGCCTCGCGCGCGAGGCTGTCGAGAAGCTCGGCCGTCATGTCGGCGTACGTCTGCCACCGCACCAGTCCCACGCTGCGCTCGACCACCGGCTGGAGGGCCGACGGCGCGTTGATCACTACGCGGTACGCAGGCTCGGCGGTTGTATTGGCGGATACCGTTGCGCCGGTGGCGGGGTCGGCAGCATCAGCGCGAAATGCCAACAGCGTCGCCGTTGCCAACGCCACCACGTGGAGCCACCCGCGAAGGCCCCGCAAGAGAGTCGCAGTTGAAGACACAGCCGCGATTATCGTCGATGGCCAAATAATGCTCGGCGCTGCGATCGTGGCGTTCAATGAACGATTCGTTGTTGCCCGGCGCTGACAACGATGCGGGAATGTCAGGGCGCTCCCGTGGGCGCATCGCCGGAAGTTCGGGCACCTCGCGACGCGGCCAATCGAGGTTCCAGTTGACACCAGGGGGATCGCCAAGGCCCCACAGGCCAACCCCGACACGCGTGATGCCGTTGCCGTCGTAACGCACTGCGCAGCCGGACACGACAGCGATCGTGGCGGCGGCGAATGCGACGTGACGCAACACAGGGCGTGGCAGGAAATTCAGCGGACACAAGGCGTGGCGGGAAATTCGATATGGACGACCGGCCGGATCGACTTTGGAGAGTTCGATGCGCCGCGTCGATTCTACGCGTTGTCGCGCAGTCGTCGACAGAACTGCAACGAGAGCGCTGCGCTGCGAATTCGATGCATATCGATTTGGCGTCGCGTGCGTCGAGGGGTTGCGAGGCGCGCGGCGAGCGAAGCCATTCGCGAGGTCAGCGAGAGCGGCGAAACGGGCCGAAATGCATTTCATTGGCAATAAAAGGCGGGTAGCGCGTCGAAAGCGTCATTCCCGTTCGCGAGTGGGCCTCGCCTTGCAACGGATGAGCAAGACTGTATCTTATCGAACGATCGTACGATAGTCGTTAACTACCGAGTTCCGCACCTCCGGTTTCACTTTTATTAGACGATCTAAGTATTTGTTTAATATTAGAGAAGTATTTTCATACAACATTCGCGTTAAGTTATTGTTCGGAAAGCGAAATCAGTTGACCGCGCGTCTTTTGTTGCATTATAGTGACATTGAGTGGTAAAAAGTGGGTTCAAGTGGGAATTTGCATGAGTAATTGCCGGAAGGCGATGGCTTTATGTGAATAAGTACTCACTAACGCTCAGTGCGGCGGGAGCGACGCGGTGGTACAGGGAGGAGCGGGATCGCTGGGGTCGATGGGGGCCGTGTTTCGCGGCGTGACCCTGCTCGCGCTGGACGCCAAAGGACGCCTCGCAATCCCCGGCAAGCACCGGGCGGCGCTGGCGGGAAGCAGCGACGGCATCGAGCACACGCTCATCGTCACAGCCGACCCTAGCCGCTGTCTGCTGGTCTACCCACGCGCGACGTGGGAACCCATACAAGCGCGCCTGATGTCGCTTTCGTCGTTCAAGGACGAGATTCGCGGGTTGCAGCGCCTGCTCGTCGGCCATGCCGACGAGGTCGAGATGGACGGCGCTGGCCGCGTCCTCGTTCCGCCGGCGCTGCGCCAGTACGCAGGGCTTGAACATCGCGTCGTCCTGGTCGGGCAAGGCAACAAATTCGAGTTGTGGGACGAGGCGAAATGGCAGGAACAGACGGCTCGCGCCATTACCTTTCCCGCCGGCGGCCTGCCGCCCGAGCTGGACGGCTTCAGCCTTTGATGGGCGAAGGTGCCCACGACTCCGTCCTGCTCGAGGAAACCGTGGCCGCGCTGGCAGTCAAGCCGGAAGGCACTTACGTCGATGCGACGTTCGGCCGTGGTGGCCACGCGCGTGCGATCCTCGCCGCGCTCGGTCCTTCGGGTCGACTCTTCGCGCTCGACCGCGATCCGGAAGCCGAGGCTAGCGCACGCGCAATCACCGATCCGCGATTCTCGTTCCGCCGGCTCTGGTTCTCGGAGGTCGCCGACGCGTTCGCCGGACTCGGCATCGAACGGGTGGACGGCTTCCTGCTCGACCTCGGCATTTCCTCTCCGCAAATCGACGACCCGGAGCGCGGATTCTCGTTTCGCGCCGACGGCCCGCTCGATATGCGGATGGACCCCACGCGCGGCGAATCCGCGGCCGCGTTTCTGGCGCGCGTTCCCGCGCGCGAACTGACGGAGGTGATACGGGACTATGGTGAAGAACGGTTTGCTCAATCGATTGCAAGAGCAATTGTTGCGGCTCGCGCGGTTGCACCCGTTGACCGCACGCGGAAGCTGGCCGCGATCGTGGCCCAAGCCGTCGGCGCGCGCCCGCGGGGTGATCGGAGTCAGGATCCGGCCACGCGGACGTTCCAGGCTCTTAGGATATTCGTCAATCGCGAGCTTGCGGAGCTCGCGCTGACGCTTCCCCGTGTGGTCCCGTTACTCGTCACCGGCGGAAGGCTCGCGGTGATCAGCTTCCATTCGCTGGAGGATCGAATCGTGAAGCGCTTCTTCGCTTCCGCGTCGCAGCCGTTCGGCGGCGATCCGCGGCTCGCGAAGCTCCCAATCAGGACCGATGCGCTGCCCGGAGCCCCGCTCTCGCTCGTCGGTCGCGCGATCCGTCCTACCGCGCGCGAGATTGCGGCCAATCCGCGCGCGCGCAGCGCGACGCTGCGCGTCGCCGAGCGGACCTCCCATCCGGTGCCGCCGAATATCGGCGCGATCGCGCGGCGGTGACCAGCCGATGGTCCGCCTGAACCTCCTCCTCCTCGCGGTGCTCGTTGTCTGCGCGCTATCGCTCGTCACGTCGCGACACCAGGCACGCAAGCTCTTCGTCGAGCTCGAGCGCGAGCAGGCGAAGGCGCGGAGCTATGAAACCGAGTACGGCCAGCTGCAGCTCGAGCAGTCGACGTGGGCGATGCCGGCGCGTGTGGAAAAAGTCGCGCGCGAGCAGATGCGGATGCAGATCCCCGGACCGGGCCGGATTGACGTGATACCAGGCGGAGTCGCGCGATGACCGGCGCCTCCGCAGCGCTCAAGCGGTCCGGACCGGTCCCGGCGTTGCCGCGGTTTCGTGCGCCGATTGTCTTCGGCATCCTGCTGTTGCTGTTCGTCGTGCTCGTCGGCCGCTCGCTCTATCTGCAATGGATCGACAATGCATTTCTTCAGGGGCAGGGAAGCTCGCGTTACGGTCGCGAAATCGAGGTACCGGCGCATCGTGGTCGAATCGTGGACCGCGCAGGCGAGCCCCTCGCGATATCGACGCCGGTGAAATCGATTTGGGCGCTCGCCGGGCAGGTCGACGCGACGGCGGCAAATCTCAAGCTCCTCGCGCTCGCACTCGAGACGACTCCGCAGGCGCTCGCGAAGAAGCTCGACGACGGCAGCGAATTCGTCTTCCTCGCAAGGCAGGTTCCGCCCGAAGTCGCCGGCCGCATCGCGGCGCTTCGCATCAGGGGCATCCACGATCAGAATGAATATCGCCGCTTCTATCCCGCCGGCGAGACCATGAGTCACATCCTGGGCTTCACCGGCGACCGCGACGTCGGCCAGGAAGGGATGGAACTCACGCAGCAGGAGTGGCTCGGCGGGAAGCCGGGCAGCAGGCGGGTCATCATCGATCGCCGCGGCGATGTCGTCGAGGACGTAGAGGCGGTACGCATGCCGCAGGCGGGGCGCGACCTGGCGCTCGCGATCGACACTCGGCTCCAGTACCTCGCCTTCCGCGAGCTCAAGGCGGCGGTCGAGGCGAATCGGGCCAAGGCCGGCGGACTCGTGATCCTCGACGCTCAAAGCGGCGAGATTCTCGCGCTCGCCAACTGGCCCACTTACAACCCGAACGCGCGCAACAAAGTCGCGCGTGAAAGGATGCGCAACCGTGCGCTGACCGACGTGTTCGAGCCAGGCTCGACACTGAAGCCATTCACGGTCGCGTCGGCGCTCGAAAGCGGCAAGGTGCGCCCGGACACGGTGATCCAGACTGCGCCCGGGACATTCACAATCGGCCCGAACACGATCCACGATGCGCATCCAAATGGAGCGTTGACGGTCGAACAGGTCATCCAGAAATCGTCCAACGTGGGCGCGGCGAAAATCGCGCTGTCGCTGCCTCCCGGCAACGCTCTGGCAGACGCTCTCGGATTCGGGATTCGGCGCGCCACCGAACACCGGTTTCCCCGGGGAGGTCTCGGGCCGGCTGCGTCCGGCGAAGACCTGGAAGCCGATCGAGCAGGCGACGATGGCGTACGGCCACGGAATCTCCGTGAACCTCGTCCAGCTCGCCCGTGCCTATACGGTGTTCGCGAGCGACGGCGAGCTGAAGCCGGTGTCGCTGCTCAAAGGCAACGGACCGGTCGCCGGGCGGCCCGTCGTGACGGCCGGGACGGCGCTCGCGGTGCGCCACATGCTCGAGCTCGCGGTCCTCCCGGGGGGCACTGCGCCGAAGGCACAGGTGCCGGGCTACCGCGTTGCCGGGAAGACCGGAACCGCGCACAAGCTCGAGGGGCGCGGATACACCAACAAGTACGTGTCGTCGTTCGTCGGATTCGCGCCCGCGTCGAATCCGCGCCTCATCGTCGCCGTGATGCTCGACGAACCGTCGGCCGGCGCACACTTCGGCGGCGAGGTCGCCGCGCCCGTTTTCTCCGCGGTGATGGGATCGGCGCTTCGCACGCTGGGCGCTCCGCCCGATGCCCCGCTCGACAACGTGATTCTGCCGGTCGAAGGCACCGAGGTCCGCGAGGAAACGTGATGGCGACCCTGCTGACCCACGAATTCGACGCGGCCGCCATCGTCGCGCGGATCCCGGCGATGCCACACAGAATCACCGCGGACAGCCGGCAGGTGCGCGCCGGCGACGCGTTCGCTGCGTACCGCGGGCAGGCGGCCGATGGACGCGCCTACATTCCGGACGCCATCGCGCGCGGCGCGGACGCGGTGCTTTGGGATACGCCCGGCTTCCAGTGGAATGCCGCGTGGAAGGTTCCCAATGTGCCGGTCGACGACCTCAAGTCGAAACTCGGCGCGATCGCCGATCTCGTCTACGGGAGTCCATCGCGTTCGCTCTGGGTCGTCGGCGTCACCGGAACCAACGGCAAGACGTCCTGTTCGCATTGGATTGCGCAATGCCTCGATGCGTGCGGTCGGCCCACCGGAATACTGGGCACCCTGGGTTGCGGTTTCGTCGGCCAGCTTCGACCTTCGCTCAACACGACGCCGGACGCGGCGCTCGTCCATGAAATCCTGGCGGAGTTCCGGGACGACGGCGCGAAAGCGGTCGCGATGGAAGTGTCGTCGCACGCGCTCGACCAGGGGCGCGTCAACGCCGTCGAATTCGACGTCGCGATGTTCACGAACCTGACGCGCGACCACCTGGACTACCACGGGACGATGGCGGCGTACGGCGCGGCCAAGGCGCGCCTGTTTGCGCGGCCGGGACTCGAAGCCTGCGTGATCAACGTCGACGATATGTTCGGCCAGAGCCTCGCCGACGCGGCGAGAGCGCGCGGACAGAACGTGCTGACCTACGGCCTCGTCAACGCGGACATCGTGACGACCACGCTTGCGACCAGCTATATGGGCATGGCGCTGTCGGTCGCGACGCCATGGGGGCGCGGCGAAGTCGCGATAGGGCTTGTCGGCACGTTCAACGCGTCCAATGTGCTCGGCGTGCTGGGTGTGCTGCTCGCAAGCGGCATTGGACTCGACGACGCGCTCGCTGCACTTTTGCACATCACGGCGCCGCCCGGCCGGATGCAGCGCTTGGGCGGCGGATTCAAGCCGCTCGTCGTCATCGACTACGCGCATTCGCCCGATTCGCTCGAAAGCGTTCTGACCGCGCTGCGACCGGCCGTCGCCGACGCCGGCGAGCTCGTCTGCGTGTTCGGTTGCGGCGGCGACCGCGATGCGGGCAAGCGGCCGGAAATGGGACGCATCGCCGCGACCCTCGCCGACCGCGTCGTCGTCACCAGCGACAACCCGCGCGGCGAGGATCCGGGTGCGATCGCCGACGACATCGTTCGCGGCATACGCGACACGGGCTCCAAACGCTGGAAGGTCGAACTCGATCGCGACGCGGCGATTCGGGACGCCGTCGCGGCCGCGGAGGGCGGCGACGTGGTGCTCGTCGCCGGCAAGGGGCACGAAGTCTATCAGGAGCGCAACGGCGTGCGCATCCATTTTTCGGACGCCGAAGCCGCGGCTGCTGCTCTCGAGTCGAGGGGGGTCGCATGAGGGCGGCGGGTGAAGCCCAGGCCCGAAGGGCGCGTCGCCGCCCGATTGCGCGCGCCCGACGCGCGGGTCGTGCCTATTCGCATACCCGCATGGAGGTCGCATGAGGGCGGCGGGTGAAGCCCAGGCCCGAAGGGCGCGTCGCCGCCCGATTGCGCGCGCCCGACGCGCGGGTCTTGCCTATTCGCATACCCGCATGGAGGTCGCATGATGGACACGGCGACCGCCGCGCGCGCCGTGCACGGCCGGATGCTGGGTGGGAACGTGCGCTTTTCGCGCGTGGCGACCGACACGCGCACGCTCGTTCCGGGCGACCTCTTCGTCGCGATCAAAGGCGAACGCTTCGACGGACACGATTTCGTGCAGACAGCGTTCGAGCACGGAGCGGCCGCCGCGCTCGTGGCCGAGGATCGGGTCGCTGCGCTCGCCGGCAACCTCGTTGCGGTGCCTGACTCGCTCACTGCGCTGGGTGCGCTGGCCGCGCATTGGCGGGCCCGGTTCGTGCTTCCCGTCGTCGTCGTCGTCGGAAGCAACGGCAAGACCACCGTCAAGGAAATGCTGGCGGCGATCCTGCGCGCGCACTACGGCAGGACGCGCACGCTGGCGACGGAAGGCAACTTGAACAACGCGATCGGCCTTCCGCTGACGCTGCTGCGCCTGCTTCCGGAACACGACGTCGCCGCGATCGAACTCGGGATGAACCATCCCGGCGAGACGGCCGAACTCGCTGCCATCGCGCAGCCGACCGTCGCGGTCATCAACAACGCGCAGCGCGAGCACCAGGAATTCATGAAGAGCGTTGCCGATGTCGCAGCCGAGCACGCGGCGATCATTCGCGCGCTTCCGGAGGGCGGCACCGCGGTGCTCAACGCCGACGACCCGAACGTCGACGTGTGGCGCGCCGCCGCGCGCGAACGTCCGCATTTCGACGGTGATCGAGTTCGCGCTCGATCATCCGGCCGCGATTCGTCTGCGCGACCCGTTTTTCGCCGCGGATGGCGCCCTACGGATGTCCACGCCCGCGGGGGACGCGACCGTGCGGATCAATGCACGCGGGCGCCACAACGCCTCGAACGCACTGGCAGCGGCGAGCGCGGCGCTTGCGATCGGAGTGCCGCTGTCGGCGATCGTCGAAGGCCTCGAAGCATTCCGGCCCGTCGCCGGCCGACTCGTCACGCTGCGGACAGCCTCCGGCGTGACGGTGATCGACGACACGTACAACGCGAACCCCGATTCGGTCCGCGCGGCGATCGACGTGCTCGCCACCGCGCCGTCGCCGCGCTGGCTGGTTTTCGGAGACATGGGCGAAGTCGGCGTGAAAGGGCCGGGTTTCCACCGGGAGATCGGCGAGCACGCGCGTGCGGCACGAATCGACCGCCTGCTTGCCGTCGGCCCGCTCGCGGCGGAGACCGCTGCGGCGTTTGGCGACGGCGCCGAACATTTCGCCTCGGCCGACGCGCTCGCCGCGGATGTCGTCGCGTCGGTGCCGACCGGAGCGACCGTGCTGGTCAAAGGTTCGCGTGTCATGCGCATGGAGCGTGTCGTCGCGGCACTGTGTGGGCAGACGCATGCCGAAGGGGCGCACTGATGCTGCTATGGCTGACCGAGCTCCTGGCGAAGGACGTGCGCGCGTTCAACGTGTTCGGCTACCTGACGCTGCGCGCGGTGCTTGCCTGCATGACAGCCCTGTTCATTTCGTTCATCGTCGGCCCGAAAGTCATCGTATGGCTCACGCGGATGAAGATCGGACAATCTGTTCGCGATGACGGTCCGCCGACCCACCTCGTCAAGGCCGGCACGCCGACCATGGGCGGCGCGCTCATCCTGGTCTCGATCACGGTGACGACGTTGCTCGGGCCGACCTCGCCAACCGCTTCGTATGGGTGACGCTGCTCGTGACGGTCGGTTACGGCGCCATCGGCTGGGTCGACGACTATCGGAAGGTGGTCTACCACAATCCGAAGGGCTTGCCCGCGCGCGCGAAGCTCTTGTGGCAGTCGGTGATAGGCCTCGTCGCCGCGATCTATCTCGCGTTCTCGGTCTCGGCTCCCGACAACGCGCGTTTCGTCCAGATGTTCTTCGCGTGGATTGGCAGTGGTTTCAATCTTTCCCTGCCGCCGAAGGCCGACTTCATCGTCCCGTTCTTCAAGACGATCACGTATCCGCTGGGTGTCTGGGGGTTCATCGCGCTCACCTACTTCGTGATCGTAGGAACGAGCAACGCCGTGAACCTGACCGACGGCCTCGACGGCCTCGCCATCATGCCGACCGTGATGATCGGCGCGGCTCTGGGTATCTTCGCCTACGTCAGCGGCAACGCGATCTTCGCGAGATATCTGCAATTTCCGTACATACCGGGTGCGGGCGAACTTGCGGTCATCTGCGGCGCGATGGCGGGCGCGGGGCTCGGCTTTCTCTGGTTCAACGCGTATCCGGCGGAAGTGTTCATGGGCGACGTCGGGGCGCTGGCGCTCGGTGCCGCGCTCGGCACGATCGCCGTCATCGTCCGCCAGGAGATCGTACTTTTCATCATGGGCGGCGTTTTCGTCGTCGAAACGCTCTCGGTGATGATCCAGGTGGCGTCGTTCAAGCTGACTGGCAAGCGTGTATTCCGAATGGCGCCGATCCACCATCACTACGAACTCAAGGGCTGGAAGGAGAATCAGGTCGTTGTCCGTTTCTGGATCATCACGATGCTGCTCGTCCTGTTCGGTCTCTCGACGTTGAAGTTGAGATGAACGGCCTGATGAATTACACGGGACGCAACGCGGTCGTGCTGGGACTGGGGCTCACGGGATTTTCGCTCGCGCGGCATCTCGCGGCCGGCGGCGCGACGGTGCGCGTCGCCGACACGCGGTCGGCGCCGCCCTACGCGGAGAGACTCGCCGCCGAACTGCCGGGCATCCGGATTGCCACCGGACCGTTCACCGATGCGACGTTCGCCGGCATCGACCTCGTCGCGATCAGCCCGGGTGTCGCAAAGGACCAGCCGGCCATCGCAGCGGCGGTCGCGCGGGGCGCTGAACTCGTCGGCGATATCGAGCTCTTTGCCCGCGCGTTGCCGCCAGGTCAGAAGGTCGTCGCGATCACCGGCTCGAACGGGAAGACCACGGTGACGGCCCTCGCGGGCGCCCTCTGCCGCGCGGCGGGTCTCGCAACCGTCGTCGCCGGCAACATCGGCGATGCCGCGCTCGACGCGCTGCCGGCGGAACCCACCTGGCCGGATGTCGTCGTGCTCGAACTTTCGAGCTTCCAGCTCGAAACGACGTCATCTCTCGTCCCGACAGCTGCCAGCGTGCTCAACGTGACCGACAACCACCTCGACCGCTACGCCGACATCGACGACTACGCGGCGGTGAAGGCGCGCATCTTTCTCGGGGGCGGCATCCAGGTATTGAACCGCGACGACGCTCGTTCCGTCGCGATGCGGATCCCGGCCGGCTCGTGCAGACATTTGGCCAGGGTGTGCCTGAATCGGAGGAGGCGTGGGGGCTCGTCGACCGCGGCGCGACACGCAACGGGGCACCGGACACTTGGCTGGCGCGCGGCGGCGCTCTGCTCGTTCCGGTGGCAGACCTCAAGCTCCTGGGCCGGCACAACGCGTTGAACGCGCTTGCGGCGCTCGCGCTCGTTTCGGCTGTCGCGAAGATCGATCGCGACGTGCTGACGGCGCTGGCCGCCTTCGAAGGCCTGCCGCATCGGATGCAGCGGATCGCGGAAGCCGGCGGCGTGGTGTTCATCGACGATTCGAAGGGAACGACGGTCGCTGCGACGCGGGTCGCCCTCGAAGGGCTCGGCCGGCAGGTCGTGCTCATCGCCGGCGGCGACGGCAAGGGCCAGGATTTTGCGCCGTTGCGCGCTGAAGTGGACGCGCATTGCCGTGCCCTGCTGCTGATCGGCCGCGACGCGCCGGCGATCGAACGGGCGCTCGGCGGGACGAGAAGCACCGTCGAACAAGCCGGAACACTCGAGAAAGCGGTTGCGCGCGCGATGCGTCTCGCGCAACCCGGCGACGCCGTCTTGCTCTCGCCCGCGTGCGCGAGCCTCGACCAGTTCGCCAACTATGTCGAGCGCGGCGAACGATTCGCCAGCCTGATTCGCGACCATTTGCAAGAGGAGACTGCCTAGCATGCCCAAGGACGGCACGGCTGCCCGAGCACTGCGGCCCTTCGGCGTGCTGAAGGCATTCGGTTCGATCGGCGCGCTGCCGCGGAACCCGCGAACGATGCTCGTCTACGACGCGTCGCTCGCGTGGGCCGCGATGCTTCTGCTGGCGATCGGAATCGTCATGGTGTACTCGGCGTCGATCGCGATGGCCGAGGCGTCGGCGCACACGGGCTACCGTGCATGGTACTTCCTCGTCCGGCACGCCTTGTTCGTCGGAGTCGGCGCGATTGCCGGGTTCGTCGCGTTCCAGGTGCCGATGAAGGGATGGAGCGACTCGCGCCTTGGCTCTTCATCGCCGGCGCGGTATTGCTGGTCCTGGTGCTGATCCCGGGAATCGGAAAGTCGGTCAATGGGGCGCGACGCTGGCTGTCGCTGATGGTCGTGAACCTGCAGCCCTCCGAATTCATGAAGCTCGCTGTCGTTCTCTACGCGGCGAGCTATGCCGTGCGCAAGGCGGCGTTTCTGCATGCCGGAGAGCCGCTGAAGCATACACTGGTCAGAGGCTTTCTTCCGCTCTTCATGGTCATGGTCGCGACCGGCGGCTTGCTGTTGCTCGAACCCGATTTCGGCGCGTTCGTCGTGATTGTCGGAATCGCGTTCGGCATCCTCTTTCTCGGCGGTCTCGACTGGCGGCTCTTCCTTGGATTGCTGCTGCTGCTGCCGATCGGTCTGTCGGCGATCCTCGTCGCCGCACCCTATCGGCTGCAGCGACTCGTCGCGTTCCTCGACCCGTGGTCCGATCCGTTCGGCAAGGGCTACCAGCTTTCGCATTCGCTCATCGCGTTCGGTCGCGGCGAGTGGTTCGGCGTGGGGCTCGGGTCGTCGGTCGAAAAGCTGCTCTATCTGCCCGAAGCGCACACCGACTTCCTGCTTGCGGTCACCGCGGAGGAACTGGGCTTCGCCGGCGTGCTCGCGGTCATCGGGCTCTTCGTCTGGCTGCTGTTCCGCACCTATGCGATCGGCCGCCAGGCGACGCGACTCGGGCGTCCGTTCGCCGCGCTCGTTGCATTGGGTATCGGCGTATGGATCGGTGTGCAGACGTTCATCAACATCGGCGTCAACATGGGCGTGCTTCCGACCAAGGGACTCACGCTGCCGCTGCTCTCGTTCGGTGGTTCGGGCATCGTCGCGAATTGCGTCGGCCTCGCGATCCTGCTGCGCGTCGACTATGAAAACCGCAGGCTTCTGAGAGGCTTCACTGTATGAAACGTATCAGGCCTGCGGTTTCGGCGGAGGCTAACGTGAGCGCAGCGAACGTAAAGGCCGCGCCAGCGGCCGGCCGAAGCCAGAATCCCATCCGAGGATTCACCGTATGACCGGCACCGTGATGATCACGGCCGGCGGCACCGGCGGCCACGTCTTCCCGGGGCTCGCGGTGGCGGCCAAGCTCGCGGCGCGGGACTGGCGCGTGTTCTGGCTAGGTACGAAGGAGGGAATGGAGGCCGCGCTCGTTCCCCAGCATGGTGTCGACTTCGAGGGCGTCTCGTTCGGCGGAATTCGCGGCAAGGGCTGGAAGACGCTCGTCGCCGGCCCCTTCATGCTGCTCGCCGCCTGCTGGCAGAGCCGCAATATCATTCGTCATCGCGCTCCGGACGTCGTGCTCGGCCTGGGCGGATTTGCATCGTTCCCCGGTGCGCTCACAGGCGTCGCGATGGACAAGCCGCTTGTGCTGCACGACGCGAATGCGGTCGCAGGACTCGCGAACCGAGTTCTTGCGTACGGGGCCGATCGGATTCTGCTGGGATTCCCGAATGCGATGGGGGGCCGTCATTCGGCGAAGGTCGAATGGGTGGGCAATCCCGTGCGCGACGCGATTGGCCGGGTGCCCCCTCCGGAGGCGCGTTTCGCCGGGCGGACGGGACCGCTTAAGCTGCTCGTCATCGGCGGCAGCCTCGGTGCTGCGGCGATCAACCGGAGCGTTCCCGCGGCGCTCGCGCTCATGCCTGCGGCCGCGCGCCCTCGCGTCGTCCACCAGGCCGGTGCGAAGCATGTCGAGGCGGTTCGAGCCGCTTACGAGGGCGCTGGCGTCGCAGCCGTTTGCAATGCCTTCATCGACGACATGGCGTCCGAGTACGCCGAGGCCGACATCGTGCTTTGCCGTGGCGGCGCGATCACGGTGGCCGAACTCGCCGCTGTCGGCCTGGGTTCGATGATCGTGCCGCTGCCGGGCGCGATCGCAGACGAACAGAGCGCGAATGCGCAGTTTCTCGTCGACGCCGGGGCTGCGCTGAAGATTTCCGAACGGGAACTGACACCGGAAGCGCTCGCAGCGTGCCTGCGGTCGTTTACCCGAGCGTCGCTTTTGACGATGGCGATCGCGGCGCGCAAGGTCGCGCGCTTCGATGCGGCGGACCGAGTTGCCGACGTCTGCATCGCATTCGGGCCGAAGCAATGAGGCACAAGGTCAAGCGCGTCCATTTCGTCGGCATCGGCGGCGCCGGCATGAGCGGCATCGCCGAGGTGCTCGCGACGCAGGGCTATCAGGTGTCGGGGTCCGACCTTTCCGCAAGCAAGGTCACGGCGCGTCTCGCGCGGCTGGGCATCACCATCGCGATCGGCCATGCTCCCGCCAACCTCGCGGGTGCGGATGCGGTCGTGGTATCGACGGCCGTCGCGCCCGACAACCCGGAAGTTGCAACGGCGCGCGAAAAGGGAATCCCGATCGTGCCGCGTGCGTTGATGTTGGCCGAACTGATGCGGCTGAAGGAAGGCATCGCAGTCGCGGGCACCCATGGCAAGACGACGACGACGAGCCTGATCGCATCGGTGCTGGCGGAGGGCGGGCTCGATCCGACGTTCGTGATCGGCGGCCGTCTCCTGTCCGCCGGCGCCAACGCACGGCTCGGCAAGGGCGACTTCCTCGTTGCCGAGGCGGACGAGTCCGACGCATCGTTCCTCTACCTTTCGCCCGCGCTCGCCGTGATCACGAATATCGACGCCGATCACATGGAGACGTACGGGCACGATTTCGAGCGCCTGAAACGCGCGTTCGTGGATTTTGCGCAGCGGCTCCCGTTCTACGGCGTTGCGGTGCTGTGCGTCGACGACGCGAATGTGCGCGCAATCCTGCCCGCGATCACCAAGCCGATCGTCACCTACGGGCTCGTCGACGATGCCCGGGTTCGCGCCGTCGACGTTGAGAATATCGGTGACCAGTCCATCGCCCGCGCGTCCGGCGTTCCGGATCTTCTCGTGGAACTGAACCTGCCCGGCGAGCACAACGTGCAGAACGCGCTCGCGGCGATCGCGGTCGGTCGCGAAGTCGGCGTCGGGGACGCCGCCATCGCCAAGGCGTTGGTTGAGTTTCACGGCGTGGACCGACGTTTCCAGCGGCACGGTGAAATCGAGGTCGGGAGCGGCGGTGCGTACACGCTGGTCGACGACTACGGCCACCACCCCGCCGAGTTGGCCGCGACGATCGCGGCGGCGCGCGGCTGCTTCCCGGCGCGGCGGTGGTGGTCGGGTTCCAGCCGCACCGCTACACCCGCACGAGCGACCTGTTGAAGATTTCGTGAAGGTGCTGTCGACGGCCGATGCTTTGGTGCTCGCCGACGTCTACCCGGCCGGCGAGCCGCCGATCGTGGCGGCCGATGGCCGGGCGCTCGCTCGCGCCGTCCGCGTCGCCGGGAAAGTCGAGCCGGTCTTCGTCGAATTGGTTCGGCGATCTCCCGGTCGCGATCCGCGCGCTCGTTCGCGCCGGCGACGTCGTCATCACGATGGGCGCCGGTTCGATCGGGCAGGTTCCGGCGATGCTCGTGGAGGGCGCATGAGAGCGGCGGGCGAAGCCCAGGCCCGAAGGGCGCGTCGCCGCGCGATTGCGCGCGCCCGACGCGCAAACGTTCGTCCATCGGGCCCGTGCAAGGAGGGCGCATGAGAGCGGCGGGCACATGATGATGAACGAGCCGCAGGAGTTCACCGCGCCCGCGCGGCAGGCTGTTGCGCGACGCCCCGCTTGCGCGCTACACGACATGGCGCTGCGGCGGACCGGGCGAGCGCATCTATGTTCCGGCCGATCGCGACGACCTCGCGGCGTTCGTGCGTGGCATGCCCGCCGGCGAGCCGCTGACGGTGATCGGTCTCGGCAGCAACCTTCTGATTCGCGACGGAGGCATCCGCGGTACCGTCGTCGTGCTGCATGCTGCGCTCAATGCGCTCGAGTTGCGCGACGGTTCGATCTACGCGGAAGCCGGCGTCGCGAGCCCCAAGGTCGCGCGATTCGCGGCCAGGCACGGCCTTGCCGATGCCGAGTTCCTTGCCGGGATTCCCGGAACGGTCGGCGGCGCATTGGCGATGAACGCCGGATGCTACGGTGGCGAGACGTGGCGCCACGTCTCGCGCGTCGAGATCGTGACGCGAACCGGACCGATCGAGGTCGAGCCCGCTTCGGCCTATGCGACCGGATACCGCCGGTGCGCCGTGTCGATGGCGGTGCCCTGGCTTGCGTCTTCACGGCGGCGTGGTTCGCGTTTCCCGAGGGAGATGGCCGGGCCGCGCGCGAACGGATCGCGGAGCAATACGCTGAGTCGAGCAGGACATAA